>NZ_JBFAJD010000007.1:0-298163 GCF_040655035.1 Streptomyces sp. NPDC050549
GGTTGGAGAGCAGGTCGTCCAGGTCGCTCTTGCCGATGATCGAGCGCAGCGAGGTCTGGGCCATCTGCGAGACGGCGAAACGGTAGTCCTCGACCTTGACGATCGCGTCGGCCGCGTCGACGACCTTGAAGTAGACGACCGCGTCCACCCGGACCGTCACGTTGTCGCGGGTGATGCCCTCCTGCGCGGGCACCGGCATCGTGACGATCTGCATGTTGACCTTGAGGAGTTTGTCCACGAACGGGACGACCGTGGTGAAGCCGGGCCCCCGCACCTCGCCGACCACCCGCCCGAGGCGGAAGACCACCCCGCGCTCGTACTGCTTGACGACCCTCGCCGCCGCGGCGGCGTAGACGGCGCACGCGGAAGCGGCCGCCACGCCCGCCACCAGCAGTTCCTGGAGCATCCTGACCCCCTAGCGGAGAGGTCTTTTGTCTGCTCCTGCAAGGGTATGCCCGGTGCCTGCTCCAGGGCCACGATCACCCCGGAGCAGGCACCGGCCCCGCTACTTCACCGCCGTGACCTTCACCGGCTCGGTACCGGCCGCGCTGTGCCGCTCGGCCCAGTTCTCCAGGGCCTTACGGCAGGCGTGGTCCAGGTGGTGCAGGCCGGAGAGGTGCAGCTCGACCGGCCGGTCCTGGGGGAGCGCCTCCAGGCTGTCGAGGATCTTCGGCAGCCGCAGGAAGGTCGCGTTGCCCGTCAGATACGCCTGGACGGGCCCGGCGCCCTTGTCGACGACCTCCAGCTTGATGTGCGAGGCCTCCCACGCGGTCTTGGCGACAGCCAGCGCGAGCCCGATGAGCACGCCCTCGAACATGCTGACCGCGACGATCGACAGCGCCGTGACGACCAGGATCAGCGCCTCGCCCCGGTGCTCGCGCCACAGCGACAGGATCTCCCGGACGGGGATCAGCTTGGCGCCGGCGTGCACCAGGATGCCCGCCAGGGCCGGGATCGGGATGTACGCGAGGACGTTCGGCAGCAGCGCCGCGAACAGCAGCAGCCATACGCCGTGCATGACCCGGGACGCCTTCGTCCGCGCGCCCGCCTGCACGTTCGCCGCGCTGCGCACGATCACCGCGGTCATCGGCAAGGCGCCGAGCAGTCCGCAGATCGTGTTGCCCACGCCCTGCGCGACCAGTTCCTTGTCGTACTCGGTGCGCGGCCCGGAGTGCAGCCGGTCCACCGCCGCCGCGCTGAAGAGCGACTCCGCGGACGCGATCAGCGTGAACGCGACCACCGTGCCCAGCAGCCCTACCTGCGCCAGCTCACCGAACGCGCCGAGCGGCGGCGGCTGGAGCGACCCGAGCAGCCCCTGCACCTCGACGGTCGCCACCGGCAGCCCGAAGGCGAGCGCGGCGAGCGTCGCCAGTCCTACGGCGGCCAGTGGACCCGGCACCGTACGGATCCTGGCCGGCAGCCGCTTCCACAGCACCAGGACGGCGATGGTGGCGGCGCCGAGCGCGAGCGAGGCCAGCGCCTTCGTGTTCCCGGCGGCATCGACGAGCGCGCCGGGCAGCTCGGCTATCTTGTCCAGACCCGAGGCGGGGGCCTTCGCCCCCGCCACCGAGTACAACTGCCCGGCGATCAGCACCAGTCCGATACCGGCCAGCATGCCCTCGACGACCGAGACCGAGATGGCCCGGAAGTAGCGCCCCAACTTCAGGACGCCCATGAGGACCTGGAGCACACCGGTCGCGAGCACGATGACCCCGAGGGCGGGCAGTCCGTACTCCCGTACCGCCTCGAAGACCAGCACGGTCAGACCGGCGGCGGGACCGGACACCTGGAGGCTGCTGCCCCGCATGAGTCCGGTGACGATCCCGCCCACGATGCCGGTGACCAGGCCGAGTTCGGCCGGCACACCGGAGGCGACGGCCACGCCCACGCAGAGCGGGAGCGCGACCAGGAACACGACGAGGGAGGCGGCGAAGTCCTCCCGCAGATGGGGGAATTTGGTCGGCATCGGCGCGCTCACAGGGACTTGAAGGCGTCGGCGGCCGGGTCGTGCACCAGGACCGCACCCGTGTGGACCTCGTAGAACCAGGCGTGCAGGGCGAGTTGACGGTCCTTCAGCTTCTTCTCGATGTACGGGTACGAGCGCAGCCGCAGCAGTTGCGTCAGGACATGGCTCTGCACGCCTTCGGAGACGGCCGGGTCGTCGACCGTCCCCTCCGGCTTCGGGGTCGCGTGCGTGAGCCAGTCGCGCACGGCCGGTACGGCGGTCAGGTCGTCGCCGCGCACCAGGGCGCCGACCGCGCCGCAGTGCGAGTGGCCGCAGACCACGATGTCGGAGACGCCGAGGACTTCCACGGCGTACTCGATGGTGCACGCCTCGCTCGTGGGGTGCTGGGAGGCGTACGGCGGAACGATGTTGCCGGCGGTGCGCAGCTCGAAGAGCTGGCCGGGGCGGGCGCCCGTGATCAGGGCCGGTACGACCCTGGAGTCGGAGCAGGTGATGAACAGCACCTGCGGGGACTGGCCTTCGGCGAGTTTGGCGAACTCCTCAGGGCGTTGTCCGAACGTACGGGCGTTGTCGATGAGGGGCTGCATGGGCGTGAGTACTCCTCCTGGCGCGCCCTCTGGGCGCGTCGGGCTTGCATGACAGTGTGCGTGGGGGAACTGACTGCCTGCTCGGCTCTCAGCAGCGGAAGACCTGAAGTGCCGCCGGAGAGTGCGCTGTCGAGGATCTCACTGTGCGTTGGTGCGCCGCGCCGGGCGCCACCTGTGTTCGTACGGCCGCCGGGTCCTGCGTAAGCAGGGGGCGTTCGGGTGTCTCGGGCCCGCAGTCGACGGTGCGGAAACGGTCGCGCAGACGCAGCGGGACGGTGGGGGACCCGGAGGCGCCGCAGTCGCGGAACGTGATGGTCTCGGAGCGCAGGGCCTTGCCGCTGAGCTTGAGCCCGGGTTGTGCCTTGGCCTCCGCATGACGCGCTGTGTGCGCGGGTGCGAAGGATTCCATGGGTGCGAAGAACGGCAGGGCGAGCAGGACCGCAGTGAGGAGCGTCACGACGGTCCGGGCTGTCTTACCTCGGAACATGCGCCCCCCTTCAACTGGTCCGTGCTTCTCGTGCAGACCAAGGCCAGGTCAACGGCTGGTCAAGTGACACGGTAACCCGGTGAAGTTGTTTGCAGGGTTAACGGAGCGTTTCCGTTCCGAGAGAGCGTGAAAAGCGCGCCTCGGCTGGCGTGAACTAGGCGGTTTCGACGAGGCTCTTGGCGTCGCGGGCGAGTGCGGTGAGGCGGGAGATCGCGCGGAAGTACTTCTTGCGATAACCGCCGTTCAGCATCTCCTCGCTGAACAGCCGGTCGAAGGGCAACCCCGAGGCCAGGACGGGCACTTCACGGTCGTAGAGCCGGTCCGCGAGGACGACGAGCCGCAGGGCGGTCGACTGGTCGGGTATCGGCCGGACGTCGGTGAGGCAGACCGCCTTGAGGCCGTCGGTCAGGGCGCCGTAGCGACTGGGGTGGACCTTCGCGAGGTGGGCGAGCAGGTGCGGGAAGTCGTCCAGGGAGGCGCCGGCGGTGGCGTACGCCGCCTTCGTGACCTGCTCGTCGGTGAACGGCGCCGGGGCTTCCGGCAGGCCGCGGTGGCGGTAGTCGTCGCCGTCGATGCGCAGCGAGCGGAAGTGCGCGGACAGGCCCTGGATCTCGCGCAGGAAGTCGACCGACGCGAACCGGCCCTCGCCGAGCTTGCCCGGCAGCGTGTTGGAGGTGGCGGCGAGCGCCACACCCGCGTCGACCAGCCTGCCGAGCAGGGTCGACACCAGGACGGTGTCGCCCGGGTCGTCCAGCTCGAACTCGTCTATGCACAGCAGACGGTGGCCCGACAGCGTCCGCACGGTCTGCTGGAAGCCGAGCGCGCCGACCAGGTTCGTCAGCTCCACGAAGGTGCCGAAGGCCTTGAGCGCGGGCTCGGCCGGGGTCGCGTGCCACAGCGAGGCCAGCAGGTGGGTCTTGCCGACGCCGTAGCCGCCGTCCAGGTAGACGCCACGGGGGCCCGCCGGGGTCTTGGCCGCCCTGCCCCTGCCGAAGCCGAGAAAACCGCGCTTCGCGGTGGCGGCGTGCGCCCCGCCGAGTCCGGCGGCGAAGTTCTCCAGGACGCCGACCGCCTCGGTCTGGCTGGGCTGGTTCGGGTCCGGGAGGTACGTGGCGAAGCGCACCGAGTCGAAGCGCGGCGGCGGCACCATCTCGGCGACCAGCCGGTCCGCGGGGACGAACGGCTCACGGGCGCACAGGGACAGCGGGGCCGCGTCTGCTATCGGGCTGATCCCGGAGGCGGCGGAGGAGGACGACACGGTTCACCACTCTAAGGGCCGTGCCACACTGCACGACATGCGACGCCTGTTCCCTGTGACCGACGAAACAGCAGCCCAGGCCTCGGACGGGGCCCCTGACGCGCGTGGGACGGACCAGGAGTGGGGGCTCGCGGAACTCGCGGAGGCGTACGCCTACCCCGCCGCCGACGGCCCCTGGCTGCGCGCCAACATGGTGTCCACACTCGACGGGGCCGGTCAGCACGAGGGCCGCTCGCAGCCCATCTCCGGGCCCGCCGACATGCGGATCTTCGGCACCCTGCGGGCGTTGGCGGATGTCGTGGTCGTCGGTGCGGAAACGGTACGCCAGGAGGGTTACCGGCCCGCACGCGCGCGTGCGAAGTTCGCGGCGGCCAGGGCTGCGGCCGGACAGGGGCCCGCCCCCGTGATCGCCGTCGTGACCGCAAGCCTCGACCTGGACTTCTCGCTTCCGCTCTTCGTCTCGCCCCTGGTGCCGACGCTGATCCTGACGGGCGCCGCGGCCGCCCCCGAACGGGTCGCGGCGGCCGAGGAAGCGGGCGCCCGGGTGGTGGCCGCCGGTGACGGCGCCGGCGTGGACCCCGCGCGGGCCGTACGGGTGCTCGCGGACCTCGGGCACACCCGGCTGCTGACCGAGGGCGGGCCGCGGCTGCTCGGGCAGTTCGTGGCCGCCGGGGTCCTCGACGAGCTGTGTGTGACCCTCTCGCCGATGCTCGTGGCGGGGGAGGCGCAGCGGATCGCCGGGGGGCCGTCGGTTAAGGTTCCTCAGCGCTTCGAACTGGTGTCCCTGCTGGAAGAGGCCGGGTTCCTGTTCGGTCGCTACCGTCGGACCTGAGAACGGGCGGAATGATCCGTTCCGTTTGTCTTTCGACGGGCACACTAAATCCGGCAGTACCCGTGCGATCACGGGGCAGGATGGTTTCCGCAGGGCCTGGCAGGCCCACGGAGGAGAGAGGGCCCGAGGGTCCTCCAAGGAGAAGGGGCGCCTGGTGTTCACAAGCGTACTGATGATCGAGAAGGCCCTTACGTCCGCCGACGTGGAGTTCGTCACCACCTTGCACGGTGACGAGACCGTCTCCTTCCACGTATTGCTCCAGCCCCGCGGCGACCAGGCGGACCGCCTGCTGCGGGCCATCGACGACGTCGCCCTCGGCGAACTCGACGAAGCGGCGCACGAGCGGGAGACCCCCGAGGGGAAGGACGCGGCGGAACTGGGCGCACAGGCCCTCTCGGTGTCCCTGGAAGCCCTGCACGCGGCCGGCAGCGCGGCGGAGGGGCGCCTCATCAAGGACCACCCGCTGGACGCCCTCAAGACCCTGGTGGACGAGATCGGCGCCGACGAGGTCATCGTGCTGACCGACCCCCACTACGTGGAGGAGTTCTTCCACCGCGACTGGGCCTCGCGGGCCCGTCACAAGGTCGGAGTACCGGTGCTGAAGCTGTTCTCGCACAGCAAGGAGTAGCGGACGGGTGCGGCGGGCGGGTGTCCGTGATTGTCGGTGGCACCGAATAGGCTGGCCGCCGAACGTCCGTCGTATCCGTACGGAACCAGCACGCACAGGGAGACACTCATGGCACCCGGCCTTCCCACCGCCATGGACCGACCGCACTTCATCGGCATCGGCGGGGCCGGAATGTCGGGGATCGCCAAGATCCTCGCGCAGCGCGGCGCGAAGGTCGCGGGCAGCGACGCCAAGGACTCCGCGACCGCCGACGCGCTGCGCGCCCTGGGCGCCACCGTGCACATCGGGCACGCGGCGGAGCACCTCGCCGACGACGCCACCTGCGTGGTCGTGTCGTCGGCGATCCGCCAGGACAACCCCGAGCTGGCCCGCGCGGCCCAGCTGGGCATCCCGGTCGTCCACCGCTCGGACGCCCTCGCCCGCCTGATGGACGGCCTGCGCCCGATCGCCGTGGCCGGCACCCACGGCAAGACGACCACCACGTCGATGCTCGCGGTCTCGCTGACCGAGCTGGGCCTGAGGCCCTCGTACGCGATCGGCGGCGACCTGGACGCCCCCGGTTCGAACGCGCTGCACGGCGACGGCGAGATCTTCGTCGCCGAGGCCGACGAATCGGACCGCAGCTTCCACAAGTACGCGCCCGAGGTCGCGATCGTCCTCAACGTGGAGCTCGACCACCACGCCAACTATGCGTCCATGGAAGAGATCTACGACTCCTTCCAGACCTTCGCCGACCGGATCGTGCCCGGCGGCACCCTGGTGATCTCGGCGGACCACGAGGGCGCGCGAGAACTGACGCGCCGGGTGGCCGACTCCGTTTCCGTGAAGACGGTGACGTACGGCGAGGCGGAGGGCGCCGACGTCCGCATCCTCTCCGTGGTCGCGCAGGGCCTGAAGAGCGAGGTGACGGTGGTCCTGGGCGGCGAGGAACTCACCTTCACCGTCTCGGTCCCCGGCCGCCACTACGCGAGCAACGCGGTCGCCGCCCTCGCCGCGGGCGCCGCGCTCGGCGTCCCGGCGGCGGAACTGGCGCCCGCGCTGGCCGCCTACACGGGCGTCAAGCGGCGCCTCCAGCTCAAGGGCGAGGCGGCCGGCGTCCAGGTGATCGACTCCTACGCCCACCACCCCACGGAGATGACGGCGGACCTGGAGGCGATGCGCGCGGCGGCCTCCACCGCGCGGCTGCTGGTCGTCTTCCAGCCCCACCTCTTCTCCCGCACCCAGGAGCTCGGCAAGGAGATGGGCCAGTCCCTCGCCCTCGCGGACGCCTCGCTGGTCCTGGACATCTACCCGGCCCGCGAGGACCCGATCCCCGGCGTCACCAGCGACCTGATCATCGAGGCCGCGCGCGCGGCGGGCGCCGACGTGACCCCGGTCCACGACAAGGCGGACGTCCCCGAGGCCGTCGCGGGAATGGCGAAGCCCGGTGATCTGGTTCTCACCATGGGAGCGGGCGATGTGACAGACCTCGGCCCGCGGATCCTGGACCGTCTCGCGAAGTAAGGGGCTGAGCTTCATGTCGTACGACGTCGAAAAGCCGGACGAGGAATGGCGCGCGGAGCTGAACCCGGCCGAGTACGCGGTGCTGCGGCAGGCAGGCACGGAGCCCGCCTTTGTCGGTGAGTACACCGACACCAAGACGAAGGGCGTCTACTCCTGTCGCGCCTGCGGCGCCGAACTCTTCACCTCGAACGAGAAGTTCGAGTCCCACTGCGGCTGGCCGTCCTTCTACGACCCGAAGGACACCGACGCGGTCGAACTGATCCAGGACCGCTCGCACGGCATGGTGCGCACCGAGGTGCGGTGCGCTCGGTGCGGGTCGCATCTTGGGCATGTGTTCGAGGGAGAGGGCTATGCGACGCCCACGGACCAGCGCTACTGCATCAACAGCATTTCGCTGCGGCTGACGCCGGAAGAGGGCTGAGCGCTCCGGACGCGGCAGTGCCGTGATCACAAGTGCGTAGGTCAGTGCCCGTCCACCGTGCGCGACGGTGGGCGGGCACCCGCATGTGTGTCACTTCTTCTTCGGCGCACCGAGCGCACCGCGGCCAGCGGTACCGGCCGATCCGGACAGGACCTCCTTCCTGAAAGGAGTCGGCCGGTGTCGGACACGGACGGGGCGTGGAATCCATGACGGAACAGGAGATCCGTCGGCGGCGACGGGCACGCTTCGAGGACCGCGAGGTGATTCGGCTGTGCGCGTGGAAGGAAGGCGAAAGGGCGCCGAGCGGGGCGCTGAGGTCGATCAGGGTGTGCAGGTCGGGGTGGTCGAGGACGGATGCCATGTCCTCCACGTCGCCCAGGAGCAGGTGGGATCGTCCGGGCCGCAGCAGGGGTCTGCCGTGGGCGAGGACGGTGGGGTCGTTGTCGACGTGGACGACCGTGGTGTCGGGGTGGTGGAGGGCGGCGACCTCGTGCACGCTGTCCTGGGTGGGCAGACCGGCACCCAGGTCGAGCAACTGGGTGATGCCCCCCGGCGGTCATCGCGGCCACGACCCGTACCAGCCGGCGGCGCATGGCGCGGGCCAGCAGAGGTGCCTGCGGGTTGGCGGCGGTGATGCGCCGGGTGGCCGCGCGGTCGGCGGGATAGTGGGTGCGGCCGCCGAGGAAGTAGTCGTGGATCCGGGCCACATTGGGCACGTCGGGTTCGATGCCGGGCGGACCCTGTGGCGCGATCGGCTCGTCGGCCATGAGGAGTCACCTTTCGCTCAACGAGCTTCCAATGAGCTTCCAACGGGCTTCCAACGGGCTTCGCCACGTGGGGAGTTGCGCGGGGGCGCGACTTGGCAGGTCACCATCTTCCGTCCAGTTGTCCGGGGCGGGGAAGACAGTCGCCGGTCACATGGGGAGGTCGGATCGCGCACGGCCGTGGTCGTGCCCGAACCGGAGCCGCGCCGTCAGATGTCCTCGGAGACCGGGCGGAGCAAGTCGGGATCGATGTCGGTCACGCCGTCCGCGTGGTCGAGTCGGGCGGCCGCCGCCAGGAGGCGGTCGTACTCGCCCTGCCGCGAGAGGAGCCGGAACGCGTTGGCCGTGTGGATCAGGCCGTCGATCGCGATCTCCGCCTCGTCGTTGGCGACCAGGTGGAGGACCGAATCGAGGGCCGGGACTCGCTCTCCCCGGGCCGCGGTTCGTCGCTTCAGGGCGTCGACCAACGCGCGGATGTCGTCGTCTGCGGAACTGTTCATCGGCTGCGTGGATCCTCGGAGTCGGTCGTACGGGAGACCTTGCGCAGTCCGTAGAGGGCGGCCCCGAGGACGAGGACCGCGGTGCCGGAGATCACGGTGCTCGCGGGCAGGGCGAAGGCGAGCGTCGCACAGCCCGCGAGGCCGATGACGGGGACGAGGCGGTTCGGTCGGCCTTCTTCCGCGGTGAGGGTCCAGGCGGAGGCGTTGGCGATGGCGTAGTACGCCAGGACACCGAAGGAGGAGAAGCCGATCGCGCCGCGTACGTCCGTGGTCGCGGCGAGGACGGCGACCACCGTGCCGACCGCGAGTTCGGCGCGGTGGGGAACACCGAAGCGGGGGTGGACGGAGGCCAGGGCGTGCGGCAGGTACCGGTCCCGGGCCATGGCGAGGGTGGTGCGGGAGACTCCGAGGATCAGCGCGAGCAGTGAGCCGAGTGCGGCCACGGCGCCGGCGACGCGGACGGCCGGCACCAGCCAGTCGGCGCCCGCCGCGCGCGCGGCGTCCGACAGCGGGGCGGTGGCGTGCGCCAGACCGTGCGGGCCCAGCAGCGTCAGGGCGGAGACGGCGACGAGGGCGTAGACGGCGAGGGTGATCCCGAGCGCGATCGGAATCGCGCGCGGGATGGTGCGGGCGGGGTCGCGGACCTCCTCGCCGAGGGTGGCGATACGGGCGTAGCCGGCGAAGGCGAAGAAGAGCAGACCCGCGGCCCGGAGCAGTCCGCCGACGGTGGTGTCCGAGCCGATGCCCAGCCGTGCGGTGTCCGCGTGGGCGGAGGTCAGGGCGGTGATGATCACGGCGCAGAGCACGGTGAGGACGACGGCGACGACGGCGCGGGTGAGGAGCGCGGACTTCTGCACGCCGGTGTAGTTCACCGCGGTCAGCGCCACTACGGCGGCCACGGCCACCGCGTGCGTGTGACCGGGCCAGAGGTAGGCGCCGACGGTGAGGGCCATGGCCGCGCAGGAGGCCGTCTTGCCGACGACGAAGGCCCAGCCGGCCAGGTGGCCCCAGAAGGCGCCGAGGCGTTCGCGGCCGTAGACGTAGGTGCCGCCGGACTGGGGGTAGAGGGCGGCCAGTCGTGCCGAGGACGTCGCGTTGCAGTAGGCCACGACGGCGGCCAGCGCCAGGGCGAGCAGCAGTCCGGAACCGGCCGCGTCGGCCGCCGGGCCGAGGGCCGCGAAGATCCCGGCTCCGATCATCGATCCCAGGCCGATCACGACGGCGTCGGACAGGCCCAGACGCCGCTTCATCCCACCCGTGCCCGCCTTCATCCCACCCGTGCCCGCCGGTGCTCTTTCCGCGTGCATCGCCCTCTCCTTTTCGTACTCGGCGAACGGTAGCCGAGTACGAGGAGGAGGTGTGCCTTCGCCCGGTCACCCCGCTCCCGCGACCGCGCGGCCGGGACGTCGCCCGGGTCGACGTGGCCGCCGCCGCTCCCGTTCCCGGACACGCCGATCTGCTCCCGCAGTGCTGGGCACCGACGCGATCGAGTCGTCCGCCGCGACTCCCTCGCCCCGCCCGGCACCCCACGAACCCCGACGACGCCCCGTGGCGGGTCAACCCGTCGTCGCGCGGTTCGCGCGGACTCTATGCCCGTTCGCGGCCGAGCGCCCCGAGGACGGGCGGACCGGCCGCAGACGTTGTCACGGTCGGCACAGGAGACTCGGTGCGTACACGTTTTGCCGTTCTCGGACCGGTCAGGGCCTGGCGCGGCGACACGGAACTGGCGCTGGGACCCCCCAAGCAGCGCGCTCTGCTCGCGCTGCTGCTGACCGAGGCGGGGCATCCCGTCGCCGTCCACGAGATCGTCGACGCCCTGTGGGGACAGGATCCGCCGGACAGCGCCGTCAACGTCGTCCAGCGGCACGTCGGAGCACTGCGGCGGCTGCTCGAACCCGAACTACCGGCGGGGGGCCAGTCACGGTGGCTGGTGCGCGGCTCGGGCGGCTACCGCCTCGAAGTCGGCCCCGACGATCTCGACCTGCTGCGCTTCCGGGCCCTGCGGCAGCAGGCCGCACGGGACGGCCAACCTCCCACCGCCACCGGGCTGTTGATCGAGGCACTGGCCATGTGGCGCGGGCCGGCCGCCTCCGGGATCGCGCCCGAGGCGCGGTCCCACCCGGCCTTCACCGCCCTCGACGACGAGCACCTGGCCGCCGTCAAGGAGGCCGCCGAACTCGCCCTGGAAGCCGGACCGGGCCTGGGCGCAAGGGTGTTGGTGACGCTCCGGCAGGCCGCGGCCCAACACCCGTTGGACGAAGGGCTGCAGGCCAGACTGATCCTGGTGCTCGCGGCAACGGGCCATCAGGCCGAGGCCCTTGACGTCCACCGGACCGTACGCACCCGGCTCGCCGACGAGTTGGGCGTACAGCCGGGCCCAGAACTCCAGGCGGCTCTGCAGCGGGTCCTCGGACACACCCGCACCCCGGGTGCCGTCACGCCCTCCCGAGGAGCGCGGCCGGCCGGACCCGGCGAGGACGCGGAAGAGGTGCCGGCGTCGGAGCCGGACGCTGTCGCCACGATCCGCCCGGCTCAACTCCCGGTGGATCTGCCCGCCTTCACCGGCCGTCGCAATGAACTCGCCCATGTCCAGGAGCTGTTGCCCGGGTCCGACGCGTCGACGCCGACGGTGGTGATCAGCGCCATCGGCGGCATGGCAGGCGTCGGCAAGACGACCCTGGCGGTGCACTGGGCGCACAGCGTCGCCGACCGGTTCCCCGACGGGCAGCTCTACGTCAATCTGCGCGCCTTCCATCCCAGCGGTTCGATCATGAGCGCGGCCGAGGCCATCCGGTCGTTCCTCGACGCGTTCGGCGTCCCCGGGCAGCGCATTCCCGCCGGGCTCGACGCGCAGGCCGCGCTGTACCGCAGCCTCCTCGCCGACCGGCGTGTCCTCATCGTGCTGGACAACGCCCGCGACACCGAGCACGTCCGCCCGCTGCTGCCCGGCGCCCCCGGCTGCCTGGTCCTCGTCACCAGCCGCAACCAGCTCTACGGCCTGGTGGCCGGCGAGGGCGCCCACTCGCTGACGCTGGACGTGCTCACCGAGGCGGAGGCACGCGCGTTCCTGTCCCGCCGGCTCGGTGCCCAACGGATCGCGGACGAACCCGACGCCGTCACGGAGCTCATCACCCTGTGCGGCCGGCTCCCGCTGGCGCTGGCCGTCGTCAGTGCCCGCGCGGTGGTGAACCCGGCCTTTCCGCTCGCCTCCATCGCCGCCGAACTCTCCGACAGCGAGGACAGTCTCGACGCGTTCGCCGGAGAATCGCCCGCCACCGACGCCCGCAGCGCGTTCTCCTGGTCGTACCAACTCCTCAGTCCCGCCGCCGCCCGGGTGTTCCGCCTGTTCGCCCTGCACCCGGGACCCGACTGCTCGCTCGCCGCCGTCGCGAGCCTCGCCGGGCAGCGGGTCGGCCAAGTGAGGCCGGTCATGGCCGAGTTGGCCCGGGCGCATCTGATCTCCGAACCCCTGCCGGGCCGTTACGGCTGTCACGAACTGCTGCGCGCCTACGCCGCCGAACTGGCCCGCGCACACGACTCCGCGCAGGAACTGGACGCGGCCGGGCGCCGCATGCTCGACCACTACCTGCACACCGCGCACGCGGCCGACAGCCTGCTGATGCCCAGCCGCGACCGCGTCCAACTGCGGCCCCACACACCCGGGGTGACCGTCCCGAGGCTGCCCGACCAGGCGGCGGCGGTCGACTGGCTGGAGACCAACCGCTCCGCCGTCCTCGCCGCGATCGAGCAGGACGCCCGGCACGGCGGCGGCGAACACAGCTGGCAACTGGCCTCGGTCCTGGAGCTGTACCTCGACCGGAACGGCCGCTGGCCCGAGCAACTCGACGCGCAGACAACGGCAGTTGAAGCGGCCCGGCGCCTGGGCGACATACCCGGCCAGGCCTTCGCCCACCTCGCGCTCGGATTCGTCAGCGGTCGTCTCGACCGGCCGGACGAGGCCGACGCCCATCTGTCGCGCGCCCTGGAGCTGTTCGGCGAGATCGGCGACCCGGCCGGCCGGAGCAGGACCCTGCGCAGGCTCGCCTTCCTGGCCAACGGGCGCGGACGGCACGAAGCGGCCCTCGGCCACTACGCCGAGGCGAGCGCGCTCTGCCGTGCGGCCGGGCGGCGCAACGACGAGGCCGGCATCGCCAACGAGGTCGGCTGGACGTACATCCTGATGGGCAAGTACGAGGACGCCCTGTCCGAGTGCGGCCGGGCGGTCGCAGCCCACCGGGAGACCGGTGACCGCAACGGTGAGGCCGCCGCCCTGGACAGCCTCGGCTACGCCCATCACCACCTGCACGACCACGAGCGGGCGCTGGAGTGCTACGAACAGGCGCTGCGGCTGTACCGGGAGATCCGCGACCGCTACCTGGAGGCCGACACCCTGGTGCACATCGGCGACACCCACCGCGCCGGCCACCAGGACACCCGGGCCGCGCTCGCCTGGCGGGCGGCGCTCGGCATCCTCGACGAGATCGGCCACCCGGACGCCGAGCAGGTCCGGCACAGGCTGACGGGCCCCGCCGAATCCGAACGGCCTTCGCGACAGTAAAACGTCAGCGTCCCGAAAGCGGGCCCTGCCTACGATCCCCGCTCCGCTCCACCCGGAGCCGGAAGCGCGTACGGCATTCCCCTTCAGGACTGGAACATGACCCCCATCACTTCCACGGACCTCCCCACAGCCGCGCACCGCAACCAACTGCTGCGCACGATGATGTCCGAGCACGCGAAGGCACTGCTCGCCTACGCCGACAAGCTGCTGAACGACCGTCACATGGCGGAGGACATCGTGCAGGAGACCCTCATCCGCGCCTGGCCGCACGTGGAACGCCTCTACAGCACCGAGGGATCGGTACGCGGCTGGCTCCTCACCGTGACCCGCAACCTCGTCGTCGACCGGACGCGCAGCGCCGTCGCCCGCCACGAGACCATCGGCGCCGAGGACCGGGACGTGCCCCTGCCCGACCACACCGGCGCCGTACTGGCCTCCGTGGTGGCGACCGGCCTGCTGCGCCGACTGTCCCACGAGCACCGGGAGGTCCTGCTGCACACCTATCTGTGCGGCCGGACCGTGCAGGAGACGGCGCGCGTCCTCGGCATACCGGCGGGCACCGTCAAGTCCCGCCGGCACTACGCCCTGAACATCCTGCGCGCCGAGGCCGGCAAGGGGCTCACGCCCGAACGGTGAGCCGGACATCGAGGACCGGGATGTCGACGTGGCCGTCGGCGTCGGTGCGCCGGTGCGCGCCGTTCGCCTCACCGTGGACCAGGCCGGTCCGGCCCCCGCACCGACTGCGGGGCGGCGCGCTGCCCGCCCGTCTGCGCCGGATCGGGGACCACGACCGGGCGGTGCGCCCCGTCGGCCGCCGGCCCGGGCCTCGTGCCCGCGCCGTTGCTCGTCGTGTCCACCCAAGCCCTCCGAGGTTCCGTTCCACCGACTACACGGAGCCACCCGGCGAGAACGTTCGATGCGAAGTCGCCCGAACCTTTCGGAACGTGGCGAGCACGTGCGACGCGAACTCGGTTGAACCTTTCACGACACCGACCCCGTGTACACGACACCCTCCTCGGGCTCCTTCGTGCCCATGATCTGGGGTGCGAAGTCCGTCACCGACGCCTCGCTCGCCCAGGCCCGGTCGTACGGCCCGTATCTGCTGGGGTTCAACGAACCCGACATGGCGCAGCAGTCGAACATGACGGTCGAGCAGGCGCTGCAGCTGTGGCCCAAGCTCATGGCGGCGGGCAAGATCCTGGGCTGCCCCGCGGTCGCCTACGGCGGGGACACGGCGGGCGGCTGGCTGGACCGCTTCATGTCCGGGGCCGGGGCGAAGGGCTATCGCGTCGACTTCATCACCCTGCACTGGTACGGCGGCGACTTCCGCACCCCGCAGGCCGTGCAGCAGCTGACGTCGTATCTGGCCGCCGTGTACGCGCGCTACCACAAGCCGATCTGGCTCACCGAGTACGCGCTGATCGACTTCTCCCAGGGCACCCGTTTCCCGTCCGCGCAGCAGCAGGCGGACTTCGTCACCGCGTCCACCAAGGCGCTCGACGGCCTGTCCTATGTGCAGCGCTACGCGTGGTTCGGGTTGGGCGCCGACCCGTCGAAGCCGAGCAGCGGGCTCTTCGTCAACGGCACGACGACGACCGCGGCGGGCCGGGCCTTCCAGTCCGCGGACTGACCGGCCCGGCCGCGTACAAGGTCAGGGGCTCACTCCCCAGGTGATGCGGTAGCCGCACTCTCCGGAGCAGGTGGGGACGCTGGTCGCGTCGTCGTTGACGTAGGAGTACGCGAAGGGCTCGGCCTTCTTGAACACGGCCGCCGAGTCGACGGGCCAGGTCGAGGGGACGCACTGGGGGCGCGCCGCGTAGGCGCCCGTGCAGCAGGTCTTGTCGGTCTTGAACACCAGGCAGGCGCTGAGGCACGCGACGACGCGACCGCCCCTGATCCGCTGCAACTTGGCGGGGCAGGTCGCGTTGGCGTCCCGGGTGCACCCGGCGGCGGAACAGCCGTTCGCGTCGATCTTGTCCTGGGCCGAACCGCCGTAACTGTTGATCCACATCGGCAGGTTGTTGCCCTCGACCAGGCTGACGTCGTAGAAGTCCATGCCGTTCCAGGCGTTCAGGTTGAACTCGGCCAGTGTGGAAGGGAATTCGCCCCAGGTCGACCCGCACTGGAAGTGGCCGCAGTCCCCGGTCGTGCAGTGGCCGTTGCCGGCCGAGTCGAAGGAGCAGCCGGTGCGCCCACACCCGGACGTCCCAGTGGTCGGGGACCGCGAAGCTGACGCTCGCCCCGGGCTTCAGCTCCCAACCCGTCGCCTCCACAGGGTGTTTGGGGTCCGCGGCGATCGCCGGCCAGATCGTCCGGTCGAGCCGGTTGACCAGCGTGACGGTCCGTTTGCCGACGGCCTTCACCTGTCCGGCGGACGTACGGGACGGCGAGGCGGTGACGCGGGGCGACCTGTGTGCGTGAGGAGTGGGCGAGGACGTGGTCCGCGGTGACGTGGTCGTCGTGGGCGAAGTGCGGGGGAGGGACGGGGAGTCGGCGGTCGCCGTGGCGTGCGTGGACGACGGGTCCGCGACGGTACGGCCTCCCGGCGGCGGCCCCGTCTGCGCGCGGGCCAGCAGTACGCCGGTCACCACCGCGAGGCAGGTGAGGACCGCGGCGGCGATCAGGGCGGCCTGTCTACGAGGCATCTCTCAACACTCCTGTCCGTACCCACATCTCCGCCGTGCGGCGACGCGGCCGGCGGAGCTTCCGTAGAGGAGACCGGCGGCCGTCGTGCCGGACAACGGAAAACGGGACGGCAATACCTGTTTCGGACGAGTGCGCCGTGGGTGAGCAGTGCTGGCCATAAGTCGATCAGAAGTTGGCAACCCGGCCGCGATTGATCGGCCGTACATTGCGTCAGCGGGGCCGAAGATCATCTGATCGGCCCGGAAGTCCGGATACCCGCGACCTTGTCGCAGGAATCGCGACCATGTTCAGAAAGTGCTCTGGAGACACACCGATGAAGATCGCCAAACGTCTCGTCCTCACCACCGCGGCCCTCACCGCCGTAGCCGGCGCCACGCTCGCGAGCGCGACCGTCGGCCAGGCCGCCACCCCGAAGCCGCCCGTCCGCCTCGGTGTCACCGTGCCCGACGCGCTGAAGGTCCCCGACGGCAACAAGCTCACCGGCGTCTTCTCCGCCGCCGGCGTCCAGACCTACACCTGCACCAACGGCGCCTGGACCCTGCTGGAGCCCGCCGCCACCCTGTGGGCCAAGAACGACCGCACACACCGCTCGGTCGCCCTCCACTCCCGTGGCCCGGTGTGGGTGTCCACCGTGGACGGCAGCGCCGTCAACGGCTCCGCGATCGCCAACTCGCCCAAGACCGGCACCATTCCGGAGCTGCTGCTGAAGGCCACCGCCACGCGCGGCACGGGCGTATTCGGCGGCGTCTCCTACATCCAGCGCCTGGGCACGGACGGCGGCGTCGCCCCGGCCGGTGCCTGCACGGGCACGGACCAGGTCAGCGTCCAGTACACCGCCACCTACGCGTTCTACAAGCCCGCCGAGTAACACGGCAGTTGGTACGAGGGCAAGGGCAGTGGCCTTCCGGGCGACCGGGAGCCACTGCCCCGTCTCCTTTCAACTCCCTTGCGGCGGCTCCTGTTCGGCCCTGATCCGGCCGTGCACCTCCCAGTCCCACACCGTCTCGCGCACCTCGTCCAGCGCGCGGGCCAGATGCCTGCGGTAGGTGCTGAACGCCAGGTTCAGCTTCCGCGCCACGGCCTCCTGCGTCGACGTCGAGTGGTACGTCGCCGTCAGCACCTCGTACAGATGCCGTGTCCGGGGATGCGCGTTCAGCCGCTGTACGGCCTTGCAGATCACGTCGTGCAGCGCGGTCACCGGGTCGCCCTCGCTGAGCTCCTCCACCAGCCGGCTGCGCAGCAGCGGGTTGTCGGCGAGCCCGCCCGGGTCGAGCCAGCCGCGCAGCGCCTCGCGGACCGCGGCGTCCGACTCCTCCCGACTCAGCGACGTGAGACGGGACTTGGGCTTCCCGGCCGCCACCGCCGGTGCCCCGCCGAGCAGGCGGGCGTCGATTCCCTCGGCCCACTCCTCCACCCGAGCCGCCCGCCAGTCGTGGCAGAACAGGCCGTACCCGCGATCGGCGTGGACGGCCTGGCGGGGCGGCTGGAACATGCCCAGGTAGGTCATCAGCGGCGCCCAGAACTTCGGTTCGGCACTGACGAAACAGGACCAGGCGCAGTGCTTGGCCCGCAGCAGCTCGAAGACGATCCGCATACGCACCAGGTCCCACGACCGCGAGGGGCGGTGATGGTTCTGCTCGTGCACCATGAACCGGGCCACACCGAGGTGTTCGCCCTGGCGCGGGGGTGTCATCGCGGACACCAGGTCCCACGCCTCGGCCGTAACGGGATCGGCCGCCCGGGTCTCGTCGTCCAGCTCGTCGATCCTCAACCAGGTCATGAATCCCAGCAGTTGGCCCGTGTCGCAGCGACGGTGGACGTGGAACGCCTCGGGCTGACGCGTCAACCAGTGGGCCACGACACGGGCGTTGTGCTCGCCCTCGACTCTGTGGGTGAGCTCGATCAGCGCCGGGGCGTCCTCCGGCCGCATCGGCTGCTCATGGACGGCTCCTTCGGCGCGGTCGCCCTGGAACTCGCGCAGCCACTGGGCCCTGGAGACGATGTGGTTGAACTCGCGGGCAGCGCGCAGGGCTTCCTTCTCCGGCGCCTCGCGGACGCGCTCCACCAGATGCCGGCGCACCGTGCGGTGCATGGCCTTGTAGCGCTCGGGATCGCGCCAGCGGAAGTCGCTGTCGAGAGCGTCCCGGACGACGTCGTACGGGCACACCCCGAAGGGCCCCGACTTCATGAACGACAACTGCCGCAGCCAGGCGAAGAGTTCGGTGGCGTCCTCGTCGGGGAGCGCAACCCGCAGCAACTCCTCGGTGGTGTCGGCGACATGGCCGCACACCTCCAGCGCCCGCCGGTGCGCGGACGACGGCGGCTTGCCGACCAGGTGCGTCAGCAGCCGGTCGACGACCGTGCGCAACGGCGCCCAGAACACCTCGTCCGTCGACGTGTTGTCGTGCGCCGCGGCCTCCGCGGCCAGCCGCAGGGCGAGCGGATGGCCGGCGGCGAACCGGAGCAGAGCCGCGTGCGAGGAGGGGTCGACGCCCTGGGAGGCGAGCAGGGCCGCCGAGTCCGCCGGCTCCAACTCCCTGAGCGGCACGACCTGGAGCAGCTCGCTCCACCCGAGGTCCGCCTTCCAGAGCGGGTCGGGGGCGAGACGGCCGGCGACGACGACCAGGGCGCCCGCCGGTAACCGGGGGAGGAAACGGTCGCGTATCCACTCCTCCATGTCCCGGTAGCGCTCGAAGTCGTCGACCAGCAGGACAGCGTTGTCGCGGACGAAGACCTCGGCGGTCGCCGCCTCGAAGGCCGACGGGGAGCGGTCGATCGTACGGGCGTCGACGCTCACGACCGGCCGGCCCATGGCGTGCGTCTCCGCGGCGAACCGCTGGAGCAGGGCGCTCTTGCCGATGCCGCCCGGCCCGTGCAGCACGATGACCGTCGGGGCGCCCGGTTCGCCGGCCGCCGCGCGGCGGAAGAGCGCCAGTTCCCGCTGCCTGCCGACGAAGTACTGCAACCGGGCGGACGCCAGTCTGTCGGCCAGCACGGCGGAGTCCTCCTTCGCCATGGCGTTCCTTTCCCCGGAGCCAGCCTCTTCGGGCCGCTGCGAAACCTACCGGGTCGGGCCGGACGACGGGACAGGGCCGGACCTTACGTAGGTCTTACCGGGGAGGGTGGGTCGTCCGGCGAGTCGTCCGTGGAAACGGTAAGAGACCCGCTTCTTTGTCCTATTCGCGCTCGTTGAGGAACGCGAAGGGGTTCGTAGCCCTCCTTCTGTGTGAAGGAACGAGCACAGGCAAGGAACCGGGGACTGAGTGGCATGGGTTTGACCAGCGAGACTACCGTTTATGTGATGGCGGCCGTCGCCGTCGTCTGCGTGGCGCTGCTTGTCTGGCTGTGGCCGCGGCTCGCGAAGCCCGGCGTGCGGCAGGTGCTCGGGCGGCTGACGGCCATCGGAGTGACGCAGGTCACTATTATCGCCGCGTTCGCGTGCTGGCTGAACTCCTCGTACCAGTTCTTCGGATCGTGGGACGAGCTCTTCGGCAACACCGACACCACGCCCGTCGGCGTGACCCAGGCGGCCGACCACAACGGCGGCGCGACCGGCATCTCCGTCAAGGGCGCGCTGGTGCAGCCCGCCTCCGACGAGCAGCTGAACCGGGTCAGCGGCCTGCCCACCGGCAATCCCGCGGTCAACGGGAAGGTGGAGTCCGTGAAGGTCATCGGCCGCCGCACCGGCGTCGTCGACCCGGCCTTCGTCTACCTGCCGCCGCAGTACTTCCAGAAGGCGTACGCCAGGCAGCGCTTCCCGGTCGTCGTCGCACTCAGCGGCTACCCCGGCAGCATCTTCAACCTCGCCCAGTACCTGCGGGTGTCGCAGACCGCCGGACAGCTGCAGAAGAGCGGCCAGATGCAGCCGACCATCATGGTGATGATCCGGCCCACGATCGCCCCGCCGCGCGACACCGAGTGCGTGAACGTCCCCGGCGGACCGCAGACCGAGACCTTCCT
Organism: Streptomyces sp. NPDC050549; assembly: GCF_040655035.1. Taxonomy (NCBI): domain Bacteria; kingdom Bacillati; phylum Actinomycetota; class Actinomycetes; order Kitasatosporales; family Streptomycetaceae; genus Streptomyces; species Streptomyces sp. NPDC050549. Next base: position 20,111 of record NZ_JBFAJD010000007.1, read on the forward strand.
CGCCAAGGACCTCCCGCAGGCCCTGAAGTCCGTCTACCGGGTCGGCCACGACGCCAGCGCCTGGGGTGTCATGGGCTACTCCTCCGGCGGCAGTTGCGCTTTGCAGCTGACGATGCGCAACCCGCACGTCTACACCACGGCCGCCGCGCTCTCGCCCGACTACAGGGTCAAGGACGACCCCACCACCGGCAACCTCTTCGGCAGCGGACTCGGCCGCGTCAACCGGGTCAACGGACACGACCTGATGTGGCGGCTGAAGCACCTGCCCGCACCCCAGGTCTCCGTTCTGGTCGCCGAGAGCAAGCACGGCGAGCGCGGCTACCCGCAGACCCTCGCCTTCGTCAAGGCCGTCAAGGCGCCCATGCGCGTCGTGTCCATCCTGCCCGAGTCGGGCAGCCACAACTTCCCCACCTGGGTACGGGAGATGCCCGCCGCCCTGAAGTGGATGAACCAGCAACTCACCTTCCCCCAGGACGTCGTGCCCCGGCACCTCCCCAAGAAGAAGGCCCACAGCACCGTGCGCGCGGAGGGCACCGAGCCCACCCCGACCGCCCGCACCCGCAAGTAGCGTCCGCATCACGGGCGTTGGCCGCCCCGTCCCAGCGTCCGGGGCAGCTGGCCCCGGCGCTGGATGCCCAGCTTCCGGTAGGAACTGGTGAGATGGGTCTCCACCGTGCGCCGGGCCAGGTGCAGCAGATCGGCGATCTCGGTGTTCGTACGGCCGTCGGCGGCCAGCTCGGCGATCCGGCGCTCGCTGTCGGTGAGCGACCCCGCACCGGTGCGGGCCGGGACTCTGCGCCGGGCGCCGCTCTCGCCCAACGCCCCCTCCGCCAGGGCCCGTAGCCGGGTCGCGCCCAGCCGCTCGGCGCGCTCCGCGGCCTCCCGCAGACACCCGCGGGCCCGCCTACGGTCCCCGACCGCGGTCAGCGCCCGGCCCTGCGCGATCAGCGCGGGCACCAACTCGGTCTCCGTCCCCTCCGGCGCCTCCCGCAACAGCCCCACGGCCTCCTGGGCGAGCTCCACACCCCGCCGCCCGCCGGTCGCCGCGGCCAGCACCCGCAGCGAACGGCCCACCGTGCGGGGCGTGTTCCACACCCGGGCCAGCCGCAGCTCCTCCTCCGCCAGACCGATCGCCTCCCGGGAGCGGCCGAAGGCGAGCCGACACTCGGCGGCGGCCGAACGCCACGGCGTGACGACCGGGCTTACCACCTCACGGGCCGACTGCCGGCGCCCGCACTCCAGGAAGTCGTGCAGCGCGCCCGCCGCGTCGCCGCCCGCCGCGCGCAGCACCCCCCGCGCGTACAGGAAACGGTTCAACTCCCAGGAGTCGGGCGCCGACCGCAGGTCGAAACCGTTCGCGAGGCGCAGCGCCCGCGCCTCCTGCCCGGTCGCAAGCAGCGCCAGCAGGATGTGGGCGTGCCCGTTCGACGGCGTGCCGCGCGCCCAGTTCCGCGCCCACGCCTCCGTCAGCAGCTGCCCGTGCTCGCCGCGGGCGGACAGGATGTCGGCCCGTACGTTGGTCAGCGCGTCGTGCATCGGGTGCAGCAGGTCGGGACGCTGCCCGACCAGCCCGCGCTCCACCAGCCGTTCCGCCTCCGGGAGTTCGTCGGCCCACTGGGCCACGGCGGCGGCCGTGCCGAGCAGGAAGGGCTCGGTCAGCGGGTCGGCGGGCTCGGCCAGCAGACCGCGCAGCCGCCGCATCGCCTCCGCCGCCGAGATCAGCCCGGCCGTGGCCGCATGCCGCACGACCAGCGCCCGACCGGCCGTGCCCACCAGCTCCGGCGAGTCCGCCGCGGCATCACGGAGCCACCGGTACACGTCCTGCCGCACCGACTGGTCCTGCTCGGCCAGCAGCACCGACGCCGTCTGGAGGGTGCGCACCAGCCGTGGACGGTCCGTCAACTCGTCCTCCGCCGTGCGGAGTACGTCCACGGCGGCCACGGTCCTGCCCCGGCCGGCCAGTGCCGTGCCGAGGGCGACGGCCGCGCGCATCGTGTCCTGCGGCGCCCCGGACAGCCGCAGTGCCTCGCTCAGCCGGGGGATGCCGGCCGAGGAGGTCCGCGTGTACTCCAGGGAACCCAGCTCGGTGAGCAGCCGCTGTCTGCTGTCGTCCGGCAGCGGTTCCTCCAGGACCCGGCGCAGGAAGGCGACGGCGTCGTCCGCGCGCCCGTCCCGCAGCGCGAGCGAGGCCGCCTCCTGGAGCACGGCCGACGTCCAGGGCGCACCCACCGGGTCGGCGAGCAGCAGCTGCCGGGCGACCGCGTCGGGGGACCCGCCGTGGCGCTGCATCGTCTCGGCCGCCGCCGCGTGCGCGGCCCGCCGTCTGGCCGCGGGCACGCCGGTGAGCACCGCGTCGCGCAGGAGTGGATGCGCGTAGCGCGGGCGCCCGTCGGGGTCCTGGCGCAACATCCCGAGCCCGGTCATCGCGGTGAGCCAGCCGGCCACCCGCGCCGGGTCGGCACCCGCCAACTCGGCGATCAGGGCGACCAGTTCGTCGACGGGCGCGGGAGCGGTGCGATCGGCGGGCAGGGCTGCGGAAGGGTCCCCGGCCCAGCCCTCGTCCAGTGCGGCCAGGATCCGTGCGACCTCGCCGGTGGCCGGGCCCGCGCACTCCAGCCACCAGGACACGGCCGCCGGATACGCCCCCGGGTACAGCGCGGCGGACGTCTGCGGCACCCTCGGATGCCGACCGGAACCGAGGTCGTCGAGCAGGGCACGCAGCAGCAGGGGGTTGCCGGCGCCGGCCCGGACACAGCCGTCCACCCAGGGCCCGGACGCGTCGGCGCGCACCGAACGGACCAGCCCGGCGGCCGAGTCGGTGGTCAGCGGGGCCAGGGTGTGGGTGCGGACCAGCGCGGGCGACAGGGTGTGGGTCAGCCCCGGCGCGGACGGCTCGATGTCGTACTGGCTGCGCTCGGTGACCACCAGCAGGATCCGTAATCGGTCCACGTGCCGGGCGGACTCGACCAGCCAGCGGTGCGAGGCGGCGTCCGCCAGATGGACGTCGTCCACGGCGATCAGCAGCGGTGCCCGGTCGGCGTACGAGCGCAGCACCCGCCACAGCCGGGCGGCGCTCGCCCGCTCGTCCCCGTCGACCGCGAGATCCGCGAACTCCGGCACCGGGCCGAGGAGTTGCAGGACGGCGGCATACGGGATCGCCTGGTCGCGGGGCGAGCAGCGGGCCCGCAGCACCCGCATGCCGTGCGCCTCCGCGTCCTCCGCGGCGGCCTCCAGCACTGTGGTACGGCCCGTCCCGGTGGCCCCGCGCAGCAGCACGAGGCGGCCGGAACCCGCGCGGGCATGCGCGGCCTCCGCCGCCAACAGCCGTGCCGCGTCCCGGTGTTCGCAGGGCATCACGGACATTCTGGCGTCAGGTGTGGTCCCCTTCATCGCGGTCCTCCTCGCATCCGTCGTGGTCCGTCGTTCGTCCGATCTCGTGGTGCTGCTCGTGGTGCTCCACGATTGCGCGCGCCCCACCCGCCCCACGAGGGTGAGGAGTACACGGCCGCCACCAGCGCAACTGGGGTGGCACGTATGTGGATTCGAGGGAGAACGTTGCTCAGCTCATCGCGGACCGCGCATCCCGGTACGGCCGACTCCGGCGACCGGATACCCGTGGCGGTCCACGCCCCGGACCCGATCTCGCGCGAGGGAGCGCTCAGCCAACTGCGCAGATACCCGGAGATCGACCTCCGCGAGGAGAACGACACCGGCCCCGGCAGGGTGGCCCTGTTCATCGCCGACACGCTCGACGAAGCCGCGCTCACCAAGCTGCGCAGACTCGTGCGCAGCGAGGGCGGGCGGGCCGTACTCGTCGTAGGAGCCCTGCGCGAGGCGGAATTGCTCGATGTGATCGAGTGCGGGGTCGGCGCGATCGTATGGCGCCAGGAGGCGACCGCGCAGCGTCTGGTGCAGGCCGTGATCGCCGCGGCCCGCGGCGACGGCGATCTGCCGGCCGATCTGATCGGCCGACTCGTCGAACAGGTCGGGACGCTGCACCGCAGCGCGGCGGGCCGCTCCGGAGTCCAGACGGCGGGGCTCGTGCCGCGTGAGGTGGACGTCCTGCGGCTGGTCGCCGAGGGACTCGACACCGGAGAGATCGCCAGCAAGCTCTCCTATTCCGAACGCACCGTCAAGAACGTGATGCACGGGCTCACCACCCGCCTCCATCTGCGCAATCGGGCACACGCAGTGGCCCATGCCCTCCGGGAAGGCTACATCTGACCGAACGGGCACTCGAAGCCGGACACGCGGGCAACCTGCCGTGCCCTCCCTGCGTCCCCAACGTGCTTGCGGTCATGGCCGGTTGGAACGGCACGATCGGAGTACGGCCGACAGGGGCGTATCGGGCGCCGACGCGTACGGCGGGGCACGACAGCACGGCAGGGCGGGAGCACGGCGGTGATCCACGAGGTGGACGAGGTCCTCAAGGACCTGATCGGCGGCGGCGCACTGGCCGGTTCGGGCATCGAGGTCTCCTTCGAGGCACCGACCCGCGACTGGGCGGCCCGGCGCAACACCCCCACGATCAACACCTACTTGTACGACATCAGGGAGGACGTGCACCGGCGCCAGCGCGGGCATGTCGTCGTGCGCGACGAGCGGGACGTGGTCGTCAAGCGCCGCCAGCCGCCGCGCTGGTTCCGGCTGTCGTACCTGGTGACGGCGTGGACGAAACGGCCTCAGGACGAACACCGCCTGCTGTCCGCCGTGTTGGCCACCCTGATCCCGCGCGAGCTGCTCTCCCCTACCGAACTCCCCGGATCGCTGGGTCAGTTGGGCCTCTCCGTGCCGATCTCGGTGGCCGGCATCCAGACCGAGTCACGGTCCCTCGCGGAGATCTGGTCCGCCCTCGGCGGCGAACTCAAGCCCTCCCTCGACCTCGTCGTCACCGCGCCCTTCCCGGCCTACCCCGAGTACGACGCGGGACCACCGGTCACCGAGGGCGCCGCGGTGCGCGTCCACGGCCTCGACGGTACGTCCCCGGGCCCGGAGGAACGGGCCCACCGCCCGCGCCAGGTAGCGGCGGCACGGGACGCCCGCGAGGTGGCGCGGCGCAGGAGGACGACGGGGACGGGGACGTGACCGTCGAGGATGTCGGCGTGGCCGCCGGGGACGTTGACGCGACCTTCAGGGGCGATGAGGCCGGCGCTCTCCTCGCCCGGCTGGCCCGCCTCCGCGAGCGCGTCGCCCTGCTCGTCGCACAGCGCTCCGCCACCGACCCCACGGCCACCGACCCGCTGCGCGGCCTCTACCTCTCCGGGGAGGCGGTGGAGTACCTGCTCCTGCGGTCACCCGAACCGGCCCCAGCCTCCCGGGAATTGGCACCCGACCGGACCGACCGCCTCGCCGCCCTGCGCCTGACCGACCTAGACACCGCCCTCCTCCTCATCGCCCTCGCCCCCGACCTGGACCGCACCTTCGAGCCCCTCTACGGCTACCTCAACGACGACGTCAGTCGCCGCCGGGCCACCGCGGGACTCGCCCTCGACCTCTGCGGCATCCCGGCCCACGACGCGGAGGGGCGGGCCCGCTTCCATCCCACGGCCCCGCTCTCCGCCCTCGGCCTCCTCACCGTGGAGGAACCCGAACGCCCCTTCCTCAGCCGCTCCTTGCGGGTACCGGACCGCATCGTGGCCCACCTGCTCGGCGACGACACCCCGGACGCGGCCCTCGCCGGCCACCTCCACCCACTGATCGCGCCGAGAGTGCCGTACGACGGCCAAGACCCGGGCGGGGACGACGAGTTCACGCACTTCGTGGGCCGGCTGGCCGCACTGCTCGCCGATGGGCCGCCGCTCGCCGTGTATCTGAGGGAACGCCACGAGGGCGACGGGCTCGTGTGCGTGTCGGCAGCGCTGGACGCGGCGCGGGTGCCCGCCCTGCGTTTCTCCGGCCCCGTCGAGCGGGTGCCGGAGCTGCTGCGCGAGGCGCGGCTGGGCGGCCGTACGGTCGTGGTGAGCGGGCTGCCCGACCAACCCGGCGCGCTGGTGAAGGCGTTGACGGCAGTCACCGATGTCTCCGTGGTGTTCGCCGGGGCCCGCCCGTACGACCCGCAGTGGTGCGAGAGCGACCCGCTGATCCTGGAGGCGCCCCGGCAGCGGGCCGCGGCGCTGCGTGCCTGGACGGCGGCCGTCGGCGAGGACGACGGCTTCGACGTACGGGCCACCGTCGCGCCGTACCACCTCGGCGCCGACCGCATCGCGCGCGCCGCGCGTGCGGCCCGGGGGCTCGCCGCGTTCGACGGGACCCCGCTGACCGCCGCCCATCTGCGGCTCGCCGCCCGCCAGCAATCGGCGTCGGGACTCGAACAGCACGCCCGCCGCATCCGGCCCGCGGTCGACTGGCGGGACCTGGTCCTGCCCGACCGGTCACTGACCCAGCTTCACGAACTCGCCCTGCGCGCCCGGCACCGGGACCGGGTCCTCGGTGACTGGCGGCTCAGTGCGGGCGGCGGCCGGGGGCGGGGCGTGCTCGGGCTGTTCGCCGGTGAGTCCGGTACCGGCAAGACACTGTCGGCGGAGGTCGTCGCGGCCGAACTCGGCCTGGATCTCTATGTGGTTCAGCTGTCGTCGGTCGTCGACAAGTACATCGGCGAGACCGAGAAGAACCTGGAACGGATCTTCACGGAGGCCGACCGCACCGACGCCGTGCTCCTCTTCGACGAGGCCGACGCGGTCTTCGGCAAGCGGTCGGAGGTGAAGGACTCGCACGACCGCTACGCCAACATGGAGAGCGCCTATCTGCTCCAACGGCTGGAGTCCTTCGACGGGATCGCGCTGCTCACCACCAACCTGCGCGCCAACATCGACGAGGCGTTCACCCGCCGGCTCGACCTGGTCGTCGACTTCCCGTTCCCCGACCCGGCGCAGCGCCTCGCCCTGTGGCTCCACGGCCTGACCCATGTGCCGAGCGCGCCCGACCTCGAACTCGCGCCGCTGGCAAAGGAGTTCGAGCTCGCCGGCGGCTCCATCCGCAGCGCGGTCGTCACCGCCGCCTATCTCGCCGCCGGACGCGGGGGCACGGTCGGTGCGGCGGACCTCCTGGAGGGGGCCCGCCGCGAGTACCGCAAGGCCGGACGGCTGGTGCCCGGCGAGGGCACCTGGTAGCCGCCCAACGACCCTGCTACACCGTGAACTTGACGGCCACCAGCCAGCGGGAGTTGTCGAGAGTGCCGCCGAAGATGTACTTGGGGCGCGCGTCCGCGCACCCCTGACCGCCCCAGTCGTAGCCCGTGTTGCGGGTCGTCTCGCAGACCTGGCCGCTGCCGATGTTGATGGCGAGGCCCGTCATGTACGGGGCGCCGTCCTTCGAACTGCCGATGTAGTTGTCCTTGTTGTCCGCGACGATCGCCGTCCACTGCGGCTCCCACATACCGTTGCCGTCGGTCGAGGCGGGGTTGTGGATGAAGGCGTTGGCGGCCGAACCGAGGGAGCCGGAGACGGCGATGTTCAGGGCCGTGATCTGCTTGGCGTCGTCGACCGTGCCGGTCGCTGCCCCGTCGCACACCGCGTCCGTCCAGCCGTCGCCCGCGATGAAGGCGCGGTAGCAGATGTGCCGGCCCGAATCCTTGGCGGCCAGCTTCTTCACCGCGGTCGCGGCCGTCGCCGGTTTGGGTTTGGGCTTGGTGGACGCCGTGGATCCGCCGCCGCCCGCCGCCGCGGCGGTCGAGGTCACGGCGACCGGCGGGGGAGCCGCGGCCGTCTCGGAGGGCGGCGCCGGCACGCTCGCGGTTGGCGAGGGAGCGGGCGCGAGGGTGCTGACGCCCGCGTCCTTGAGCTGCTCGGTGGCGGTCGTCCGCACCTGCGGCTTGTACGCGATCCACAGCATCAGGAAGGTGAGCGCCAGCGCGAGGACGGCCCCGAGGAAGGTGGCGAGCCAGCGCGGCAGGAACCCCCGCTGGAGGTAAGTCCCTTCCACGGGAAGGGGGTTGGCGCCGGACCGCAGCACGTTCAGCGTGTACGGCCGCTGCTCCTTCGGCCCGAACCAGATGATCTTCCGGGGCTTCAGGGACGCCTTGACGAACGCGGCCCGGCCCGGCTCGATCTGCACATTGCCCGGATGGATGTCGTACGACAGCTGGTCGCCGTTGTCGCTGCCGTTGATGGACGCCGTCAGCTTGGTGTTGCCGAGGTTGTCCACGGCCAGCCGGGGACGGCCCCGGAACCGGCCCTTGACCGTCGGCGGCACCAGCTCCGCCCGCACCTCGGTGAACGGGGTGATCGTCAGATTGCCCTCGGGGACGGTGACCGCCTCCGGGTGCTCGGTCGGCGTGATCCGTACCGCGTAGGGGTTCGGGCCGGCCGTCGCGTCCGGGGTGCGCGGCGGCGCGAACGTCAGATCGACCGTGCCCGTCGTGCCCGGGTAGAGCCGCAGCGTCTGCGGCTCCACGGTGGTCCAGGGCGCGATGCCCCCGACCGGCTCGAAGCGGTACTCGTCCACGACGTCGCCGGTGTTGCGCAGCCGCAGCCGCACTCGGGTACTGCCACCGGGATCGACGGTCGCGGACGCGGGCTCCAGGGAGGTCCACAGACTCATGAGCCGACGCTACGACGGATGGTGAGGGGACGTCAGGAGTCGCCGGGGCAGGGGAGGTTGCCCAAAGGGGCGCCGTCGTAAACGCGGTTGCCGCCTGAGCGGTGAGGACATCCGTCGCGACGGCCCGGAAGGGCACCGCCGGGCAGCTCGCGGCAGTCGAGCGGACTGCCCCTGAGGGCACGGAAGTTGCCCCGGGACAGGCACCCGAGGACGTTTCGGCGGCCGGGGCACCCGCGTGAGGGTTAAGAGCGTCTTATCTCGTACCCCGAGGAGAGCAGAGCATGCCGTCCTACCTGTCGCCCGGCGTCTACGTCGAGGAGGTGGCCAGCGGCTCGCGCCCCATCGAGGGAGTGGGCACCTCGGTGGCGGCCTTCGTGGGTCTGGCCCCGACCGGTCCGCTGAACGAGCCGACCCTGGTGACCAACTGGACGCAGTACGTGGCTGCCTTCGGTGAGTTCACCGACGGGTACTACCTCGCGCACTCCGTCTACGGCTTCTTCAACAACGGCGGTTCGGCCGCCTACGTCGTCCGCGTCGGCGGCACCGCGGAGGGCACCTCGACGGAGTCCAAGTCTCCGTCCGCCGTAGCCGGTTCGACGGCCCCGGCCGCGCTGACGGCCGGCGAGCCGGCCCAGCTCGGCACCTTCGCCGTGACGGCCGTGGCACCCGGCGACCTGACCGTCGAGGTGGCCGACGCCGAGGGCGAGGGACCCGCCGAGCGGTTCCGGCTGATCGTCAAGGACGCCGGTCGGGACGTCGAGAGCTTCGACGTGACCGCCAAGAAGGGCGGCCGCAACTACGTCGTCACCCAGGTCAAGGAGCGCTCCAAGCTCATCACCGTGACCGAGTCCGCGCCCGCCGCCCAGCTGGCCCGCCCGGACAACCAGACGGTCGCGCTCAGGGCTCCCGCCGCCGCGTCCGCACCCGCCGTACCCGGCAAGGGAAGTGACACGGCGTCACATCCTGGTCCCGCCACCTACCTCGGCGACTCCGCCGACCGCACCGGCTTCGGCGGTCTGGAGGCCGTGGACGAGATCTCCATGGTCGCGGTGCCCGACCTGATGGCCGCCTACCAGCGCGGCGCGATCGACCTGGAGGCCGTCAAGGCCGTCCAGCTGGGTCTGATCGCACACTGCGAGCTGATGGGCGACCGCGTCGCCGTCATCGACCCGCCGCCGAGCCTGAACGCCCGTCAGATCCGTGTCTGGCGGCAGGAGACCGCGGGCTACGACTCCAAGTACGCGGCCCTGTACTACCCGTGGATCAAGACCTTCGACCCGTCCAGCGGACAGTCCCGGCTGATCCCGCCGAGCGGCCACATCGCCGGTATCTGGGCCCGCAACGACTCCGAGCGCGGCGTGCACAAGGCGCCCGCCAACGAGGTCGTACGCGGCGCCGTCGACCTCGAAACGCAGATCACCCGCGGCGAACAGGACCTCCTGAACCCCATCGGCGTCAACTGCATCCGCGCCTTCCCCGGCCGCGGCATCCGCGTCTGGGGTGCCCGCACCATGTCCTCCGACCCGGCCTGGCGCTACCTCAACATCCGCCGGTACTTCAACTACCTGGAGGAGTCGATCCTGATCGGCACCCAGTGGGTGGTGTTCGAGCCGAACGACCACGCCCTGTGGGCGCGCATCCGGCGCAACATCTCGGCCTTCCTGGTCAACGAGTGGCGCAGCGGCGCCCTGTTCGGCCAGCGGCCCGAAGAGGCGTACTACGTCAAGTGCGACGAAGAGACCAACCCGCCGGAGTCGGTCGACGTCGGCCGGGTCGTCTGCGAGATCGGCATCGCGCCGGTCAAGCCGGCCGAGTTCGTGATCTTCCGGCTGGCCCAGTTCTCCAGCGGCAGCGGGGAACTGGAGGAGTAGGCGAGCCCGGCGTGCCCACCGCCGCTCCAGGCAGTTCTCAACACCCCTAGAAAGACAGCGAATTCATGAGTCTCCAGCCGGGTGACGCCCTCACCTCACACAATTTCGGCCTGCAGATCGACGGCGTGATGGTCGAGTACCTCGCCGAGGTCAGCGGCCTCAGCATCGAGCAGGACGTCATCACCTACCAGCAGAACACCCCCAACGGCCAGAACGTCGTCAAGAACCTGCCGGGCGTGAAGAAGAACGGCACCTGCACCGTCATCCGGGGCATGACCCAGTCGGCCTCGTTCACCCAGTGGATCAACGAGTCGATCTCCGGCCAGATGACCACCGCGCGCAAGAACGCGTCGATCATCATGATGGACTTCCAGAACAACCCCGTGAAGCGCTACCACCTGCGCAACGCCTGGTGCAGCAAGATCGACGCGAGCACGGTAAAGGCGGGCGAGGCCGCCGCGCTCACCGAGTCCGTGACCATCGTGTTCGAAGAACTGGTCATCGAATAATGCGACGTTCGGGGGTGGCGGCGGGGGCGCCGGCTGCGGCGACGCCGAGTGCGGAGTCTTCGGCCGAAGTGGGAGCGGGCCCGGTACAGGCCCCTGCTCCGGCCGCCGCTCCGGCCGTACGGCAGACCCTGCGGACCGAATTCCCCTTCCAGCTGCCGCGCGGCTATGTCGACGAGTCCGGCACGGTCCACCAGGACGGTGTGATGCGACTGGCCACCGCGCGCGACGAGTTGGTGCCACTGCGGGACGTCCGGGTGCAGGAGAACCCGGCGTATCTGTCGGTGGTGCTGCTCGGCCGGGTGATCACCCGGCTGGGGTCGGTACCCATGGTCCACGACGGGATCGTGGAGAACATGTTCGCCTCCGACCTCGCCTTCCTCCAGGACTTCTACCGCCAGATCAACGCGGAGGGCCACACCCGCGCGGCAGTTCAGTGCCCGCACTGCGCGGAACCCTTCGAGGTGGAGCTCGGCGGGAGCCGCCTGGGGGAATCGTGACGTACGCGACCGACCGGCTGCACGAGGAGATCGCGTACGTCGCCTACCACTTCCACTGGAGCCTGGAGGACATCCTGGACCTCGAACACCACGACCGCCGTCGCTACACCGGCGAGATCGCGTCCCTGGTGACGCGAGCCGGGACGGAGGGCTGAGCTGTGGGGTTCTTGGACCGGCGGTTGCGGTTGCGGGGGCGGGGTCAGGGGCGGGTCGAAGGGCCTGTGGGTGGTGATGTGGGTGCGAACCCTGACTCGGAGTCCGACAGTTCTTCGGGTTCTACGGGGTCTACGGGTTCCACCGGACCTGGTGTGAGGGTGGCCGCCTGGCCGGGGCTGGCGCCGATCCGGCGGGCCTCCGCGGTGGGCGGTACCGGGGTGGCCGACGCCGGGTTCGGCGCGCGGCTGCCCACCTGGCAGAACCCGTCCTTCACAGGCACGGGGTTCCGTGCGGTGCTGGACGCGGAGCGCAGCGCCCGGATCGCGGGATCCGCGCCTGCGGCGGCGATGCCGCGGGCAGTCCCGAGTCTGGGGCGGCCCGCGGGGGAGCTGCCGTTGGCCGGCCGTGCCACGGCGGTTTCGGCGGAGCGGGCGCCGGCGGTTCCGTTGCGGGCCGGTACGAGTGGGAGTGCGAGTGCCCTTGCGGGGCGGAGGGTGCCTCTCGCGCGGGGCGGTTCCTCCGGTGTACGGACGGAGGCAGTGAGGCCGGGTGGGTCGGATCCCGTGGCCGGCGCGGTGCGTCCGGTTTCGGGTGTACGGGTGACTCCGGTGCCCTCGGAGTCACCTCGGTCGGCGTCGGCGTCGGGGTCGTTGACGCGGGCCGGGGCGGGTACGGCCGCGGTGGAGCGGCGGCTCGTTGCCCGGCGGAACTCGACTGTTGCTGGGGGTGGTTCGGGGCAGGGCTCGAGTGACTGGAAGCGCGGGGGAGCTGTTGCGGGCGACGAGTCCCCCGACTCGTTCGCGGCTCCGGAGTCTCCGGGTGTTTCGGGCGATCGGAGTGGGCCGACCGTCGTGGGCCCGGATGCGGCGAAGCCCGCCGTGCAACGCCGACCGGCGGCCAACTCGGCTGCGCCGCAAGGTCCTTCGCCTCGCTCCGCGACTCCGCCGGCGCGTCTGGCAGGGGGTGGCGACGAGCCCGACGGCCCCAGCACGGGTCGCGGCGCGGCTCCCGCTTCCGGGAGCGGGCACGGGACGCACAGCGTGCGGCGGGGGATCACCGCACCGGACACGACAGTTGCCGCCCCGACGCCACCGGGCAGCCCTCGCGCTTCGACGCCCGTACAGCGCGCGCTGCCTGCCTCCGCCCCGCCTGACGGCGACTCCGTCGAGCCCCGCTCCCACACCCCGGCGACAACACCGCCACCGCCCCCTGCGGAATCGGGGAACACTCCAACCCCTGGTACTACGACCCCTCCCGCGCCCCAGGTCCAACGCGGCACCGCGCCCCGCGTACCCCTCGGCGCCCCGCTCACCACACGTCCGAACGAGACACGGCAGCGGCCAGTGCCACGCACGGCCGCTCACTCCGCATCGGCCGGGACAACCAACGCCCGCTCCCCGAAAGGCGATTCGGCCACGGCTCCGGGAACGGTTCCGATTCCGGTTCCGGCGTCAGGTTCGGCAACGCCCGCCCTGTCTCCGCCCTCGCAGGCCGCCAACTCCCCGGCTCCGGCGGCGATCACCCCCGCCCGGCGCCGCTCACCTCTCGGCGCTCCCGTCACCACGACACCGGCAGACGCCAAGCCCCTCACCGGATCGCCGATCCCGCCAGCGGGCACTGGTCGCCGTACGGAATCAGATTCGAGGCCGGCGTCGGGCCAGGGCCGGGCCCGGGCCCTGAACCTGCCCCTGGCCCAGGGCCCGGCGATCCAGCGCAGCGTGGCCCCAAGCACACCTCCACCCCCTCCGCAGACACCCTCGGCCGCCGCCCCTCCAGCCACCACCACGTTCCCGACCACCGCACACCCGCCCGGCACGCACCGGCACGCCGCAGCCCCGGCGGCACAGGTTCCGGGGCCGACGACCCAACGCGGCGTCACCCCGAGCACGCCCGCACCGTCAGGGCAGACCCGCGCGGCAACCACACCCTCCAACGACGCGCACCCGAGCATCCCGCCCCGGCCGATCGGAGCCCCGGCTGGCTCGACTGTGTCGTGGGCAGCGGGTTCGGTGCCGGTGGTTCGGCGAAGTGCGGCTCCTGGCATGCCTGTTGTGTCTGGCCCGCAGGTTTCGTCGGAGGGGACGGGTCCAGGTGTCACGCAGCCGTCTGCCGTGCGACCGACCACCACAGACCGAATGGACCGAATGGTCGGAGCCCCGGGCGGCTCCACAACCCCGCCGTCGTCTGGTCAGGGGCTCTCGGTCCAGCGAAGCGTCGCCCCGAGCACGTCTGTGCCGCCCCCGCACACTCCCTCGGCCGTCGCCCCCTCACCCGCCGCCCGCCCGACCATCGAGCCCCGGCCGACCGAAGCACCGGTGGTGAGCCCGCCCCCGGCTCCGCTTCCGTTGCCGACCCCGTCCTCGTCCCTGATGTCGTCCCCGGTCGGACCCCGAGCCTCGGCCCCGCCCCCACCCCAGGCAATGACTTCGCCCTCGGCCGTGGGTCCGTCCCCGGTCGGCCCCGGAGCCTCGGCCGGACCCCGACCCTCGGCCCTGACTCAACCCCCAGCGGCGACGGCCTCCGCAGCCGAACGCGCGACCTCGTCCTCGGCCGTACCCCCGCGCTCAGCCACGATCCAGTCCCGCACCACGAAGCCGACGCAGCCCGGCCCGACCCCGCCCGACCTCACGCTTCCCCACGGGACCTCTCCCCTCGCACCCTCTCCCGGCGCACCCCTGCTCCAGCGCCTCTCACCCCCGTCGTCCTCCACCCCCACCGCCGTACAACGTCACCGCCGTACAGCCCCCGACAGGCCCGTCACCCCCGTCACCCCCGTCGGTCACCCCGCACCGCCCACACCCGTAGTACCCGGAACTCCCGCAGCCCCCATCCCCCTCGGAGCCCCGGTCACCCCCGTACTACCGAGGACCCCCGGCCCCTCCGCCACTCCCAATCCGACAAGCGTCCCCGCCCTACCCGTAGTACCCCTACGCCCCGCCACCCCCGCCCCTCGCACCCCCCTCCCGGTGTCCACCCCCCTAGCCCACCGACCAGCACCCCTTGGCCACCGCACCTCCACCCCCGCCGCCCCGCCCCACCCCCTCCCGGTCCAGCGCAGCTTCTCCTCCGCGGTCTCCTCGACCCTCAACCGTGTCCGCCCAGCCAGGAAGGCACCCGGTGCTCGCACCGCCGGTACCGGCATCAGCACCGGCATCGCCGCCACCCTCGGCCCCTCCCTCGCCCCCGCCGTTCCCGCCGTCGCGCCGCCCCCCGCCGGCCCCCCACCGGCCTACACCCCGCCCCCCTCCCAGCCGTCTTCGCCCGCAGACCCGCCCCCACCCCCCTACTCCTCGACCGCCGCCGCCGCCTCTTCTCCCCCCGCCTACGAAGCCATCCCCGCCGGCCAGTTCGACCCCCGTGACCTCACCGACTTCCAGCTCGACGAACTCGTGCACCGGATCATCGGCCGCATCACCCGCCTGATCCGCACGGAACTCCGCCTGGACCGCGAACGGATCGGCAAACTCCGCGACCCCCGCCGCTGACCGTCATGGCACCGCACCGCCGCACCGACCGCATCACCGCACCGCAACGACAGAAAGGCCCACCCCCGATGTCCCGCCTCGACCCGGGCTCCACCATCTGGTTCACCCTCAGCATCGACGGCGAGAGCCTCGGCTACTTCAACGGGTGCGAAGGGCTGTCGTCGCAGGTGGAGATCGAGCACCGGCAGGAAGGCGGCAACAACGGCTTCGTATGGCAACTGCCCACCCGTGTCACCTTCTCCACCATCCGGCTGACCCGCCCGCTGACCCCGGACACCTCCAAGGTCGCCAAGTGGATCTCGTCCGTGCAGACCGGGATCAAGCGGCCCACCGGGCAGATCGCGGCGCTGCGCGCAGACGGGTCCGAGGTCGCGCACTGGGGGCTGATCGATGTGCTGCCGGTGAGCTGGCAGGGGCCGTCCCTCGACCCGGCCGGGCCCGCCGTCGCCACCGAGGTGCTGGAGATCGCCCACCACGGATTCACGGACTGAGCGGGGGCGGGAAGCAGACCATGGCCACCAGCAGAGGCGCGGGCAAAAGCCTTGTCCGGGCGAGTCTCGCCATTCACGAGCCGCCCGTCGGAGGCAGCACCACCCCGGGCGGACTCATCAAGACCTTCGCCTTCGACTTCAACCCGGCGCAGCTGTCGCTCACCCGCCGCGCCCAGTGGAAGACGACCCCGGCACAGATCGAACGGGACGGCTCCCTACCGGAGTTCATGGGTTCGGAGCCGCGTGAGATGAGCGTGGAGATTTTCCTCGACTCCTCCGACGAGCCGTCCAGCAACTCGGTGCTGAAGAAGGTCGAGTCGCTGCTCGCCTGCTGCGACGTGACCACCAAGTCCATTGCGGCCAAACAGCCTTCACCGCCTTGGGTGGTGTTCCAGTGGGGGTCGTTCTCCACCGCCCGGTTCACCGCCTACGTCTCCTCCGTCGAGGCCGCCTACTCGCTCTTCGGGACGACCGGCGTGCCCATCCGGGCCACCTGCCGACTGCAACTGCACGAGATCCCGAGCAACACCAAGGGCCAGAACCCGACTTCGGGCGCGCTCACCGCGCGGCGTGTGCACCGGGTCGTCGCGGGCGACTCGTTGCAGTCGCTGGCCTGGCGGGAGTACGGAGACTCCGCCGCGTGGCGGGCGATAGCCGAGGCCAACGGGATCGACGACCCGACGCGGCTCGCGAACGGTGTCGAACTCGTGCTGCCCGCCGCCGAGGAGGTGCGTTCCTGATGGTGAAGTCCGCGTTCTCGAACGTCGTCGAGGTGAAGATCGGTGGTGCCAAACTCCCCTCGGAGTACGCGCGTTGCCTCGTCGACAGCTATGTCGACCAGGGTGTCGGGGTGCCGGCGGCATTCCGGCTCACCTTCCGGGATCCGTACCGCCTGATCCTCGGGAAGCTCGGGGTCACCTTCGGGACGAAGGTCGTCATCGCTCCGGTCGCCGACGGGCAGGGCGCCTCCGACCCGCTGCTCACCGGTGAGGTCACCGGACTTGAGGCCGACTACGACGGCACCGGCACCTTCACCGTCGTACGCGGCTACGACTTCGGGCACCGGCTGCTGCGGCAGCGCCGGGTGGCCGCCTACCGCAACCAGAGCGCCTCCGACATCGCCCGCAAACTCGCCGCCCAGGACGGCGTGCCGATCGGGCGGATCACGTCGACGCGCACGGTCTACGAGTTCATCTCCCAGTCCAATGTGACCGATTGGGACTTTCTCGCCCGGCTCGCCGACGAGAACGAGATGGTGATGTCGGTCGACGCGGACGGCAAGTTCCAGTTCGTGGCGCCGAAACCGTCCTCCGGCGCGCCCTCCCCGGACACCGACGGCGACAAGAGCCCGTTCGTGCTCCAGGCCGGGCACGACATCCTGCGGCTGCGCGCCGCGGTGACCGCCGCCGACCAGGTCGCCACCGTCGAGTCGCGCGGCTGGGACGTCACCACGAAGAAGAAGCTCACCGCGACCGCGCCCGGCAGCTCCAACCCGGCCATCGGCATCGGCATCACCCCGGGCGCGGCGGCCGGAAAGTTCAAGACGGCCAAGCTGGTCGAGACGGGCACGCCCTACGACAAGCAGAACGAGGTCAAGTTCGCCGCGGACGCGCTCGCCGACGACGTCACCTCCTCCTTCGCCGAGCTGGAGGTCGTCGCCCGCGGAAATCCCAAGCTGCGCCCGGGAGTTCCGGTCGCGCTGGCGGACGTGGGAAAACCCTTCGAGGGCAAGTACACCGTCACCTCCGTACGGCATGTCTTCGGCGACGGCAAGCACTACGAGACCTGGGTGACGGTCAGCGGACGGCAGTGGCGTTCGCTGTACGGGCTCGCCTCGGGCGGCTCGGAGACCGCACCCCGGCTGCCCGGTGTCGCCAACGCCCTTGTCACGGACGTCAACGACCCGCTGAAGCAGGGGCGGGTGCGGCTCCAGTTCCCGTGGCTCGACGACACCTACGTCAGCGACTGGACGAGGACCGTGCAGCTGGGCGGGCTCGGTGGCGGCGGGGTGTTCCCGATGGACGTCAACGACGAGGTGCTGGTCGCCTTCGACCGGGGCGCACTCGACCATCCGTTCGTGATCGGCGGGCTCTACAACGGCAAGGACAAGCCGACCGTCGTCGGTGACGTGCCGTTGCACGACGCCGTGCGGAAGAAGGCGAGCCGGCACACCCTCTCCGACCGGGACGGCAACCGGCTGGACCTGCTCAGCCAGAAGACCGGCGGCCGTAAGCAGGGGGTCCGACTCACCTCCGGAGACAAGCAGTTGACGATCAACCTCGACCGCACGAACACCGAGATCGTCGTCGACAGCAAGGGCGCGGTCACCATCAAGGGCAGTCGGTCCGTGTCGGTCGAGGCCGGTACCGATCTCACCCTCAGCGCGCGGCGAAGTCTCACCATCAAGAGCGGCGGGCCGCTGACCATGGAGGGGCGTGGGCTGGTCAACGTCAAGTCGACCGCCGGAGCCATCACGTTGGACGCGATGGGCGCCCTCAACATGAAGGCGATCGGCAACGCGATGCTCACCGCGGGCGCGAGCGTCCAGATCAACTCCATTGCCAACGTGGGCATTCGGGCCGTCACCGTGCCGATCATGGGCGTGGTCACCCTCAACGGCCTGGTGCCGATGGTGATTCCGGCATGAGGGGCCGAACGGGCAAGGATCAGGCGGGTGTTGGCTGATGGCCGAACAATTCGTGGGCTCCGGCTGGTCGTTCCCGCTGCGTATCGGGCCGACCGGCGGGATCGCGCTGGTCAGTGGGGAGCGCGAGGTCGAGGAGGCGATCCGGCTCGTGCTGTCCACGGCGCCGGGCGAGCGTCCGATGCGGCCCGACTTCGGCTGCGCCATCCACGACCTGGTCTTCGCGCCGGTCAACGAGCAGACCGCGGGCCGGATCCAGCACGAGGTGCACGTCAGCCTCGACCGCTGGGAGCCGCGCATCGAGGTCGAGGACGTCGAGGTCACCGCGGGCACCGAGCAGAGCGTGCTGTACATCGACGTCCGCTACTCGATCCGCGGCACCAACAACCCGCGCAGCCTCGTCTTCCCCTTCTACGTCATCCCGTCCCACGACGAGCCGGACGACACCCCCGGTACGCCCGGCACGGCTGCTGAAAGCGACTACTGACCGATGGCTCTGCCCTCCCCGAACCTCGACGACCGGCGCTTCCAGCAGTTCGTCGACGACGCCAAGCGCTACATCCAGCAGCGCGCCCCGGAGTGGACCGACCACAACGTCTCCGACCCCGGCGTCACCCTCGTCGAGACGGTCGCGCACATGGCCGACCAGATCGTCTACCGCCTCAACCGGGTACCGGACAAGAACCACCTGGCCTTCCTCGACCTGGTCGGCATCACGCTCTTCCCGCCGTCCGCGGCCCGCACCGACGTCACGTTCTGGCTGTCGGCGCCGCAGGAGGAACCGGTGCAGGTGCCGCTGGGCACCGAGGTGGCGACGATGCGCACCGAGGGCGAGGAGGCGGTCGTCTTCGCCACTGAGCGCGAACTCGCCGTCGTACCCACCGCGTTGCGGCATCTTGTCGTGCAGCACCGGGGCAAGCAGGTGGTCGACCGGACCCACGACCTGGCCGAGGGCAACCATGTGATGTGCTTCGCCGAGTCGCCCGACCCCGGCGACTCCATGCTGTTCGGCCTCACCGCCGCTGTCCCGCACTGCGCTCTCGCCCTCGAACTCGACAGCCGCGTGGACGGAGTCGGCGTCGACCCCCGCCAGCCGCCCCTGGTGTGGGAGGCGTGGACCGCCGACGGCTGGCAGTCCTGCGAGGTGGACCGCGACGGCACCGGCGGCCTCAACCGCCCCGGCGCGGTGGTCCTGCATGTCCCCGGCGGCCACACCCTGTCCCGCAACGGCGGCCAGGAGGCCGGCTGGCTGCGCTGCCGCGTCACCGAACCCCACCCCGACCAGCCCTTCTACACCACCTCGCCGACCGTCCGCTCCGCCGAGGCCTTCACCATCGGCGGCACCACCACCGTCGTCCACGCCGACACCGTCTACGACGAGGCACTCGGCGAGTCCACCGGCCTGCCGGGGCAACGGCTGCGGCTCGCGCACACACCCGTCGTCGGCGACAACCCCCCGCTCCTCCTCCAGACCGCCGAGCACGACGGCTGGACGGACTGGCAGGTCGTCCCGCACTTCGCCGCCTCCGGCCCGCACGACCGCCACATCACCCTCGACGCGGCCACCGGCGAACTAGCCTTCGGACCGGCCGTCCGCGAACCCGACGGCTCGCTGCGCCAGTACGGCATGGTCGCCCCCAAGGGCTCGGTGATCCGCGCCCGCCGCTACCGCACCGGCGGCGGCCGGGCCGGAAACGTGGCCCGGGGCGCGGTGCAGATCCTGCGCAGCTCCATCCCATACGTCTCCGAGGTCGTCAACCGTGAGGCGGCGCGCGGGGGAGTGGACGGCGAGACCGTCCAGGAGGCCAAGACGCGCGCCCCGATCACCCTGCGCGCCCAGGAACGGGCCGTGACCCTCCGCGACTACGAGGAACTGTCCCGCCGGGCCGCCCCCGAGACCGCCCGCATCACCTGCCTGGAGGGCGACGAGGCCGAGCACGGGGCCTATGCCGTACGGGTGTTGGTGGTCCCGCAGGCTGTGCCCGACCCCGGCGGTCGACTGCGTTTCGAGCAACTCGTGCCCGGCGACGCCCTGTTGGAGCGCATCACCCGGCACCTCGACGAACGGCGGCTGATCGGGACCCGGTTGGCGGTCGGCCCGCCCTTCTATCAGGGCGTCACCGTGGTCGCCACGGTCCACGCCTTCCGGGGCGTCGACACCGACCGGGTGCGCCGCCAGGCCCACGACGCCCTCTACCGCCACCTCGACCCGCTCACCGGCGGATCGGACGGCAAGGGCTGGCCGTTCGGGCGTCCCGTGCAGTCCGGGGAGGTCTTCGCGGTGCTCCAGCGGGTGCCCGGCGTCGAGTTGGTCGACGAGGTCGTCCTGCACCCGGCCGACCCGCTCACCGGCAAGCGCGGCGATCCCACCGACCGCATCGACCTGGAGCAGCCGTCACTGGTGTTCTCCTTCGACCACCGCGTCCGCGTGATCGGAGACGGCGCATGACCACGGCCGACTCCCGCTCGGGAGGCTCGCGTTGAGAGGATCAGTGGACGGCCTCGGCTCGTCCGCGCCGATCGGCGCGATGCTGCCCGCCGTGTTCGCCGACGACGACCTCGCCCAGCGTTTCGTCGCCGGGCTCGACGAGGTCGTAGCGCCGATCCTGAGCGTGTTGGACTGCCTGGACACCTACTTCAGGCCGTCCCTGGCACCGCTCGACTTCGTTCAGTGGCTGGGCAGTTGGGTCGGTGCGGAGACCGACGGCAGCGAACCGGAGGCGCGGCTGCGGGCCGCCGTGGGCGCCGCCACGTACCTGCACCGCATCCGCGGCACCCGGCGCGGCCTCGCCGAGGCCGTCCGGCTCGCGTTCGGTGTCGAACCCGAGATCACCGAGAGCGGCGCCGCCGACTGGAACGCCCGGCCGCTCGGTCCGGTACCCGGCGAACGCAGCCCCCGGCTGCACGTACTCCTGCGCCTGCCCGCGCCCACCACCCTGGACACCCACCGCCTCGACGCCCTCGTGGCGGCGGCCCGCCCCGCCCATATGCCGTACACGGTGCAGGTCACCACCACCGTGCCCGCCGAAAGGAACCCCGAGAGATGACGACCACCCAGAGCTGCGCCGAATGCGGAACCCGCGCGGAACCGGGCCAGTCGTTCTGCGACGCCTGCGGGGCCGTCCTGAGCTGGACGGACCGCGCGGGCGCACGCACCGGGGCGGCGGCCGAACGCGGCGAGGGCGCCACCGGCACCCCGGCCGGTGGCGGCGACCCGGGCTGGGACGCCTACTCCCGGTCCGACACGGCCGGGGTGTCGCAGACCCGCCGGGACCTGCCGACCACGAACGACACCGGAGCCAACAGGGTTCCGGCACGAGGGAGTTCGGCCTCGGACGACCCCGCGGCCCGACTCGACGCACTGTCCCTGCGGCTGGACGCCCTGGCCGCCGGCTCGTACGACTCAGCCGGCGCGGGCACGAGGCAGGAGCCGGGCACGAGGCAGGCGCCGGGTGCAAGGCAGGAGCCGGCGAACGGCGATGCGTCCGGGGCCGTTGCGCCTGCCCATGTGCCGGGAGACCCCACGCCCCTTCCCGCCGACCCGGCGGTCGCCGCGGCGGCCCCGCCCCAGATCCCGCACCCCTCCCCGGCACCCGCGCCCGACGTACCGCACCTTCCCCACGACGGGACCGTCCCCACCCGGCCGGTGCCCGCCACCGCGCCGGAGTCCGAGGCCGAGCGGGCCCGGCGGCTGCTCGTTCCGGTCGACGACCCCGAGCCCCGGCAGGCGCCCTCCGTGGCACCGGTGCTGCCCGGCCGCCCGGTGGCCGCGCGTCCACAGTCCGTGCGGGCACCCGGTGTCGAACCCGGCGCGGTCGGCGGGGTGCCCTGCCCCTGGTGCGCGACGGCCAACCGGCCGGACCGGCACTACTGCGCCCGGTGCGCGATGCCCATGGCCGGTGACGAGCAGGTCCCCGGCCGGCTGCCCTGGTGGCGGCGGCTGCTCACGTTCCGCAGCGGTGAGATCCCGTGGGCGGGGGACCGGCCGCGGCTGCGCCGTACCTTCGACCGGGTGCTGACCTGGATCGGTGCCGCGGTCGTCCTGACCCTGCTGATCGTGCTGGCCGTCAACATCCCGCGCGGTGTCCAGGCGGCGAAGGACCACTTCGCCAAGCGCGCCCCGGTCTCCCCGGACCGCGTCACCGCTTCCCGCTCCTTCCCGGGCCACAAGCCGGAGTTGGCCTTCGACAAGCTGAACAACACCTGGTGGGGGCCGGGTCTGTCGCAGTCCGGCGAGGGCCAGTGGCTGGAGGCGAAGTTCGACGAGCCGACGCGGCTGCTGGACGTGCTGATCACCCCGGGCGTCTCCACCCGCGCCGACCAGCTCAGCCAGTCGGCGCTTCCGCACCGTGTCGAGGCCCGGATCACCACGTCCGACGGAAGGACGACCACCCGTGAACTCAGCCTCGACCAGGGCGCCGGAGCCCAGCGCCGGTCCTTCCGGGTCGGGGAGGTCACGTCGGTGCGCTTCACCATCGAGTCCGCCTACGGAACCTCGGGAAGCAAGCAAGTGGCCATCGCCGAGATCGAGTTCTTCGGCCCGTCGAACTCGGGTGGTTCCTGACGTACGGCGAATGTCTCAGGCGTAGTCGGTCGCGGGGACCGTGGCGTAGTGGCTCATCATCTCGATCGTCGACTCGGTGTTGAACTCCCGGCCGCCGGCGATCATGTCCCGCAGGTCGCGGAAGTACTGCACGAACAGGTCGGGCGTGAAGGTATTGATCATCACCGCGGGTTCGTCGCCGGGGTTGGCGAAGGTGTGCGGGGCGCCGGGCGGGATCATCGCGAGGGTGCCGGCCGGGGCGACGTGGACGGTCTCGCCGACGGTGAAGTGGACGGTGCCGGAGACGACGTAGAAACCCTCGTCCTGCTCGCCGTGGCGGTGCTGCGGCGGGCCCTGGGTGTGCGGGGCGAGGGTGATCTCGCCGATGCCCAGGCGGTGGCCGGTGGTGCTGCCGTCCTCCAGGATGCGCATCGTGACCGGGCCCAGACGGATCCTCTCGCCGTCGTCCGGACCGACCACGGAAACCTCGTTCATCTCGAACTCCCTTGTGTTCGCCGCGCGTTGCGCGCCCAAGGACAGTAGGGCAGTAGGCCGGCAGCCCTCTTCGTGCAAGTGCACTCTCATGACGAGAGTCGATCGTGATAAAGTGCGGAAGGGACGGACGGCAGCGACGAGCGAAGACGGGGATGTGACGCACCGATGGCGACAGCACAGACGGACACGGGCCGCAGCAATCAGAAGAAGCGCACCCGTACGGCGATCGTCGACGCGGCCCGGGTGCTGATCGGTGCGGGCAGCGAGGTGACCATGCCCGAGGTCGCCCGCGCCGCCCTGGTCTCCGAGGCCACCGCCTACCGGTACTTCCCCGACCTTCCGTCCCTGATCGGCGAGGCCCTGGCCGGTGTCTGGCCCGACCCGGCCGAGGCGCTCCGGCCGGTCGCCGACTCCGGCGATCCCGTCGAACGGGTCGCGTACGCCTGCGAGTTCCTGCTGCGCGGCATCCTGGCCCGGCAGGGTGGGGTGCGCGCCATGATGGCCGCGACCATCGTCCGCCCCGACGCCGAGAGCATGCGGCCCGGGATCCGTTTCGGCCTCATCGACCACGCCCTCGCGCCCCTGGACGACACCCTGGGGGTGACCGACCCGGACGCGTTCACCCAGCTCAAGCGAAGCCTCGCGGTGGTCGTCGGCGCGGACGCCCTGTTCACCCTCACCGACCAGCTGAGGCTCACCCCCGACGAGGCTGTCGCCAGCGTCGTACGCACCGCGACGACCCTGACGGAGGCGGCCGTGCGCGCGGTGGCGGAGGGGTAGGACCCGGCCCCGGGGTCACTCAACCGCCCTGAGGCGCCTCGGGGTGCCCCGGGCGGGAAGCCCGGCGACCGGGGTGCGCGAACCGACCGTCGGCAGGCCGCCGGCCATCCCCGTGAGCGCCCCACGCACATCCATGAGAAGCGACGTCAAGGGCGGTACAGGTGGCCGTACAAGTGGTTTTCGGTCACAGCACCTTCCGGTGGACCAGCGCCGACAGCAGCAACGCCCCCGGCAGCAACGGCACCCACACGGTCAGGACGCGGTAGCCGACGACGCTCGCCGTGGCCAGGTCCATGGGGGCGCCGAACGCGACCATCGTGAACACCGTCGCCGCGTCCACGGGACCGATCCCGCCGGGTGCGGGCACGGCGCCGACCGCGGTGCTGGCGGCGAGGAACGCGAGTACCACCTGCGCCCAGGACAGCGGCATGCCGAGCGCGGCCCCGACGGCGAAGATCACCGTCGCCTGCAGCACGGGAGCGGCGGCGGCCCCGCCCCACAGGGCGAGGATCCGGCTGGGCATGGTGTGCAGCTGCCGAACGTCCGTCAGCGCCGTGCGGACGCAGCGCAGGACCGGGCGGCGCAGCCGGGGTACGACGGCCAGCAGGACGGTGGCCGTGGCGACAGCGGTCGCCAGGCCGCCGACGGCGAGGAGCAACGACCAGCCTCTGGGGGCGAGTTGGCCGAAGCGCAGCATCTCGGGGAAGGAGATGAGGAAGACCAGCAGCACGAGCGTCTTCGCGATCGGCCTGACGAGCGAGTAGAGGGCGAGCGAGGCGGTGGCGCGGGGGAGGGGGATGCCCTGGCCCTGGAGAAAGCGCAGCGTGACGGCGTGGGCGCCGATGCTGGCCGGCAGGGCGTGGTTGGCCGCGCCGGCCGCGAACTGCGAGGCGATCAGCAGACCGGTGGGCAGCCGGTCCGGCACGGCTCCCTGACGGACCAGGGCGGCGGTACCCCAGCCGAGGCAGGTGAAGAAGAACGCGGCGAGCAGCCACCAGGGGTCGGCGGAGGCGAGCCGGGCCGTGCCGTCGTACATGGCACGCCAGTCGACCGCCGCCCACACCGCGATCAGCAGCAGGGGCAGCAGGGTCAGGACCTTGGTGGCGAGGCGCGCGGCGGAGGGGAGTCGGAAGGGGGCGGGGGCGGGGCCGGCGGTGGAAGCGGGGAGCGGCCCGGGGATGTCTTCGAGCGGAAGCAGGGACACGAGGCGAAACGTTCCCATCCGGTATGACGCAGTGGTGTCGGGAAGCGGAAGGGGTGCGGGCGGCTGGGCGAAGCGGACGGCACTGAAGAAGTGTAGTCGGAGCCAAAACTTTGCCTGAATCAACAATCCATCGGTTTGTTGACTTTAGGTTGAGCGAGCCATTTGAATTCCAGTATGACCCACGCCGAGCGTTCGTCCGCCGCCATCGCCCTCCCTGTCGACCTCGACGAGGCGGTCCACCGCTGTCTGGTCGCAGGCTTCGACGGCGCGACGACCGTGCCGGACACCCTCAAGCGGCTCATCGACCGCGGCCTCGGCGGGGTCATCCTCTTCACCCGCAACATCCGGGATGCCGGTCAGGTGCGCCGGCTCACCGACGAACTCCGCGCCCTGCGCCCCGACCTGCTCGTGGCCATCGACAACGAGGGCGGCGGCATCGGACATTTGGTGAACGCGGGTGCCCCGGACGTCCCCGGCTCCTACGCCCTCGGGGTCGTCGACGACCCGGCCCTGACCGCCCGTTGCGCCGACGCCCTCGCCGGCCACCTCGCCACCCTCGGCATCACCGCCTCGTACGCCCCGGTCGCCGACCTCCAGCACCAGCCGCGCAACCCGATCGTGCGCACCCGCTCCTTCGGCGCCGACCCCGAACTGGCCGCCCGCCACCTGCGCGCCTGGATCACCGCCACCGACATACGCGGCATCGCCTCCTGCGCCAAGCACTTCCCCGGCCACGGCGGCACGATCACCGACAGCCACCACGGTGTCGCGATCGACCCGCGGCCCTACGGCGAACTCCTCGTCGACCTCGAACCGTTCCGCGCGGCCGTCGCCGCGGGCGTGCCCATGCTGATGAGCGCCCATGTCGTCTTCCCGGCCCTGGACGCCAATCGCCCCGCCACCCTCAGCCGCCGCATCCTCGGCGATCTGCTCCGCCTCGACCTCGGCTTCGACGGCGTCCTGGTCAGCGACGCACTGGAGATGAAGGCGATCGCCGACGAGTACGGCGAAGCGGCCGGCGCCCGCATCGCGCTCGCCGCCGGAGCGGACCAGGTCATCGTCGCCGTACCGGACTTGGCGGTCACCCTGGCCTGCCGGGACGCCGTCCTCGACGCACTGCACGCCCGCATGCTGGCGGAGGAGCGGGTCTGGGAGGCGGCCGGCCGGGTCCGGCGGCTCGCCGAGCGGTACGCGACGCCCCGCCGGGAGGTCGCCGCCTGGGACGCGAACGCCGGCCTTGAGGCCGCCCGGCGCGCCGTACGCACCCGGCCCCTGCCGCCGCCCGTGCGCGGCGCCCATGTCGTCGACCTGTTCCCGGCCCCGCACCCCGCCCTGAACTGGGGCGGCGAGGACCTCCTCACCGAACTCCGCGCCATCGACCCCACGGCCACCGGCATCGCCCTCAACGAGGAGCCGGCCGAACCCGCCGCCATCGTCGACGCGATCGCGGCCCGCAGCGCGCCCCTGGTCCTCGCCACCTCCGACGCCGTCCTGCACCCCTGGCAGACCCGGCTGCGCGACGCCCTGGCGGCCCGCCGGCCCGACGCCGTACTGATCGACACCGGACTGCCGGAGGGCGGCACCCTCTGTTCCTACGGCCGCGGCCGGGTCAACCTGCGGGCGGTCGCGGAGGTACTGGCCGACGGGTGACCGTCACGACAGCCGTAGGACTTCCTTGATGCCGCGTGCCGCCAAATACTCCTGGTCCTCAGCCCGTTCGGCCAGGACGACCGCCGGACGCGCGCCCCGTGCGCGCATCCTCATCCACTCCTCGAAGTACGCGCCTCCAGGACCGGACACCGACCGGGTGCTTGGGGTGCAGTCCAACATCAGGGCGGTGTCGCGGAGTTGGACGGTGTGCGGCTCGGCGATCGCGGCGGCCAGGGCCTCGGCGATCGGTTTGGCGCGGCCCGTCGAGTCGAACAGGCCCAGCGTGTATTCGAGTTCGGGATAGTCGGCGAGCGAACGGTCCACGTCGTGCGAGCACCACCACGTCACACCCCACAGCCCGTCGCACTCGGCCGCGTTGCGCACGGTCGCGCGCGCGAACTCCGGGGCGTCGGCGGCCGGGATGTGCGGTTCGGGTGCGCCCGTCTCCTGGACCCAGACGGGCCGGGCCGGGTCGGTGGCGTACGCCTTCGCCAACTCCGTTCCGTACTCGGCGAGATGGAGCACCTGCGGGGAACGCGGACCGTAGCGGCGGGCGCAGTCGCCGGAGAACACCCACGGGTGCACGGTGGTCAGATCGCCCTTGCGGGCCGAGGCCTCCGGGGTGAACGGGTGGTCGTCGCCGTACCACGCGGCGTCGTACGCGGAGTGGGTGACCAGACGGTCCGGCGGCAGATGTTCGCGGGCGGCGGCCAGCAGGGTGTCGAGATAGTGGTCCACCTCGTCCGCCGTCACCGGGTTGTGCTCCACCAGGTTGTTGAGCTCGTTGCCGAGTTGGAGACCGATCAGGTTCGGACGGTCGGCGAGGGCGCCGCCCAGGGTGCGCAGCAGCTCCGCCTGGGCGGTGATCGTCTCCGGGTCGGTGAACACGTTGCGGTGGTGCCAGCTGCGGGTCCATTCCGGGTAGAAGTCGAAGCTGGAGAGATGTCCCTGGACGCCGTCCACGAGGACGTCGAGGCCCGCCTCGCCCGCCAGGTCGACCAGGTGCACCAGTTGATCCACGGCGGCCCTGCGGATCAGCGTGCGGTTGGGCTGGAGCAGCGGCCAGAGATGGAAGATCCGGACGTGGTCCAGGCCGAGCCCGGCTATCTGGGCCAGGTCCTCCCGGGCGTGCGCCGGGTCGAAGTCGTGCCAGGAGTGGAACCAGCCGCGGCGCGGCGTGTAGTTGACGCCGAAACGAAGCGTAGGAATGGGATCCTCCCCGGGTCCGGTCTTGCCCTCCGTGAATGTATCAACCACCATAGTCAGTAATGAGCAATGATTTGAACCAGGAATTCGTCGGTGATTACGTCATCGGCCTCGATGCCGGCGGCACCCGCACCCGCGCCGTCCTCGCCACTGCCGAGGACGGACGCCTCCTCGGCGAGGGCGCGGCCGGGCCCGGCAACGCCCTGACCGTCCCGGTGCCGCGCCTCACCGATCACCTGGCCGAAGCGATCGGGCAAGCTGTCCCGCAGGCGGCGCGCGCCCGAGTGGTCGCCGTGTCGGGCGGCTTCGCGGGCGCCACTGCGGCCTCCACCGAGGAACCGGGCCATGTCAACGCCCGCACCGCCCTCACGGCAGCGCTGCGCCGCCTCGGCATCCCGGCCGACCGGGTCCGCGTCTGCAGCGACATCGAGGCGGCCTTCGCCTCCGCCCCCGGCACCCCCGCCGACGGCCTCGCCCTGGTCGCCGGCACCGGCGCGGTCGCCCTGCGCATCACCGACCGCAGCTCCACCGCCACCGTGGACGGCGACGGCTGGCTCCTCGGCGACGACGGCAGCGGCTTCTGGATCGGCCGGAGCGCGGTACGGGCGGCGCTGCGGATGGCGGACGGACGCGGTCCCACGTCCGTCCTGGCCGGGTCCGTCGGACAGGCACTCGGAGTGCCGGCCGAGGCGCTGCCCGGCACCGGCGACTGGTCCCGCGCCCACCGCGAGGCCTACCGCATGCACGTACTCCCCGCCGTCATGTCCGAACTCCCCATCCGCCTCGCCCGCTTCGCCCCGCTGGTGGTCGACGCGGCCGGCGAGAAGGACCCCGTGGCGGAAGGGATCCTCGACGAGGCGGCGGAGCAACTCACCGACACCGTCCGGGCGTTGAATCCCGCCCCCGGCGAACGGATCGTCGCCACCGGCGGATTGCTCGGCCCCGAAGGCCCCCTGACGGCCCACCTCACCGCCCGCCTCCACCCCCTCGGCCTGACCCTCGACTGGGTACCGGACGGCTGCCGCGGCGCGGTCGCCCTCGCCCGGCTCGCATACGACGGCGACGACCGATGACCGACACCACCACCCCCCTCTACCGCGACCCCGCCGCCCCCGTCGACACCCGGGTCCGTGACCTCCTCGCCCGCATGACCCTGCGCGAGAAGGTCGGCCAGCTCAACCAGCGGATGTACGGCTGGGACGCCTACTGCCGTACCCCCTCGGGCTCTTTCGAACTCACCGAGGCCCTGTACGCCGAGACCGCCCGCTTCGCCGGACTCGGCGCGCTCTACGGTCTGTTCCGCGCCGACGCCTGGTCCGGCGTCGACCACTCCAACGGACCCGGGGCCCAGGACAGCGCCGCCCTGGCCGAGTTGGTGCAACGCCATGTGATCGACAGCAGCCGCCTCGGCATCCCGGCCCTCTTCGCCGAGGAGGTGCCGCACGGCCACATGGCCCTGGACGGCACGGTCCTCCCGGTCAACCTGGCCGTCGGCGCCACCTGGGACCCCGACCTGTACGAGCGCGCCGTCGCCCACGCCGCCGCCGAACTCCGCGCCCGCGGCGCCCACTTGGCCCTCGTTTCCGCCCTGGACATCGCCCGCGACCCCCGCTGGGGCCGCACGGAGGAGTGCTTCGGCGAGGACCCGCACCTCGCCGCCCGCCTCACCGAGGCGCTCGTCAGGGGCATGCAGGGCGACACCACGGCCGGGTTCGCCCCCGACAAGGCCCCCGTCGTCCTCAAGCACTTCGCCGGCCAGGGCGCCACGGTCGGCGGACGCAACTCCGCCGAGTCCGAACTCGGCCTCCGCGAACTCCACGACATCCATCTCCCCGCCGCCCGCGCCGGAGTCCGGGCCGGGGCCGCCGCCGTCATGTCCGCCTACAACGAGGTCGACGGCTCCCCCTGCTCCGGCAACCGCGCCCTGCTCCACCAACTCCTGCGCGAGGACTGGGGTTTCGAGGGCCTCGTCATGGCCGACGGCCTCGCCGTGGACCGACTCGCCCGCATCACCGGCGACAAGGTCTCGGCAGGCGCCCTCGCGCTCAACGCCGGTGTCGACCTGAGTCTCTGGGACGAGGGCTTCACGCATCTGGAAGAGGCGGTCGAGCGGGGGTTGGTGAGCGAGACCACCGTCGACGCGGCCGTGGAGCGCGTGCTCCGCCTGAAGTTCCGCCTGGGCCTCTTCGAACGCCCCTACAGCACAGGCGAGTTGCCCCCGGCCGAGCAGGGCAGACAACTGAGCACCGCGCTGGCGCGCGGCGCGGTGACGCTGCTGCACAACGAGGGCGATGTCCTGCCCATCCCGCCGACCGTCTCCCGCATCGCGGTCATCGGACCCCAATCAGCCACCTACACACACCAGTTGGGTGACTACACAGCACCGCAGCGCTCCGGTGTCAGCGTCCTTGACGGTCTACGGCGACTCGCGCCGCCCGGTACCGACATCCGTCATGCTCCCGGCTGCGCCCTCACCGGCGACGACCTCTCCGGCGTCCCCGAGGCGGTCGTCGCTGCCGCCGCCTCCGACCTGGCCGTCCTGGTGCTGGGCGGCAGCAGTGCCCGTACCCCCGACACGGACTTCGACGCCAACGGAGCGGCACGGAACGCCGTTTCGGAGATGACCTGCGGGGAGGGCGTCGACCTCGCGGGCCTGCGCCTCGGCCGTGCCCAGCACGCGCTCCTCGACGCGGTCACCGCGACCGGGACACCAACCGCCGTCGTCCTGATCCAGGGCCGCCCACACGTCGTCCCCGAACGGGCGGGCGCACTGCTCACCGCCTGGTACCCCGGCCCGTGGGGCGGCGAGGCCGTCGCCGAGATACTGCTCGGCCGCGCCGAACCGACCGGCCGCCTCCCCGTCTCCGTCCCGCGCTCGGCGGCCCAACTCCCCGTCTACTACAACCACAAGGACATCGAGTACGGCGGTTACGCGGACGCCGACGCCGAGCCGCTCTACTCCTTCGGGCACGGGCTGTCGTACACGAGCTTCGAGTACGGGACGCCACGCATGTCGGGAGACACGGTCGAGGTCGAGGTCACCAACACAGGGAAGCGGCCCGGGCGTTCGGTCGTCCAGATGTACGTCCGCCGCCTGCTCACCCCGGTGTGGCCGCGCACCCTCGAACTGCACGCCTTCCAGGGCGTGGACCTCTCGCCGGGCGAACACCGCACGGTCGCCGTCCCCTTCGGCACCGACCGGTTCGAGCAGGTCGGTGCCGTCGAGATCCGGGTAGCTCGGTCCGCGCGGGCCGCACTCGGCGCAGAACCCCTCGTCGTACGCCTCAGAGCTTGACCGCTCCCGCCGACACGCCCTTGTAGAACCAGCGTTGGGTGATGACGAACAGCACAAGCACCGGGACCACGGAGATCACCGAACCGGCCATCACCACCCGCTGGTCGTAGCCGAACGACGAGCTCTGCAACCGCGAAAGACCCAGCGTCAGCGTCATGTGGTCCTCGGAGCGCAGCACGATCAGCGGCCACAGGAAGTCGTCCCAGGCGCTGATGAACGTGTTGATGGTGACCACCAGGATCGCGCCCCACGCGGACGGGAGATACAGGTAGCGGAAGCGCTGCCACTCGCTCGCGCCGTCCAGCATCCCCGAGTCCTCGATCTCGCGCGGCACGGCGAGGAACGCGCCGCGCATCAGCAGGACGTTGATCGCGCCGACGAAGCCGGGCAGCCACACGCCCACCACGCTGTCGACCAGGCCGAGGTCGCGAATGCTCAGGAACAGCGACACCATGATCGACTCGAAGGGGAACATCATCGAGGCGACGAGGAGGATCCAGACCGCCCGGCGGCCCTTCCAGGCGGGCTTGGAGAGCATGTAGCCGGCGGTGGTGGAGAACAGCAACTGGCTGCCGACCGACAGGAGTACGACGATCAGACTGTTCCTGATGTACGTCGCCACCGGGACCTGGCTGAAGACCTCGCGGTAGGCGCGCAGGGTCGGGTGGTGCGGCAGCAGGGAGGCGTTCGCGCCGAAGACGTCCTCGCCGGTGCCCTTCAGCGAGGCCAGGAACTGCCAGATGAGCGGGCCGACGGTGAGGCCCAGGACGAGGAGCAACAGGAGGTAGCGGACGAGGAGTTCGCGGGGGCGGCCGTAGTCCCGCCAACGCGGCATCAGGCGCCGGGACTTGGGGTGCACGGCGGTCGTCGTCATGACTCGTCCTCCTTCGTCAGGCGCTGTGCCAGCAGGGTCAGGCCCAGGGTGAGGACGAAGAGCGCCACACTCACCGCCGATCCGTAACCGGCGTTTCCGGTGATGGGGTCGAGGCCCACGTCCCGGATGTAGAAGGGCAGCGTGCGGTCCGCGCCGCCCGGGCCGCCGGTGGAACTTCCGAGCATGTAGATCTCGGTGAACACCCGCAGCGAGCCGATGCCGGTGAGGGTGCCGACCAGCATCATCGCCTGCCGTACGCCGGGCACGGTGATGTGCCAGAAGCGGCGGGCGGCTCCGGCGCCGTCCATGGAGGCGGCCTCGTGCAGTTCCTTCGGCACGTTCCCGAGCGCGGCCAGGTAGAAGACCATGTACCAGCCGAGGCCCTTCCACAGGGTCAGGCCCATCGCGGAGAGCAGGATCAGCCACGAGTCGGAGAGGAAGGGGATGGCCGACCGGATCAAGTGGGCCTTCTCCAGCCAGGTGTTGACCAGACCGTCGTCCGCGAGCAGCCACTGCCAGCTCAGGCCGACGACCACGCTGGAGGCGAGCACCGGCGTGTAGAAGGCCGAGCGGAAGAAGCCGATGCCGGGGAGGTTCTTCTCCACCAGGACAGCGAGCAGCAGCGGCAGCAGCACCATCAGCGGTACGACGATGATCGCGTACAGCACGCTGTTGCGGGTCGCCAGCCAGAAGTCCGAATCGTCCAGCATCCGGGTGTAGTTGGAGAGCCCGACGAAACTCGCGGCACCGCCGAGCGGTTTGGCGTTCGTGAACGACAGCAGGACGGTGTTGAGGAACGGGAACACCCCGAACACCGCCGCGCACACGATCGCGGGTGCGGT
Source organism: Streptomyces sp. NPDC050549 (assembly GCF_040655035.1). Taxonomy (NCBI): domain Bacteria; kingdom Bacillati; phylum Actinomycetota; class Actinomycetes; order Kitasatosporales; family Streptomycetaceae; genus Streptomyces; species Streptomyces sp. NPDC050549. The sequence continues at coordinate 53,191 of NZ_JBFAJD010000007.1, forward strand.
CCACAGCCAGGGCAGCCACCAACGGCGGTACAGGGCCGCCCCGTTGGCGCCGGGGGCGGGCCCGGGGAGAACGGCCCGGGCGATCTTACGTACGCGGCCCGTGCCGGGTGCGGAGGTCGTCGCCTCCGCACCCGGCACGGCCACCGGCTTCGCGGTCTGCGTCGCCACCATCAACCAGCCTGCTTCAGCAGCTCGTTGGCCTTCGCCTGGGCGTCCTTGACGGCCTGCGCCGGGCTCTTCTTGCCCTGCATGGCCAGCTGCACCTGGCCCACGATGGCGTTCTGCACCGCCGTGGAGATGTTGGTCTGGTAGGCGGTGGCCGTCTTCAGCTGCTCGGCGACGAGTTTGCGGGCCTGGGAGAACGGGTCGTCACCGGTGGTCTTCTGGAAGAACGGGTCGTCCAGCGAGGCCGAGGTCGTCGGGAAGATCACGACGTCGGGATCCTTGCACCAGGCCGTCTGGTTCTCGGCGTTGGTGAGGAACTCCGCGAACGCGAGCGCCGTGGGGGCGTTCTTGCTCGTCGCGGCGGTCGCCATGTACTGCGGGGCGGCTGTCGTGTGACCGAGCGCGTCGAAGGGCTGCTGACCGACGGCGGTCCTGGCGTAGATCGACGGGCTGTTCTGCTTCACGAAGCGCACGAAACTCGGGTTCGTCGAACCGTAGGCGACCTTGCCCTGGCTGTAGAGGGTGGACGGGTCGTTGTTGGAGGACAGCGAGTCCTTCGGCATCGCGCCTTCCTTGTACAGCTTCGCCATCCACGCGACCCACTGCGCGGTCCTCGGATCGTCGGCGAAGACAGCCGACTTGCCGTCCGCCGACAGCGTCTTGATGTTCATCTGGTCCCAGTCGGCCGGGATCCGCCAGATCGGGTTGGCCATCGTCGCGTAGTACTTGCCGTCGGCCTTCTTGGCGATCTTCTCGTAGTCGGCGAACAGCCCGAACATGGTCGTCGGCGGCTTCGCCGGGTCGATCCCCGCCTTCTTCAGCAGATCGGTGTTGTACGTCAGGAGGACGCCGCCGGTGTACCAGGGCAGCACGCTGTGCACCAGGGCGCCCGAGGAGTCCTTCATGGTGCTGGACTTCCAGAACGCCGGCACGAACGGCTTGGCGGCGTCAGGGTCCTTGACGCCCAGGTTGAGCAGGTAGCCGGCCTTCGTGAGGGCGGTCGCGGTGGGAGAGTCGACGTTGAGCACGTCCGGCAGGGTGCAGGCCTGGGCGTCGGCGACCGTGCGCTGGCCGAAGGTCGCGTCGCCCGGATCGTCGATCCACTTCACCGACGTACCGGGGTGCGCCTTCTCGAAGGACTTGATGACCCCGTTGAAGAAGGTGCCGAAGTCCTTCTTCAGGTTGGTGGTCTGGAAGGTGATGTCGCCCTTCACCTCACCGGTCAGCTTTCCGGCCCCCACGTTCCCCTTGTCGACCTTGCAGCCGCCCGCGGTGGAGTCGCTGTCGCCCGAGCTGCCGGACAGCCCGCAGCCGGCGGCCGTCAGGGTCAGGACGATGATCCCCACCATCGATCCGGTCAGTCTTCCTGTGCGCATCGCTGCCCTCCTGAGCATCAGCCAACAGTCTGGTTCAATTAACCAACTTCGACTCCGATTGATGAAAAGGTGGACCAGAATTCATCGGAGGTCAATGGTTCTCGTGTTGCTTTTAGGTTCCGGCGGAGATCAGTGCCGGTGCTCGTGGTCCGGGTGTGCCGGATCGCCGGGGTGCTCGTGCCCGGCGGTATACACGACCCCGGCCTTGGCCTGGTCCAACCAGCCGAAGAAGGCCCGCCGCCCCGCCGCCCGCCGCAACTCCCGCGCGACCCCTTCACGGGCCTGCTCGTACGGCACGAAGTCCTCCGATGACACCCGGTCGAACGGGTCCACCCCACGCCGTAGTGCCTCCGCCGTGAGGAAACGGTCCCGGTTGCGGTCGTAGTAGTCCCGTACGGCGGCCTCGGTGACCTCCTGCTCGCCCTCGAGCTCGGCGAGCAGCGAACGGGCGGCCGGGGAGTGCGCGAGGGCCGCCGCGACGATGCTGCCGAGATCTGCGACATCGGTCTCGGCGACGGCCGGCACCCGATCCGGTGCCACCTCCGGCGGAGGCTTCAACGCCCGCTCCGCACAAGCCCGTTGGGCCAGCTCGTCGATGACCACCACCTGGGTCGCCCACCGCCGCCGCTGCCGCTCGGCCCGCGCGAGCGCCTCGGGCCGGTTGGCCTCCCGGTCCCGGGCCGGCACGGCCGCCAGCAACGCGTCCACGCGCCCCTTGGCGACCGCCGCGCCACGCACCACGGCGGCGTGCTCCGCCGTCACGGCGTCACCTCCAGCGCGACGGCCTCCGTGTAGGCGACACACCCGTGCCAGGCGACCTTGGCGAGCAGCCAGTACGACCCGGGCGCCACCGCCGAACCGTCCACCTCGATCACACACTCCCGCTCCGCGCCCCCTGCGACCGTGAACCCCTGGACGCCTGGCTCCACACCGGCCCAGGTGCCCCAGGAGGAGACGGCCCACAGGGTGCCGTTGACAGGCCCTCGGGTGGTGTTGCGGACGGTCACGGGCACACGGGCGCGCTCACCGCGGCGCACGCTGATCCGGTCAACTCCCAGCGCCGTCACCAGAGTCGGTCCGACCGGACGCCCGTCCGGCACATCCAGGGCCACGACATCCTCGTAGACCTGCCCGCCGTACGACAGCCGGGCTGCGAGCCAGTGGCGGCCGGGGGTCGGGTCGGGCGGTGGTGTCACCGTGATCTCGGAGAGGGTGAAGCCGGACGGGCCCAGCGCGTACGGCAGTTCGGCGGGTGCGACGGTCCAGCCGGGCGGTACCTCGAAGGCGACCGTGCCGGACAGCGGCGCGTCGGTGAGTTCCGAGCCGACCCGGACGGTCGCGGTCACCGGTCCGGCGGCGGTGAGTGTGCCGGGGGAGAGGTACACCGACACCGGCATGTTCCCGCGCGGCGCGGGGCCGGAGTTGTGCAGCCAGTAGCGGGTGTGGACGGGTTGCGCGGGTTCAGGTGCCGCGATTCCGGGCCCGGTCGGGGACTCGGCGGCAGTGCCCGCCAGCACGGTCGTGACCTCGAAGCCGGTGAGGTCGACGACGAGCCCGCCGTCCGGCTCCGGCACCAACTCCGCACCCGGCGACTCCAGTACGTCGGCTCGGGCGCCCTCGGTCCAGTGCTGCGGCCCGCGTATCCGGGCACGCACCGGCCGCCCGTTCACCTCGTGCATCCGTACGACGACACCGTGCCCCGGGTCGACCGGTGCCGCGCTGCCCCGGGCCAGCGGGGAGCCGAGCGGCTTGAGGGCGTCGAGCACCACCTCGCCCGCCGGTTCCAGGCCGAGCAGGGTGAACTTCCGTGGCAGGACGCCCTGTTCGGGGGCGGACCGCAGTCGGGCCGTGAGGGGATGGTTGAACTCATGTCCGGACTGCGAGAGTCGGACGTCCCGCCAGTCACCCGCGCCCGCGACCACGGCGTACTCGAACTCGTGGGTCCAGCGCTGGAGTTGGAAGGCGGAGCCATCGGGGGCGGTGCGGCGGGGCGGGTCGACCCAGATGCCGGAGGGCCAGCCGGTGCAGGAACGCATGAGGGACATGTAGAGGTCGCCGGAGGAGGTGACGACACAGCCGGGCGTGCCCCGGTTGAGGACGGCGAAGCTGCGGCCGTCCCAGGCGTCGCCCGGCGGCAGGGCCTCGCAGCCGCCCGCTGCCGTGGCCGTGAGGACCGCGTCGTCGAGGTCGGCGATCAGCGCGTCGACCGCCTTGGCGTCGTCCTCGGGGCGGGCGCCAGCCACCACGAGCAGCGGCAGCCGTTCGAGGTCGCGCAGGTCGGCCCCGGGTACCCACTCCTCGCGCAGCCCGGCGCGCGGCGCGACCCACACCGCCGCCACACCCCGCTCCGCCAGCTGCCGGCGCAGCTCGCGTCCGGCGGCCGGGTCCCAGCCGAGGGCTTCGGCGACCACCGAGTTGCGCTCGGGCGCACCCACGGCGATCCGGAAGTCCGGGAGATTGGAGTCCACTTCGAGGTCGCCGTAGCGCGGGCCGCCCGCGATCGTCGAGGTCGCGGTGACCCCGGCGCGGACGAGGGCCGCCGCGAGCGGGGCACCGAGCTCACCGGCCTCGTCCCAGTCGGCGTAGACGAGTTCGGCGACACCGATCGACCGGTGGCCGAGCAGCCGCCCCGACTCGTCGTGCACCGCGACCCGCGCGGTGGACCCCAGCCCGAACCAGGTGTTCGCCGGGTTGTCGAGCGTCCACGGGAACTCCTCGCTGTCCACCTCCACGAACCCGAACCCGCGCCCGATCACCGCGTCCGCCACCTCGTGGACGGGCAGTCCGCCGGTCACGTCGGACGGCCAGCGCACCCGGATCAGCCGGTCGGCGCCGTCGTAGCCGTCGATCGTGGTCGTCACGTCGAGGCGCGCCACCCCGGTCCACAGGGTCAGCCGCTGGGTGTACCGGAACAGCCCGAGGTCGGCGGTGACGGTGATCCGTGAACCGGCGGGGGAGTGCTGGACATCGATGTCGGCGGTGACGTCACGGCTGCGGGCGGCGGTGGTTCCGGTGGGCGTGAGGTGCCAGGGGCCTTCGCCGAAGCGCGGGTGGCGCGCGTACTCCTCCTGTACGACGAGTTCGTTGCCGATGTCGCCGGCGCGCAGCAACTCCCGGCCGCCGTCGGCGAGTTCGCGCAGGCTGCTGACGCCGCCGCCGCGCGCGGGGTCGACCGTCACCTCGTAGAACTCGTTGCGGATGGTGAGGCCTTCGCCGGGCGTCCAGCCGGGCACCGAACCCTCGGCGAGCGGGAGGGCCTTGAGGCCCATGCCGGGTACGTCCGGTACGACGAGCCGGAGTCGGTCGCCCTCGCGTACGGCGGGCAGGGGCAGGCCGGTGTCGTCGAGCGGGACCAGGCCGGGGTCGGCGACGGTCAGCACGTCCCGTCGGTCCCAGGTCGCGGAGTTGAACACCACCAAGTCGTCGGTGGCGCCCGGCAGTCGGGCGACCTTGGCGGCTATCGCCTCCGTCGCGTCGGCGTGCACCGTCTCCGCGAGGTCGTACAGCTCGCGCCAGCCGGTCATCAGGTCGATGTACACCTGGTCCGACTCGGAGCCGGTGATGGCGTCGTGGTGGGCGCCGTAGATCAGCTGCCGCCAGGCCTTGTCCAACGCCGCGTCCGGGTACGGGTGTTGGGCCACGAGCGAGGCCAGGGTGGCCCAGGCCTCGGCGTCGGCGAGGAGGGTCTCGCCGTGGCGTTGGGCCTGCTTGGTGTCGATGTAGGAGACGTCCTTGCCGGTGTAGACCGGGTTCATGTCCCGGGTCTGAGGCGACGCCTTGCGGCCCTCCTGGTCCAACTCGGCGCGGACGGCGGCGAAGAAGTCCCGGGGGATTCCGCTGACGAAACGCGGCCAGACGTAACGGGCGTTCCAGTCGCGGTGGATGTCCATCACCCAGCGGCACGGCGGCGCGTAGTCACCGCCGACCGGGAGCAGCACATTGCGGGTGAGCGCGACCTTCCTGAGGCCCCGGAACAGCTTGAGCGCCGCCGCTTCGGCCTCGGGGAGCGTGGGCGCGTTGTCGATGGCCCAGCCGGCGCCGTAGTGGTTGACCATGTAGGCCGTGAGCAGTCCGCGCCCGGAGGGGGCGATCCAGCTGAACTCGGCCGGGAACTGCATGCGTCGGGGGTCGCGAGGCTCCTCGCCGAAGACCGAGAGGGTCGGCCCCCACTGGTGGAAGGGGCCGCGCGCCCACGAGCTGGACGTCACTCCAGCGTCCGCCATCAGGCCGGGGAACTGCGGGTCGTGCCCGAACGCGTCGAGCTGCCAGGCGGTTTCGGGCGAGGCGCCCAGGATCCCGCGCTGAAAACCGTCCCCGTACAGGGCGTTGCGTACGGTCGCCTCGGCGCCGGTGAGGTTGGTGTTGGGCTCGTTGTAGGTGCCGCCCATGATCTCGACCCGGCCGGTGCGGATCAGCTCGCGCAGGAATCCGCGCTCCTCGGGGAAGGCGTCCCAGTACGGCTTGAGGTAGTCGACCTCGGCCAGCACGAAGGTGTACGCCGGGTCGCGGCGGGCCAGGTCGCAGTGGGCGCGGACGAGACTCATGCCGGACTGGCCGCGGGAGTCGAAGGTGCGGGCGGGCAGTCCGGTGGAGGCGGGGTCGTCGGCCGTGTCCCAGGTCTCGGTGTAGGCGCCCTGGGTGTTCCACCAGACGGGGTCGTAGTGGAAGTGGCTGACCATGAACATGGTCCAGCCGGGCTCGGCGGCCGTGAACTCGGTGGTGAGGGTGGCCAGTTGGTCGCCGTCGGCCGCCGTCACCTCGATCGCGCACCGCTCGCCGGCCGTGAGGTCGCAGCTCACGGGTATCTCGGCGCGCGCGGTGCCGTCCTCGCCCACGACCGTCTCCGCGCCGCCGTGCAGACCCGGGCCCTCGACCGTGAGGCGCACCGGCCGGCCGGGGACATGGGCGAGTTCGGCGGTCACCACCTGGAGCGGATGCTCGGCGGTGCCGACGAACAACTCGGTCGACAGGGCAGCGGTGACGCGCATGGGTCTCCTACCAGAGGCTCGGCGGAGCGCCCATCCTGACACCGCGAAGATGATTCAAACAACCATCTCCGCGTAACTTCGGTGGTTCATCCATGCAGACTCGGCCGAGATCACGGCCGGGTCCCGGCTCGGATCACCGGCCCCTGCGGGCCTTCACCGTGTGCTCCCCGGCGATGTGGTCGGTCAGGGCCAGGGACGCGCTCGCGCGCTGGTAGGAGAGCTGTGCGATGCGGACGTAGAGGCAGTCGATGAGGACCAGCACGGAGTGGCGGGCGCCGATGATGCCGGTGGGGAAACTGGTCGCCGAGGACGAGGAGATGAGCCGGATGTCGGCGGCGCGGGCGAGCGGGGAGCGCGGGTCGGAGGTGAGGGCGACCGTGGTGGCGCCGCGCTCCTTGGCCAGCTCGAACGGTTCGATGGTCTCGCGCGTCGAACCGGAGTGGGAGATGCCGATGGCGACGTCCGCCGGGGTGAGCAGGGCGGCGGAGGTGGCGGCGGCGTGCACCTCGGTCCAGCCGCGCACCGCGCAGCCGATGCGGAACAGCCGGGTCTCGGTCTCCTGGGCGACCGCCCCGCTGCCACCGATGCCGTAGACGTCGATGCGCCGGGCGCGGGCGGCGGCGGTGGCCGCGCGCTCCACCGCGTCGAGGTCGATCCGGTCGATGGTCTGCTGCACCGCGCGCAGGTCGGCGCTGCCCACGACCTGCACGACCCGTTCGAGATCGTCGTCCGGGGAGATGTCCGGGCCGATCTCCGCGGTGCCCCAGTCGGACACCTCGCCGCGCCCGCGCTCCTGGGCCAGTTCGATCAGCAGATGCTGGTACGAGTCGAGGCCCACCGCGCGGCAGAACCGGGTCACCGTCGCCTGCGAGGTGCCGGTGCGGCGGCCCAGCTCGGCGGCCGAGCAGTGGGTGACGGCGGCCGGATCCTCCAGGATCAGCTCGCCGACCTTCCGCAGCGAGCCGGCCAGCCGTGGCAGCTCGGTGCGGATGAGGGTGGTGACGTCTGTCGGGGGCATGTGGAGAAGGTATCAGCCACCCCAGAGGCCATCGATTGAATACCAGGACCGCGTGTGATTTATTGATTCATTGATCGGGAAAGAATAGGTGGTTTGATCCACCGGTGGGGAGTGTCGCGTGTCCGCCGAGTCCGTGAGCGCCGAGATCTTCGCGCGCGAGAGCCTGGCCGTTCTCCAGCACATCACCGAATCCGGCCGCGAGACCGTGTCCCGCGCCGCCGGACTGATCGCGGACTGCGTCCGCACCGACGGAGTCATCCAGGCCTTCGGCACCGGCCACTCCCAGGCCATGGTCCTCGAACTCGCCGGCCGCGCCGGGGGGTTGGTGCCCACCAACCGCCTGAGCATCGCCGACCTCGTCCTCTACGGCGGCGACGCCCCGGGCGTGCTCGACGACCCGCTGCTGGAGCGGCAGGCCGGAGTCGCCGACCGGCTCTACGACCTGGCCGCGCCCCACCCGCAGGACCTCTTCGTCATCGTCTCCAACTCCGGTGTCAACAAGGTGATCGTGGAAATGGCCCTACGGGTGAAGGAGCGCGGCCACCGCCTCCTCGCCATCACCTCGCTCGCCCACACGCGCGCCGTTCCCGCCGGTCACCCGAGCGGCAAGAAGCTCGTCGACCTCGCGGACGTCGTCCTGGACAACGCGGCCCCGCGCGGCGACGCGCTCCTCGAACTCCCGGGTGGGGGCGCTGTCTGTGCCCTGTCCACGCTCACCGGCGCGATGCTCGTGCAACTGACGGTCGCGGAGGCGGCGGCCCAGCTCCTCGCCGCGGGGGACCGGCCGCCCGTATACGTCTCGGCCAATGTGCCGGGCGGCTTCGAGAGCAACCTGGAACTGGAGAAGCGCTACGCGGGGCGGATCCGCCGTACCGCGAGCTGAACCGTCGTAGGAGCGAGGACGAGCGGCCGGAGCCCCCGGAACCGGGCCGCGACCGCTCGTCGTCACCTGCGCTGCTCGACGAGAGTCATACAGGAAGTGATGCAATCACCAGGTGATGCTAGACGCGGTGAATGCATCATTCAACGGGGGTCGGCAGGGGTGGGCGGGGCTCAGCCCGTGCGCAGAACCGTCGGGCCCTCTTCCGAGACGCGGTCGACCACGGCCTCCGGCAGGCCCGTGTCGGTCACCACGGTGTCGAGCCGCGTGCGCGCCCGCGGCTGTGCCCGGGACCTGTCCAAGCTCGCCGACTGGGACACGTTCTGGAAGGCGGCCGAGGCCAACGAGTGCCGCTGGAGCGACGGCCGCCGGCTGGTGTTCGACAACCGGGCCGACGGCATCACGGCGGACGAGGTCGCCCGCGCCCTGGAGAGCCTGACCGCATAGGAGACGGCTCAGTCGCGCCGTGCCACCAGCCGGTACGCGTTGGACACCCCCAGCCGGTGCGACAGCCGCTTCACCACGAACCGGTCCAGGAGCGTGCCCAGGACCAGCGCCGGGATCCCCGCGATCAGGACCGCCGCACGGAGCGTACGGGCCAGGCCGGTCGGGGGGTTCGGCAGCCAGGGGAGGTTGTCGCGGGGGGCGGCCGTGTCCAATGCCAGCCAGGTGCCGGCCAGGAGGTCGACCGGGTCGTGCGGTTCGGCGTGCTGTTCCGCCACGACCGTGAAGCCCAGGTCGGTGAGTCGGCGGCGCAGGTTCTCGACCGGGATGAAGTGCAGGTGCTGGGGCTGGAGCCAGGGCAGCCACCAGCGGCCCAGCAGACCGGCGTAGCGGCTGTCGGGGTCCGGGACCTCGATCAGCAGGTGACCGCCGGGACGTACGGCCTGGTGCGCCGCCGTCAGTTCGCGTTCGGGCTCGGTGCTGTGCTCCAGGTAGTGGAACATGCTGACGACGTCGTAGTGGCCGGCGAGATTCGGGGCCAACTCCGGGAAGCTGCCGCGATATCCGCGTTCCACTCGGCCCGCCTGCTCGGCGAGTTCGGCGCCGTCCGTGAAGTCGAGGCCGTCGAAGGTCGTGTCCGGGTACACCGTGCGGGCCGACTCGCAGAAGTGGCCGTGACCAGTGCCGACGTCCAGCCAGTTCTTGGGAGTCGGCGAGTGCGGGAGCAGTGACTGCGCGCGCTGCTCGTACATCTTGGTACGGGCCGCGAACGTGTTGCCCAACTGCTTCTCGCCCAGGCCGTCGTAGAAGTCCCGGTAGTAGAACTCCAGCCCCGCCGGGCTCAGTCGGGGATTCTGGAACGTGTGCCGGCAGTCCTCGCAGCGGTCCAGGACGAAGGTGCCCGGCTTGTGCTGGATCAGGTCCTTCGTGCGCAGCCGGGTCCGCAGTCGCGACGAGTCGCACCAGGGGCAGGTCTCGCGCCTGGGCTCGAAGAAGCGGTCGAGGCCGTCGGCCAGGTCGGCCTGGTAGACCGGCCGCAGAGCCGCGACCTGGTCGTTGCGGCTCGGTGGTTTCGGGTCGTCCTCGGTGCTCACGGGGTCTCCTTGGGGGACGCGCCGGTGGCCAGCAGTTCCAGGTGGGTGGCCGCCGCGCGGGTGCCTCCGGCCGCGCGGAACGCCGTACGGATGCGGTCGGCCGCGGCGCGGTGGTCGGGTTCGTGGAGTACGGCGTCGATCGCCGCGCCCAGCTTGGGGGCGGTGACCCGGCCGAAGCGGACCCGGATGCCCGCGCCCGCGCCGGTGACCTGACCGGCGATCACCGGCTGGTCGTCGCGGATGGGTGCCACGACGAGCGGGACACCGTGCCAGAGCGTCTCGCACACCGTGTTGTGCCCGGCGTGCGAGACGACCGCGTCCGCCCTTTCGAGGAGGGGGAGTTGAGGGACGGAGGGCAGGACGAGGAGGTCCTTGTCCTGCGCGTCGGACGGCCCCAGCGCGCCGCCCGGGTCCGCGATCACCGCCTGTACGCGGTCGGTTCGGGCCCGCAGCGCCGTCACGCACTCGGTGAGGAAACGGGCGCCCACATCGGTGTTGGCGGTGCCGAGACTGACCAGGACCAGGGAGCGGGCCGGGTCCAGCCAGTCCCAGGGAAAGTCCGGCGCGGCCGGGCGGGGCGCGATCGAGGGGCCGACCCAGCGGATCTGCTCGCCCTGCCGTGCCTCCGGGCCGACGAGCTCCGGGGTGCTGAAGGCGAGCACCAGGTGCGGCGAGAAGCGGGGGTCGCCGGTGCCGGACGGGTCGCCGAGGTCGGTGCGGAGCCGGTGCAGCAACTCGTCCAGCCAGAGGGCGACTTTGGGCATGCCCGCGAACACGTCGGTGAACTCGGCCGAGGTGGTGGCCGAGGTCGCCCACGGCACCCCGAGACGCTCCGCCACCAGGCCCCCGGCCAGAGCCTGTTGGTCGGCGACGATCGCGTCGGGCCTGAACTCCTCGACAGCGGCGGTGACTCCGGGCGCCATCTGCTCGGCGAGCGGGGCGAGGAAGGCCTCCCACAGGAACTTCAGCGCCTCGGGGCCACGGATGTCGGGCGGCCGTACACCCTCGCCCGTGCCCGGCACCGGACCGGCGCACGGGAACACCCGCGCCTGTTCTCCCGCCAGCCGCCGCACGAGAGCGGGATCGGCGCACGCCCACGCCAACTCGTGGCCGCGCGCAGCGAGTTCGGCCGCCACCCCCGTCGCCGGGTTGATGTGGCCGACCAGCGGCGGTACGACGAACAGGAACCGGCTCACCGCACCGCCACCTCGGCGGCGGCCTCCGACGTGCTCGCGTCCTGGATGCTCGCCTTCTGGATCAGGGAGAGGATGTGGCCGCCGACCGTGCCCGCCGCCTCCACCAGCACCGAGTGCTCGTGACCGGGGACGACGACGGTCCGGCAGTCCGGCAGCACGGACTCCAGCCAGGGGGCGAGCAGCGCGAGATCCGAGTCGCCCCCGTAGACGCCGAGCACCGGGCAGCGCACGGCCCGGATCTGACCCTCCGTCAACACGACGCTGGCCGGGATGTCCTGGGAGAGGGAGGTCTCCCGGGCCAGGCGGGCGGCGCCCTTCGCGAGGCGGGCGGTGTTGTGGCCGCGGTTCGCGCTGATCCAGGCGATCGCGTCGTCCTCGTTGTGCGCCAGCTCGTGCAGCACCCGGTCCAGGATGTTGCCGAGCTTCGGCGCCCAGGCGTCGGTCGCCGGTTCCGACTCGATGAGGGAGACACTGGCGGCCCGCTCCGGATGGCGGGCCGCGTAGCCGAACGCGACTGTCCCGCCGTAGGAGTTGCCGACCAGATGGACCGGGCCGGTCACCTCCAGGCGGTCGAGCAGCGCCTCCAGGTCGTCGATGTTGTCGTCCAGGGTGTAGCCGGTGGCCGGGCGCGCGCTGCGGCCGTGACCGCGCAGGTCGTACATGACGACGTCGATGCCGGCCAGCGCGAACGGCGGGGCGAGGGTGAAGTAGTAGCTGGCGAGACTGTCGGTGAGCAGGCCGTGCACGAGCACCGCCGTGGCGGTCACCGGACGACCGTCGGGCGGGCTCATTCTCTGTACGTGCAACCGGAGTTGACCGGTGTCGACCATCGCCATGACTCAGCCCGCCTCGGCTGCCTTGAGGCTCTGCACTACGTACTCGACGAGTCGGCCGACGGTGAGTTCGATGATCTCGTCGAACTCCATCCCGGCCAGGAACTCGGCGAAGTTGACCTTCGTGCCGTAGTGCTCCTGGAGCAGCCCGGCCAAAGTCACCAGGTCGATGCTCTCCAGCTCCAGGTCGCGGTTGAAGGTCGTCGTCATGGTGATCTCGACGTCGTCGACGCCGTACTCGTCCTCCAGGAGCGCGGTCAGCATGCCGGTGAGGTCGGCGAGGACGGTGTCCTCGGTGGTGGGGGTCATCGGTCGTACTCCTCTTCGTGCGCGGGTCCCGTCGTCCAGGCCACGACATAGGTCCTGTCCGGCAGATTGGGGGGATTGCCGGCCGGCTCGCAGTGCACGGTGTAGGCGCGTTCCAGCCGCCCGGACACCAACAGCCGTGATCCGGAGGCCACTTGGAAGACCGTGAAGTCGCGTGGCCGGCCACCGAAGCCGGTGCCCTCCGCCTTGGCGACCGACTCCTTCGCCGCCCAGAATCGGGTGAACCACAGCGCCTCCGACTCACCGGACGCCGTCAACTGGGCCCGCAGCAGGGCGAGTTCTTCCTCACCGAGAGCGGTGGCGAGGGTTGAGGGGTCGCGGTCGACGACTTCCTCGATGTCGATTCCGGGCCCGGGTTCGGGGGAGTGCGGCCGTACGATCGCGACGGCGGCCTCGGCGGCGTGGGCCAGCGAGACGTCCAGCGGGGGCAGGGTCCGGCCGTGCAGGCCGGTGACGTAGGGGCGGCCCGCCGCGTCGTTGTGCACCCGGATCTCCGCCGGATAGACGGGCCCCTCGCCATGACTCCACAGCCACTGCCGTACCGCGTCCTTCAACGCGATCCGGCCCAGCAGCCACTGCCTGCGACCGCGCGGCGGATGCTCCGCGTACTGCGTACGTTCCATGCTGCTCAGGGAGTTGCGCATGATGAGATCACGGGAGGCGAGGTCGGGCCAGCGCTCGTGCAGCAGGGTCCGGCCGCCGGGGCGGGCCTCGGAGAGCGTGTTGCGTTCGGGGAAGCGCTCGACCGGCCTGGTCTGCGGGTCGTTGTCGAAACGCCGGTCCTGCCAGCCGGTCAGCTTCGCCCACACCGCGCCGTCGACCGTGAGCTGTACGTCGCATTCGAGCGCGGTGTCGGTGAGTGAGGTGATCCGCACCAGGCACTCGACTTCCGTGCCGGGGCGCGGATGGGGGCCGTAGAAGCGCATCTCGCGCATGCCGACCGGGAAGACGACGGTGCGTTCGGTGCGGGTCGACATGATCCAGTAGCCCAGGATCTGGCCCACGTTGTCGAGGAGGGAGCCCGGGGCGGGCGGTGTGGTGATCGTGCCGCGTACGTGGCGGTCGCCGATCGCGGTGAGTTCGGTGACCCCCTGGAACGCCGGACCGTGGAACATCCAGCGCTCGTCGTAGAGATGGGACGCGGTGTGGTCGGGGACGCGTTCGGTGGTCGGGTCCGGGCGGTCGTGGGGCGGGGGCGCGGTGGCGTACGCGGGGGCCAGTTCGACCGCACCGCGCGCGTGCGGGCCGAAGGAGACCGCGAGCCGGCCGGGGGCCTCGGTGACCACCCGCACCGGTACGTCGACCGGCGGCGTCGCCGTCAGCCACCGGTCGAACCGCGCGTCGTGCACGGCGACCGCCCGCATGCCGGGCGCGGTCCGCTCGGCCGCCTCGATGATGTGCTGCACGATCGTGGTGGCCGGGACGACCGGCCAACGGTCCGCCACATCAGGCCAGTTGGGACGCTGCGGGAAGAAGCAGTGGTCCATGAGGTAGGGCATGGACTCGGGGGAGACATGGACCGTGGTCTGCCATTCCCGGGGCGGAGCGGGTGGCTGCCGGGGTGGGGCGGGAATGGTCGCCACAGTACGGCGGCTGCCCGCGCTGAGGAGTTGGGCGGCCGTGTCCGCGGTTTCGCGCATCAGGGCGTGCAGTTCGGCGGCTGCCGGGAAGCGGCCGGTGAGCGCGTCCAGGGGGGATGCGGCGGCGCTCGTCGGGAGCGGCGTGCGCAGTTCCGCCCGCAGCTTCACCAGGCTCGGGGCGTCGAGGGACACGAGTGCCCCGTCCAGGTCGAGGCGCACCGGAGGCCGCTCCTGTCGGCGAGCCGGTTTCTGCGGGGCCGGTGTCAACGGATCCACTGCTCCGCCCGCCGTCCACAACGCCACTGCCACGCGCCGGAGTTGGGCCAGCCCGGAGCGGTGGGGCGAGTTGGCGGCGATCACCAGGTGATCGCGTCCGCTCAGTGTCGCGTCGACGAGGGAACCGAGCTGGCCGGTGCCGACCTGGACGAACGCGCGATGACCGGCGTCGTACATGGCCTCGACGAGCTGTCGGAACCACACGGGCTCCAGCAGATGCCGGATGAAGAGCTCGCGGACCGCCTTCTCCTCCGAGGGATACGGCGAGGCGGTCGTCCCGGACCACAGGGGAACCGTCGGCGGATGCAGCCGGAAGCGGTTGGTGGCTTCCTCGATCGGTGCGAGGTAGGGCTTCAACATCGGTGTGTGGAAGCCGGATTGGAACGGCAGCACCTGGCTCAGGACACCCTGCGCGCGGAACGACCGCACGAACGCGTCCACCGCCTGCTCCGGCCCGCACACCATCGACTGGCCCGGCGCGTTGTCGTGCGAGAGGACGATCCCGGAGTCCGGCCACTCGGCTGCGAGTGCCGACAGCACGCGCTCCGCGGGAGCCCCGATCGCGCCGAAGGCAAGCCCCGGCACGGTCACCGAGTCCGGGTCGAACGACTCCATGAAGTCGCTCACCTCGTCCGGCGAGTACACCCCGGCGGCCGTCATCGCCGTCCACTCGCCGACACTGTGCCCGGCGACCGCGTCCGGCACCACACCCATCCGGCGCAGCGCTGCGTCCAACAGCCGTCCCACACCCACCACATCGAAGCCGTGGCGGCCGACATCCCCCACCTGTGCGGGAGTTGCGGACCTGTTCTCGCGCAGTCCGAAGTGCGCGGCGACGTCCTCCACCCGGGGCGTGAAGTCGCCCTCCAGGCCCGGGAAGACGAACGCCAGCTTGCCGCCGCCCGCGCCGAGCAGTGGGCTCGGCGTGAACCACACATCGCTGCGGCCCTGCCACGCCCGCCCCTTGGCGACCGCGCGGCGGGCCAGCGCGAGTCGCTTGGCGTCCGGGGCGACGATGCCGAGGCGGGAGCGGCCGGAAAGCGAGTTGCTTGTGGCCAGTAGCGCGGAGTCGTCCGCGTCCAGCATCGCGGCCAGCGCCTCGGGACTGTCGGCTGCGAGGGTCAGCACGCGTTCCGGCTCGTCGACCACCACCGTCGCCGAACGTGACGCGCGAGCCCCTGGTGCCTCCTCCAGCACCACATGCGCGTTGATGCCGCCGAACCCGAATGCGTTCACCGCCGCCCGCCGTACGGGCTGTTCGGGCGTCGTCTCCCAGGGCGTCGCCTTCGCCAGCGGACGGAACCGGGTGGCCGCGAGCGCCGGATGCGGGTCGTCGCAGTGCAGGGTCGGCAGCAGCGTCCCGTGGTGGACGGCGAGGGCGGCCTTGACCAGTCCGGCGACCCCGGCGGCCGGCATGGTGTGCCCGATCATCGACTTCACGGAGCCGATGACCGCATCATCGCCGGGTCCGAACACCTCGGCCAGCGTGGCGAGTTCGGCCGCGTCACCGGCGGGCGTGGCCGTGCCGTGCGCCTCCAGCAGGCCGATCGAACCGGGCAGCGCAGGATCCAGCCCCGCCGCCTCCCAGGCCTGCCGTACGGCGTGGGTCTGGCCGGTCGAGTCGGGGTTGACGAGGCTCGCGGCGCGGCCGTCGCTGGAGACACCGGTGCCGCGGATGACGGCGTAGATCCGGTCGCCGTCGCGTTCGGCGTCGGCGAGGCGTTTGAGGACGACCACTCCCGTGCCCTCGCCGATCAGGATGCCGTCGGCGTCCCGGTGGAAGGGGCGGATGCGCTGGCTCGGGGAGAGCGCGCGCAGCTGGGAGAACACGCTCCACAGCGTGATGTCGTGGCAGTGGTGGACGCCTCCGGCGAGCATCAGGTCGCAGCGCCCGGCGGCGAGTTCGGTGACCGCCTGGTCGACGGCGATCAGCGAGGAGGCGCAGGCCGCGTCCACCGTGTAGGCCGGGCCGCGCAGGTCGAGGCGGTTGGCGACGCGGGATGCCGCGAGGTTCGGTACGAGGCCGATGACGGACTCGGGGCTGTCGGGGCCCAGCCGGTCGGTGAACGCCGTGCGGATCCGCTCCAGCTGACCGGCGTCCAGATCGGGCAGCAACTCGCCCAGCGTGCGGACGAGTTGGCCTGCCGTACGAACCCGCTGGTCTAGGCGGACCAGGCCGGGGGTGAGATAGCCGCCCCGGCCGAGCACCACGCCGACGCGGTGCCGGTCGGGCAGTCGGCTCTCCCCGCCCGCGTCGGCGAGGGCCGCGGCGGCCACGTGGAGGGCGATGAGCTGGTCGGGTTCGGTGCCGGGCACCGAGTTCGGCATGATGCCGAACCGGGTCACCTCGACCTCGGCCAGCCCGTCGACGAAGCCGCCGCGCCGGCAGTACACCTGGTCGGCCACGGCCGGACCGCTCGCGGAGTCCGGCCGGTAGTAGTCGGCGTCCCAACGCCCGTCCGGCACCTCACTGATGGCGTCCGTGCCGCCGAGCAGATTCCGCCAGTACGCGTCGAGGTCGGCGGCGCCGGGCAGCAGCACCGCCATTCCCACGATGGCGACCGGCACTTGACGGTCGGTCATGTCACCAGCCCGAAGCGGTGTAGACGACGGCTCCGGCCGACTCGTCGCCGAAGGCGAGCTCGCGCAGCAGGGCCGCGGTGCCCTCCTCGGGATCGATCAGCGAGATACCGCGCCGCGCGTACTCGCGTCCCAACTCCGGGGTGACCATGCCGTGGTGACCGCCGGTCGGCGCCCACGGACCCCAGTGCACGGTCAGCGCCCGGTGCCCGGTACGCGCCGACCAGGCCGCGCCGAGGCTCTCCAGGGCGTCGTTGGCCGCCGCGTAGTCGACCTGCCCGCGGTTGCCGAGGACGGCCGAGATGGAGCCGAACAGGACGGCGAAAGCAGGGCCGTTGGGCAGTTCCTCCAGTGCCGACAGCAGTGTCTCGGCGCCGTGCGTCTTCGTGCCGTACACCCGCTGGAAGGACTCGGTGGTCTTCTCGGCGATCAGCCGGTCCTCGATGACCCCGGCCGCGTAGACGACACCGTCGAGACGGCCGTGCTCGGCGTGGATCTCCTTGACCGCCTGGAGCGCCGCGTCCGGCTCGCGGAAGTCCACGGAGTGGTAGCGGGCCTCGCTGCCGAGCGCGGCGAGTTCGTCCAGGGTCGCGGTGATCTCCCGCTGGGCGAGCAGGAGTTCCGCGGTGCGGTTGATCTCGGCCGGTGTGCGCCCGCCCTGGCCCGCGAGGGCCGCGCGCAGTTCGGCCGGGGTGCGGGCACCCACGGTCGCCGGGTCCTCGGGGCCGGCCGGTGCGGCCGTCCTGCCGAGGAGTTCGATACGGCACCGGGAGGCCGCGGCGAGCGCGACGGCGAACTTCGCGGTGATGCCCCGCGCGCCACCCACCAGCAGTACGACCGATTCGCGGTCGAGCCCGATGGCGGCGGCCTCGGCGACCCCGTCACCGGCCGGTCCGGCCCCGTTGGTCGCGAGCGCGCCGAGCGGTGCCTCGACCAGCTCAAGTCCGTTCCGTCCGGCGGCCGTTCGCAGCACCACCGGCTCGTCCCCGGGGGCCAGCAGTTCGGCGAGCAGCGTGTCGGCGACGGCGGCAGGTGCCGTGTCCGTCACCTCGACGATCCGGGCGACGGTGTCCGGGTACTCGCGCGCCACTGTACGGAACAGCCCGTGCAGGCCCGCCGATCCGCTCTCCGCCCCTTGTACGGCGATCAGTTGGCGCGGCCCGCGGCGCAGCGCGGCCTGGAACACGGGGAACGCGTCGGGGAGCACCGGCGCCGACGCCGTGAGCGGCGCGAGATACAGGACGCCGTCCACCTGGCCGTCCGCTGCGGTGAGTTGGTGCTCGGGACCGACGATCAGCGCCTCGGCACCGTACGAGGAGAGCCGGGCCACGACCGCCTCCGCGCCCTCTCCGTCGCCGCACACGGCGAACCGCCGCCCGCCCAGCACGGAGGATGGGTCGGCCGGGTTGTCGCCGTCCTGGTGCGCGAGCAGCACCGGCCGCAGCTGTAGCCGCTTGGGTGCGGTGCCGGTGACCTCGTCCTGGGGGGTGTTGTCACTCGGCGGTGTTTCCGCCACGGGGGCGGGCTCGCTCAGACGTGCCGACAGCCAGCCCGTGACGGACGCCGCCGTGCGGGCCTTCGCCAGGTCCTCCAGCTCGGCGTCGTCGAGCGAGGCGATGTCCGCGCCGCCGCCGATGCCCAGCCGCTGCGCCAGCTCACCGGCGATCTCGGCCCGTTTGATGGAGTCGATGCTGAGGTCCGCCTCCAGGTCGAGGTCGGGCTCGATCATGTCGACGGGATAGCCGGTGCGCTCGCTGATGATCTCCAGCACGACCCGCAGCACATCGTCCTCGGTGACGGCCTCGGGCGCCGACTCCGGCTGAGCGCCGGGCTGTTGGGCGACCGGGGCTTCGACGGCGGCCGACGCGGCGGGCAGCTGCGGGAGCGCCTCGACCACGGCTGGCGCCGGTGCCGGAACCCAGGTCCCCTGGGGCACCGTCGCCTGCGTCGCGCCGAAGTAGGTCAGCAGTACGTCCCGTTGCGCGGCCACCATCTCCCGGCTGGTGCGCAGGAATTCGGAGATGAGCGCGTCCCTGTTCGCCTCGACGGGGGCGCCGCCCTGAGGGTTCGTCGTCACAGTCGTCTCCACAACGCGTCGGGCCGGTGCGAGGGCACCGGGGAGGAGTTCTCCGGCGGCGGTGCGGACCAGCTGTCCGTCGACCGTCCAGCCGGGCCGCTTGGGCACAGGAGTCCGGGCCGCGTCGACGGCGTCGCGCCCGTTGAACAGCCATCCGGTGCGCACCGGCAGCCCCGCGACGGCCAGTTGGGCCAGCGCGTCGAGCCAGCCGCGCAGCCCGCTGTCCTGCCGCGGCTCGCACGCGACCGTGCGGTGCGGACGCTCCCCGAGTATCTGGGCCACCAGCCGGGTCAGCACCGCCCCGGGACCGGCCTCGACGAAGACCCGCGCCCCCGCCTCGTACATCGCCTCGATCTGCGCGACGAAGCTGACCGGCGCCCCGATCTGCGCGGCGAGTTCGGCCCGGACCGCGTCGGATCCCTCGCCGTACGGGGCCGCCGTGCGGTTGGACCACACGGGGAACTCGGGTGCGTGCACGGTCTGTTGGGCGAGGGCTTGGGCGAACCGCTCGCCCGCCCCCGCCACCAGCGGGCTGTGGAAGGCGCAGGCGACGGGGATGCGCTTGGCACCCAGACCGGCCTCGCGCAGCAGTCGCACGGCAGCGGCGACCGCCTCCGTGGGCCCCGAAATCACCGTCTGGCGGGGCGAGTTGTGATTGGCGACGACCACCGAGTCCGGTGCGCCCGCCGTCTTCAGTGCCTGCTCGACGTCCTCGGCGCCGGCCGCGACCGCGGCCATGGTGCCCGGGTCGTCGGCGCCGGTGGCTTCGAGGATCGCCGCCGCGCGTTCGGCGCTCAGCTCCAGCAGCGCTTCCGGGGCGATGGCGCCGGCCGCGCACAGGGCGACCAGCTCGCCGTAACTGTGCCCGGCCGCCATGTCCGGCCGTACGCCCGCCTCGGTGAGCAGCGCGTGGGCGGCGAGCCCGGCGATGCCCAGCGCGGGCTGTGCCACCCGGGTGTCCGTCAGACCGGCCTGCTGGCGGTCGCGGACGGTGTCGTCGAAGGCGGCCGGCGGGTAGAGCGCGTCGGCGTGGTCGCGGCCCAGGTGCAGATAGTGCTGGAGTTCGGGGAACGCGACGAACACGTCGGCGAGCATGCCGGGCCGCTGACTGCCCTGGCCGGGGAAAAGGAAGGCGACCTGGCCGGCGCCCTCCTGGAGGTCGGCCGCGTGGATTCCCGAAGCGGGATCGTGCTCGCCTGCGA
Organism: Streptomyces sp. NPDC050549; assembly: GCF_040655035.1. Lineage (NCBI taxonomy): Bacteria > Bacillati > Actinomycetota > Actinomycetes > Kitasatosporales > Streptomycetaceae > Streptomyces > Streptomyces sp. NPDC050549. Next base: position 73,227 of record NZ_JBFAJD010000007.1, read on the forward strand.
GGGCCCGCCGCAGCTGTACGGCCAACTCCTCGACATCCGTGGCCACGACGGCCACCTGCACCGGCTCGTGCCGGGCGTCGGAGCGGCGGGACGCGCTGAGGGCGAGGTCGCGCAGCTTCCAGTGACCCGCTTCCGCGAGCTTCAGGATTTCCTCGATGCCCCGCCGCGCCGCCGCCCGGTCCGCTCCCCGGAAGGTGAACAGTTCGGCGGGCCAGGCGTCCAGGCCGTGCGCGGGCGGTACGGCGTCGCCGTAGGCCTGGATCACCGTATGGAAGTTGGTGCCGCCGAAGCCGAACGCGCTGAGTCCCGCGACGCGTTCCCCGGCAGGAGCCGCCCAGGGCCGGGGCCGGGCGTGGAAGACGAACGGGCTGTTGTCCTCCTTCCAGGCCGAGTTGGGCTGCTTCATGTGCAGGGTGGGCGGCTTGACCCCGGTGTAGAGCGACAGCACGGTCTTGATCAGCCCGGCCAGTCCGGCGGCGCACTTGGTGTGCCCGATCTGCGACTTGACCGAGCCGAGCGCACAACTGCCGGTCTCCGCACCGGACTCGGTGAACACCGCGCTGAGGATGGAGAGTTCGGTCCGGTCGCCGACGACGGTCCCGGTGCCGTGCGCCTCGACCAGACCGACCGAGGCGGGGGAGACGCCCGCGTTGCGGTACGCCCGCTCCAGCGCGGCCCGCTGCCCCTCGGGCCGGGGTGCCGTCAGACCCAGCGAGCGGCCGTCGCTGGAACTGCCGACTCCCTTGATGACGCCGTAGATCCGGTCGCCGTCCCGCTCCGCGTCCGCGAGCCGCTTGAGGACCACGCAGGCGACACCCTCGCCGAGCGCGATGCCGTCCGCCGAGCTGTCGAAGGCGCGGGAGCGGCCGGTCGGGGACAGGGCGTGCACGGAGGAGAAGAGGACGTAGTCGTTGATGCCGTTGTGCAGGTCGGCGCCACCGCACAGCACGATGTCGCTGGTGCCGCCCACGAGTTCCTTGCAGGCGACGTCGACGGCGGCCAGCGAGGACGCACAGGCCGCGTCGACCGTGAAGTTGGCCCCGCCGAGGTCGAGCCGGTTGGCGATCCGGCCCGAGATGACGTTGGAGAGCATGCCGGGGAAGGAGTCCTCGGTGAGCGTGGGGAGCTGTTCCTCGATGCCCTGCGGGATCTTCCCGTAGTAGGACGGCAGTACGGCGCGCAGCGTGGTCGCGTTGGACAGGTCGCTGCCCGCCTCCGCGCCGAACACCACGCAGGTGCGCGCGCGGTCGAACTCCCGGCCCCGGTCGCCGTATCCGGCGTCCTCCAGCGAACGACGGGCCGCTTCGAGAGCCAGCAGCTGGACCGGTTCGATGCTGCCGAGGGAGGTCGGCGGGATGCCGTAGCGCAGCGGATCGAAGGGGATGCGGGGCAGGAAGCCGCCCCACTTCGACGGGGTGGCGCCGCCCTTGTCGTCCGAGTAGTGCACGGCGGGGTCCCAGCGGTCGGCCGGGACCTCGCTCACCGCGTCGCGTCCGCCGAGGATGTTCGCCCAGAACGTGGGCAGGTCGGGCGCCTCGGGGAACATGCAGGCCATGCCGATGACAGCGATGTCCAGCGGGGCGGGCGGCTCCGGCTCGGCCTGCTCCTCAAGTCCCAGGAGAGCACTGGTGGTTCGCGCGCTGTCGGCCAGGAATTCGGCGGCCTCCTCGGTCACCGAGCGGTGCAGGGCGTCGATCGTGGTGGTCGCCGAACGCAGCACGGCGACCTCACCGGCCATGAACATCCCCTCGGCGAGCTGCCGTTGCTCGTCCACGGCGGCCAGCGCGCCGGCGGCGTCCCGCTCCACACCCTTGCTGGCGATCCGCAGCCGGCCGACGTTGAGCCGCTCCAGCCGCTCCCAGATCTGCCGGTCGGGCACACCCTCCGCGCGCAACTGGGCCTCGAAGTCCAGGTAGTTGTCGCTGAAGGGGCTCGGGACGCAACGCGTCGCGTGACCGGGTGCGGTCTCCAGGAGCGCGGTCCGCGTGGCGCCGATCACCTGCTCCTGGAAGAGCGGCTGGACCGCCCCGCACGACACGGCCTCCGCGGTGAACAGATAGGCGGTGCCCATCAGCACGCCGACGGCCGAGCCGCGGGCGGTGAGCGGTGCCGCGAGGGCGGCCACCATCGCCGCCGAGCGGGCGTCGTGGACACCGCCCGCGAAGAACACCTCGACCTGCTCGGCCGTACCCGCCTGCGCGGTCGCCAAGAAGTCCTCCAGCACGGCGAGTTGGGCCTCCCACAGCGGGAAGCTGCCCCGCGGTCCGACATGCCCGCCGCACTCGGAGCCCTCGAACACGAATCTGCGCACCCCCGCGTCCAGGAACTGCCGCAGCAGCCCCGGCGAGGGCACGTGCAGGAACGTGGAGATTCCGGCCCGCTCCAGTACCTGGGCCTGCGAGGGCCGTCCGCCCGCGATGATCGCGTGCGTGGGGCGCAGTTCCCGTACTGCGTCGAGCTGGGCGTTGCGCAGCTCCTCGGGTGCGAAGCCCAGCACCCCGACACCCCACGGCCGTGTTCCCACGGCGGCGCGGGTCTCGGCCAGCACCGTCCGCGACTGCTCGCCGCTCGCCAGCGCCAGCGCGACGAACGGCAGGGCACCGCCCCCGGCGACGGCCGCGGCGAACTCCGCCTGGTCGCTGACGCGGGTCATCGGGCCCTGGGCGATGGGCAGTCGGGTGCCCAGCCGGCGGCTCATCGGGGAGTCGGCGCGCAGTGCCGCAACGGGCCCTTCGTGTGCTGCGTGCGGTGCGGGCCGCGGTGCTGAGGTCCCGGCGAACTCCCGTATCGCGGAGGTCAGTTCACGCACCGTGCGGCCCACGTCGCCCCAGCGCTCCGCGAACCGCGCGGCGAGGAAGCCGTCCTGGCCGACCGGTAGCAGCTGGGTGCGCGGGTCGCGGGCGCCGAGCACTTCGCAGACGCGTTCGACGGGCACCTGCGGGGCGTCGGGGCCGCGGCGCAGCAGCACCCGGTGACCGGCGATCACCGTGGTCTCGGAACCGTCCATCGAGCGCAGCGCCGCGGCCGCCGTCTCCGGCAGCGACGACTCGGCGAGCAGCGCCAACTGGCTGTCCAGCACGACCCCGGCCGCGCCACCGGACACCGCCGCGGCGGCCGTACGCGGGCCGATGCCGCCGCAGGCCCAGACCGGGACGGTCACACCGGGCTCGGCGAGCAGTCGTTGGAGTAACACGAATGTGCTCAACTCGCCGATGCGGCCACCGCTTTCGGCACCGCGGGCGATGAGCCCGTGCGCACCCGCGCTGACCGCCGCCAGCGCCTGGTCGGGATCGCTGACCTCGACCAGTACCCGGTACGAGTCGGCGACCTCCTCGACCCGCCACGCAGCGTCCACGGCGAGCACGACGGTGTGCGGGCCGCCGTCGGCGGCCGTGGCGAGTTCCGCGGGGGCGATCCGGCAGTGGGCGCCGACCCGTACCCCGAAAGAGCCGGGGGACCAGCGTCGGATTCGCGCCAGAGCCTCTCTGGATCTTCGGTCGCCAATTCCCAGGTCCAGTACACCGAGCCCGCCGGCGCGGCTCACGGCCGCCGCGAGTCTGGCATCCGGTTCATGGAACGGCGTGATTCCAATGATCATTTCTGCGGCGCGCGCGACAGACGTCATGATTCTCCGAATAAACGGTGAAACTGCACGGTGGGGGGTTTCGGCCTGTGGGCGCCGAACGGAATCGCAGAGACGTGAGTTGGCTGGTTGAAAGCTAGCGTCACTGTTACTCGGCGGTCAACAACGGAAAGGTAAGGGCCACACCCAGGGAAATGATCCGGCCAGCCCGAGCGGGCCCCCAAACAACCGGAAACCCCGCCAATTTCCTTCAGAGGGCACGCCATTCGGACCGCAGTGGCGCAAGCGGTCCAAAAGCCCCTGGTATTCATCCGAGGCTCATGGTCCCGAAACATGACCGACTGCGGAACGGAATTATGTAAACGTTGGGTGTCGCTGCCTCCTCGCGTGAGCCGCGCTAGGTTGGCACCTATGAGCACACCCCGGGACCTGCTGATCGTCGCCATGGATGTCGCCCCCGACCGCCCCGTCGAGTCGGGTGAGCTTTCGCTCGCGCTCGCGGGAGCGGAGGTGGTCGACCTCCTCGCCGCCGAAGCCGTCGTGCTGGACGGCGAACTGATCGTGCCGAACCTCCAAGTTCCCCTGCCGGAAGGCCTGTTGGACGAGGCTGCGAGCGCCCTCGTACGGCAGACGCCGTACGAGTCGGTCGAGGACTGGCTGTGGCGGCGGGGGCGGGGTCTGGCCTCGGCCTATCTCGCCGCGCTGGAGAAGGAGGGCCTGATCGCCCGGCAGAGCGGTCGCTGGAACCTTGTCCGCAGCGGCAGGGCGGCCCTGGTCGACTCCCCGGCCCGCAGCCGGGCGGCCGACCGCTGGGCCACGGGCGAACCCGTCCTTGCCCAGCTCGCCGCGGCCGTCGGCATCCGCGAGGTGCCGGACGAGGACTCCGCGAAGGTCACCGACGAGGCTCTGGACACCGTCCTCGCCGCCGTCCACGACTCGGTGACGGAACTGGAGGCCGTCCGGCAGCGCAAGAGCGTCGAGGACGCGGCCTATGACAATGTGTGGCGCGGTATGTGACAGCGGTCTCACCGCGGCGCGGCGCGGCAACTGCCGAACAAACAGAGCCAGTTGATGGTTCTGAGCCTCAAGTGACGCCACGTTACCCATGGTAGTCGCATGCCGTGCGCCGAGCCTAGGGCCAGGCCGATCCGTCCCCCAGCGGAATCGTCACCGTGAACACCGTCACCCCGGGCTCAGTCGTCAGCTCGACCGTGCCGCCGTGGGCCATCGCCAGTGAGCGGGCCACCGCCAGACCGAGGCCGCTGCCGCCCCGGTCACGGCTGCGGGCCTTGTCGACGCGGTAGAAGCGGTCGAAGACCTGGTCCCGGTCGGCCTCCGGGATGCCGGGGCCCGCGTCCGCGACCCGCACCGACGCGGTACCGGCGCCGACCGAGACCGTCACCGACACCTCCGTGCCGGGCGGGGTGTGCACCGCCGCGTTGGTCAGCAGGTTGTCCAGCACCTGCCGGATCCGGACCGGGTCGACCCGCAGCCGGACCGGGGCCGACGGAACCGTCACCGTCAGCGGACGGTCCGGATGCCCGGCACGGAACGCGTCCGCCGCCTGCGCCACCAGCTCCACCAGCTCCGCGTCCTGCAGCCGTATCGGAGTCTCCACGTTCGCCGCGTCGAGCCGGGCGAGCAGCAGGAGGTCGTCGAGGAGGACGCCCATGCGGGCCGCCTCGGCGCGCAGCCGGGCCAGGTGCTTGTCCCGCTCCTCGGGCACGTTCGCCGCCGCGTACTGGAACAGGTCCGCGTAGCCGCGCACCGACATGAGCGGCGTCCGCAGCTCGTGCGAGGCGTCCGCGACGAACCGGCGCAGGCGCTGCTCCGCCTCCGCGCGCACCGCGAGGGAGTCGTCGATGTGCTCCAGCATCGTGTTGAACGCGGTGCGCAGCTCCTCCACCTCGGGCCCGCCGTCCCGGTTCTCCGCACGCAGCGGGAGCCGGGCCGCCGAGTCGCTCAGATCGTGCGAGGCGATGCCGTGCGCGGTGTGCGCCATGTCGCTCAGCGGCTGCAGCCCGCGCCGCAGCAGCCTGCGGCCGAGCACCACCAGCGCCAGCAGGGCCACCCCGAAGGCGATCACCTGGATGATCACCAGCTGCCGTACCGTGTCGTCGATGGCGTCCATCGGCGCGCCGCTGACCAGCACCACCCCGGGTTCGACCGCGCAGCCGCGCAGCCGGTACTCGCCCTCGCCGCTGAGGTCGCTGGTGCGCAGCACCTCGGTGCCCTTGGCGATCTGGGCCCGGGCCACGGCGGTGAGGTCGCCGATGTCCGACGGCAGGTCCGAGCTCTCCTCGGGCCTGCGGAGCACCGGAGTGCCGTTCGTGACGTCGTACACGGCGTAGTACCAGCGGTAGTACTTCTTGCCCTGGAGGGTGCCGTTGGCCACGATCGACTTGGACTGGGCCCCCTGGGCCAGCCCGAGCTGGTCGTCCAGCTGGGCCGACAGATAGTCCCGCATGTACGTCGTCAGGGCCGTGCCGACCACGGCGAACGCCACCAGGGCCAGCGCCCCGAGCCCCAGCGCCAGCCGGGTGCCGAGCCGCAGCCGCCGGTACGTCCGCCGCAGCCGCGCGATCACTCGGCGGCCTGCCGGATCACGTACCCGAAGCCGCGCACGGTGTGGATCAGCGGGTCGTGCCCCTCGTCGAGCTTCCGCCGCAGCCGGCTGACCACCAGTTCCACCACATTGGAGCGGCCACCGAAGCCGTACTCCCACACATGGTCGAGGATCTGCGCCTTGGTGAGCACGGTCGGCGACTTGCGCATCAGATAGCGCAGCACCTCGTACTCGGTCGGCGTGAGCGTGAGCAGCTGGTCCCCGCGCCGCACCTCCCGGGTGTCCTCGTCCATCGTCAGATCCGCGACCCGCAGCACCGAGCGCGGGAAACCGGGCCCGGCGCTGCGCCTCAGCACCGTCCGCAGCCGGGCCATCAGCTCCTCCACCGCGAACGGTTTGACCAGGTAGTCGTCACCGCCCCGGGTCAGCCCCGCGACCCGGTCGGCCACCGCGTCCCGCGCGGTGAGGAAGACCACGGGCACCATCGTCCCGGAGTGCCGCAGCCGGTCCAGCACGCCGAAGCCGTCCAGGCCGGGCAGCATCAGGTCGAGCACCACGATGTCGGGCCGGAACTCGGCGGCGACGGCCAGCGCCTCCTCACCGGAGTACGCGCACGCGGCCTCCCAGCCCTCGTAGCGGGCGACCGTCGCGACGAGGTCGGCGATCGGCGGGTCGTCGTCCACGACGAGGAGTCGAACTTTGTCCACCCGCTCATACTGCTTCACCCGCCCTCCGGCGCCAGACCCGCGGCACCCCCACACCCGCATCGATAAGTACTTGAAAGTTGTTCGACAGGAAAACGACAGCGCCCCGAGGCCAAGCTCGTCTCCCAGGACCCGATCAAGGAGCTGCCGTCCGTGACGACCGTCCAATCACCTCCTGCGCCCCCCACGGCGATACGCCCCAGGGTGGTGGCCCGCACCGGCCTGTACGCCGTGCTGGCCGCGAACGTCGCCGTGGTGACCGTCTTCTTCGCCCAGGCCGGATTCGCCTCCAACGCGCTCATCGTCGTCGGCCGCCTCCTCGGCCTCTACGGCGCGCTCGTCATGGCCTTCCAGCTGCTGCTCGTGGCCCGCCTGCCCTGGCTCGACCGCCGCATCGGCATGGACCGGATGACCTCCTGGCACCGCTGGACGGGCTTCGCCCTGCTCTGGACGCTGCTCGGGCACCTCGTCTTCATCGCCTTCGGCTACGCGCAGGGCACCGACACCGGCCCCGTCGGCGAGGTCGTCGACCTCGCCGAGACCACCGAGGGCATCCTCCGCGCGCTCGTCGCCTTCGCCCTGATCCTCGTCATCGGCGCGACCTCCGCCCGCTACGCCCGGCGCCGCCTCGCCTACGAGACCTGGCACTTCATCCACCTCTACACCTACGTCGCCGTCGTCCTCGCCTTCACCCACCAGGTCGCGGTCGGTACGACGTTCACCGCGTCCTCCGCCGCGAAGACGTACTGGTACGCCGTCTGGGGCGTGGCGCTCGGCTCGGTCGCCCTGGGCCGTCTGGTCCTGCCCCTGTGGCGCAACCTCCGCCACCGGTTCCGGGTCTCCGCCGTCGTCCCCGAGTCCGACAACGTGGTCTCGATCTACATCACAGGCCGCGACCTCGACCGGCTCCCCGCCCAGGCCGGCCAGTTCTTCCTCTGGCGCTTCCTCACCAAGGACCGCTGGTGGCAGGCCAACCCCTTCTCCCTGTCGGCCGCCCCCGACGGCACCGGCCTCCGCCTCACCGCCAAGACCGCCGGCGCCGGCACGGCCGCCCTGCGCCACCTCAAGGTCGGCACCCGCGTCTTCGCCGAGGGCCCCTACGGCGCCTTCACCACCCTGCACCGCAGGAAGTCCGAGTCCCTGCTCATCGCGGGCGGCGTCGGCGTCACCCCCATCCGTGCCCTGCTGGAGGACCTGGAGGGCCACGCGGTCGTCATCTACCGCGTCTCCGCCGAACGCGACGCGGTCCTCTACGACGAACTGGCCGAGCTGGCCCGGGCCAAGGGCGCCGAACTGCACCTGCTCACCGGGCCGCCCGTCCCCGACAAGCTGGCCCCGCGCGAACTCGCCCGCCTGGTACCGGACATAGCCGACCGGGACGTCTTCCTCTGCGGACCCCCGCCGATGATGAACGCGGTGCTGCGCACCCTCGGCGACATGGGCGTGCCCAAGCAGCAGATCCACTTCGAACGCTTCAGCCTGGCGGGATGAGAGACATAACGTGAAGCGAGTCATACCTGTCCTGGTGCTGTCCGTCGCGGGTCTGATCCCCGTCTGGCGCTACGAGCCGTCCATCGGGACGACGACGAGTTCGACGAGCACGGCGACCACCGAGGCGGCGTCGACACCCACCCCGTCGGCTTCCGGGTCCACGCCGTCCGGTTCCACGTCGTCCGGTTCCACGAAGAAGGTCGTCCAGGGCACCGCGATCAACACCGAGAAGGGCACCGTGCAGGTGCAGGTGACCTTCGAGGGCGACAGGATCAGTGCCGTGAGCATGCTCCAGCAGCCGAACCATCCGCAGACCACGGCCGCCGTCCCGGTGCTGATCGAGGAGACCCTCAAGGCGCAGAGCTCGAAGATCGACACGGTCTCCGGCGCCACGATCACCAGTGACGCCTACGTCCAGTCGCTCCAGGCCGCCATCGACGCCAAGAGCGCCTGAAATGAACCGCGTTGAGCATGTGATGGGGTTCCCGGTGTCGTTGCGGATCGACGACGAGGGCATCGGGGACGAGACCGCGGACGAGCTGTTCGCCTGGCTGCGCGAGGTCGACGCCCGCTTCAGTCCGTTCCGCCCGGACAGCGAGGTCTGCCGTTACGACCGGGGCAAGCTCCGACTCCCCCAGCTCAGCGCGGACTTGACCGAGGTCCTCGGCCTCTGCGAGCAGTACCGGCTCGCGACCGGCGGCGCCTTCGACGTCCGGCTGCCCGGCCGGCCCCTCGACCCTTGCGCGGTCGTCAAGGGCTGGTCGGTGCAGCGGGCGGCCGAACTGCTCACCGCCGCCGGGGCCAGACGCTTCATCCTCAACGCCGGCGGCGACGTGATCGTGTCCGGCGGCCCGTGGCGGGTGGGAGTACGGCACCCCGAGCACGCCGACCAGCTGTGCACGGTCCTGGAGTTGACCGACGGGGCGGTGGCGACCTCCGCGCGCTACGAACGCGGCGACCACATCGTCGACGGCCGCACCGGCCGCCCCGCGACCGGACTGCTCAGCCTCTCCGTCGTGGCCGCGTCGCTGACGGAGGCGGACGCCACGGCCACAGCGGCCTTCGCCATGGGCCCGGAAGGCGTCGACTGGGCTGCTGCCCGGCCCGGTTGCGAGGTCTTCGCGGTCGACGCGGAGCGCCGGGTCCGCCGTACGCCGGGATTCCCGGTCGCGACGGTGGCGGCTTAGCGGCTCTCCCTCACCCACGGCAAGCGGAAGGGCCGCCGGGTTACCGGCGGCCCTTCCTGTCGGGAAATGTGGTTCAGGGAGTGGATCAGCTGACGTCGGACGCGTCCAGACGGTACAGGCCGCTGTAGGTGGAGACCGCCGTGCCGTGTGCCTTGACCCAGGTCGTGATCTCGGAGTTGGTGCCCTGGCCGCCGGTGCTGCTGACCATGATGTAGTGGAGTTTGCCCGACTTGACCAGGCTCTTGAGCTTGGCGAGCGTCATTGCGTTGTCGCTGCCGGACCAGCCGCCCATGGAGATCACCGGCTGTCCCGACTCCAGGATGATCGAGGACGCCGTCTGGTCGGTGGACACCGCCAGCAGCCAAGTGGCGCCGTCCTGGTGCTTCTTGAGGTACGTGATCATCGCGGACGAGACCTGCGTACCGCCGCCCATTCCGCCGCCACCGGTGGACTGCGTACCGGACTCGGAGGAGGACGAAGACGCCGAGCCGCTGCCCGAGGGCATGGTGCCGGACGGGGCCGAACCACTGGGCTTCGTACCCGAGGGGGCCGAACCGCTGGGCTTCGTACCGGACTTGGCGCCGCTCGGCGCGCCGCCCATGCCACCACCGCCGCCGCCCATGCCGCCACCGGTGCTCGGACCGGCCGTCGGGTTGGTGCCGTTGGTCGAGGAGGTCGCCGCCGAGACCGAGTAGGCCGCGGGACCGGCGAGGAGGGCGACGGTCGCGGCGAGGGCCGCGAAGCCCATCAGACGGTGGCGCCGGGTGAACCGGCCGACCAGCAGGCCGAGTACGGAGGCCGCACCCGCCACGGCGACCACGATCTCCGCGGCCGTGTAGACCGTGCCGGAGCCGGAGACGCGCTGGAGCAGGACGACCGCCCAGACCGAGCTGGCCGCGATGGCGACCGGCAGCACCCACGCCCACTTGGCGGCGGTGCCCTCACGGAAGGCGCGGTACAGCAGCACCCCGCCAGCACCGGCCAGGGCCGCGATGCCGGGGGCCATGGCGGTGACGTAGTACGGGTGGAAGGTGCCCTCGGCCAGCGAGAAGGTCAGGAAGTGGAGGACGAACCAGCCGCCCCAGAGCATGAGCGCCGCCCGCTTGGCGTCGGTGCGGGGAGCACGTCCGCGCAGCACCAGACCGGCGACGAGCGCGATCGCCGCGAAGGGGATCAGCCACGAGATCTGGCCGCCCATGATCTCGTTGAACATCCGGTACAGGCCCGAACTGCCGCCGAAGGAAGCCCCGTTGCCCTGCGAGCCGACCGAGGAGCTGGCTCCGAAGATGCGGCCGAAGCCGTTGTAGCCGATGACCAGGTCCCACACCGTGTTGTCGGTGGAGCCGCCGATGTAGGGGCGGGAGGAGGCCGGGATCAGGTCGACGATCACCATCCACCAGGCGCTGGAGACGACCAGCGCGACGGTGGCGACGGCGAGGTTGCGGATGCGCCTGCCGAGGGAGACGTTGGTCGCCCAGAGGTAGACCAGGAAGAACGCGGGCAGGACGACGTACGCCTGCATCATCTTGGTGTTGAACGCGAAGCCGATCGCGACCGCCGACCAGACCAGCGGCATCAGCTTGCCGTTGCGGACGGCTTTCAGGAGGGCCATCGCGCCGAGCATCATCAGCAGGACGAGGATCGGGTCCGGGTTGGTGTCACGGGTGATGGCGACCGTGATCGGGGTGAGGGTGAGGACCAGCGCGGAGACGGTGCCCGCGACCGCGCCGAAGTCACGCTTGACGCTGCGGTACAGCAGGGCCACCGAGCCGGTGCCGGCCGCGACCATCGGGAGCATCAACTGCCAGGTGCCGTAACCGAATACGCGGGCGGAGAGGCCCATCACCCAGAGGGCGAACGGCGGTTTGTCGACCGTGATGAAGCTGCCGGAGTCGAGCGCGCCGAAGAAGAACGCCTTCCAGCTCTTGGTGCCGCTGTAGACGGCCGCGTCGTAGAAGGTGTTGCCGGTGATCGAGGTCAGGTTCCAGGCGTAGAGCGCGGTGGCCAGCAGCAGGATCGCCCAGAGGGCCGGGCGGGCCCAGCGCGGGTCGTCCTCCGGGCCCGTGAAGAGCCTTCTGGCACGGGAGTTGAGGGCGTGGGGGTCCCCCCACGCCCTCAAGGCAGTGGGGGAGGGCGGGCCCGCCCGGTGCGAGCGGCGGGTGCTCTCCTGACCGGGGGGCGGGGCGAGGGTCGTCATGACGCGTACTCCAGGTGTTCCGCGGAAGTGGCGGGCGCCCCAGCGGGCAGGACAGGGGAGGTGGTGCGGGTGCGGTGGGGTACGGCGGCGATGCGGGCGCGGCCGGTGATGCTCTGCCTGAACATGCGGCGCATGCCCTTGAGGTCGTCGAGGGCGGTGCGGACGATGTCGACGCGGCTGTCGGGGTCGTCGATCCAGTCGACCGGGACCTCGTGGATACGGAGCTTGTTGCGCTGGGCGAGGACGAGGAGTTCGGTGTCGAAGAACCAGGCGGTGTCCTCGATGTGCGGGGCGAGCGCCCGGAACACCTCGGTGCGGACGGCCTTGAAGCCGCACTGCGCGTCCGAGAAGCGGGCCGCGAGGCCTGCCTTGAGGAGCAGGTTGTAGGAGCGGGAGATGAACTCCCGCTTGGCGCCGCGACGGACGGCCGACTGCCGGTGCAGCCGGCTGCCGATCGCCACGTCGCTGTGGCCGGAAAGGAGCGGTGCGACCAGGGGGAGGAAGCCTTCGAGGCCGGTGGACAGGTCGACGTCCATGTACGCGACCACGTCCGCCTCGGAGCGGCTCCACACGTGCTTCAGCGCGCGGCCCCGGCCCTTGGCGTCGAGGTGCACGGCGTGCACGTGCGGCAGCCGCTGGGTGAGGTCGAGCGCAGCCTGCCAGGTGGCGTCGGTGCTCGCGTTGTCCGCCACGGTGATCGTGAACGGGAACGGGAAGGACGATTCGAGGTATGCGTGGAGACGGCCGACACTGTCGGCGAGGACGTGCGCCTCGTTGTAGACCGGCACCACGATCTCGACCGACCGCTGCCGGGCGCCTCCCGCGTTCTGTTCGTTCATGACCGTGACGATCCGGGCCCTGTCTAGGGCATTGCTGTGCCTTCGCTGAACGGCCGATGAGAATCAGCGGACTCACAGGAAGGGCACAGTCGATCCGTGTCGAACCCCCAGGAAGCGGCACCCAAAACCCCTCAGGTGCCCGCCAAGTTCCCGCAACACGAGCCGTCTAGACTCTCCCCTCAACGGCCTGAGACAGCGGCCAGGAACGGGCAGTTTCTGCCACATCCGAAGGGTATTCGGCGCTTTGATACGGATAGATTCAGTCACCAAGCGGTACCCGGACGGCACGGTGGCGGTCGACCGGTTGTCCTTGGACATACCGGACCGCTCGATCACCGTCCTCGTCGGCCCCTCGGGCTGTGGCAAGACGACGACCCTGCGCATGATCAACCGGATGATCGACCTCAGCGAGGGCCAGATCCTCCTGGACGGCGCCGACATCACCAAGCAGCCGGTCAACACCCTGCGCCGGTCCATGGGTTACGTCATCCAGAACGCCGGACTCTTCCAGCACCGCACGATCGTCGACAACATCGCCACCGTGCCCCGCATGCTCGGCTGGGGCAAGGAGAAGGCCAGGGCGCGGGCCACCGAACTCATGGAACGGGTGGGACTCGACGGCTCGCTCGCCAGGCGGTACCCCTACCAGCTCTCCGGCGGCCAGCAGCAGCGCGTCGGCGTCGCCCGCGCCCTCGCCGCCGACCCGCCGGTGCTGCTGATGGACGAGCCGTTCTCCGCGGTCGACCCCGTGGTCCGCAAGGGACTGCAGGACGAACTCCTGCGCCTCCAGGACGAGTTGGGCAAGACGATCGTCTTCGTCACCCATGACATCGACGAGGCCATCAAGCTCGGCACGATGGTCGCGGTGCTGCGCACCGGCGGCAAGCTGGCCCAGTTCGCGCCGCCCGCCGAGCTGTTGTCCGACCCGGCGGACGCCTTCGTCGAGGACTTCCTCGGCGCCGACCGCGGTATCCGCCGTCTGTCCTTCTTCTCCTCCGCGGGCCTCGACCTCAAGACGTCCCCCATCGTCGCCGTCGACTCCACCGCCGAGCAGATCGCCGAACGCACCACGCCCGGCGTGCCGTACCTCCTCGTCACCGACCTGGACGGCAGGCCGCTCGGCTGGAGCGAGCCCGGCGCACTCGGCGCGGGCCCGGTCGACACCGCCCGACTCCTGTCCTACGGCCGCCCCTTCGCGGCCGGCAAGGACTCGCTGCGCGCCGCGCTCGACGGCTCCGTGCTCTCGCCCACCGGCTGGGCGGTCGGCGTGGACGACACCGGCAGGGTCGTGGGCGTCGTGTCGCAGCAGGCCGTGGGCGAGGCGATCCGCAGCGCGCACGCGGCGGTGCGGCCGGACACAAAGGTCCTCGGATGAACGACTGGTTCCGCATCCCCAGCGACCTCCAGAACAGCTACTTCGGCCTGATCGGGCTGCATCTGCGCGAGGCCGTGATCCCGGTCCTCGTCGGCCTGGTGATCGCGCTGCCCATCGCCCAACTCTGCGTGCGGCTGCGCTGGTTGTACCCGCCGGTGCTGTGGGTGACGACCGTGCTGTACGCGATTCCCTCGCTGGCCTTCTTCGTCGTCCTCATCGACTACACCGGGCAGACCGAGACCACGGTGATGATCCCGCTCGGCGTCTACAGCCTCGTGGTGTTCGTCCCGGCGATCGTCGACGGCGTCCGCTCGGTACCGCAGGAGACCCTGGACGCGGCGACCGCGATGGGCCTCGGGCCCGTACGCCGGTACCTCCAGGTGCAGTTGCCGATCGCCGTGCCCGCGATCATCGCCGGACTGCGGGTGGCGACCGTGTCCAGCATCTCCCTCGTCAGCGTCGGCATGCTGATCGGTAACCAGGGAGCGCTGGGCAACCTGCTCAACGACGGCCAGGTCTACCACCAGCCGCGCCTGATCTGGCTCTCCGTGATCACCACCGCCGTCCTCGCCATCGTCGTGGACGCCGTCCTGGTCGCCGTACGCCTGCTCCTCACGCCCTGGATGCCACGCGGCACCCGCAAGGCCCGGCCCGCACCGGCCGAACCCGTACTGGAGGACGCAGCCCGGTGAACGTACTCCACTACATCAACCTGTTCTTCAGCGACAACACGCACTGGCACGGCTACGACGGCATCCCCACCCGGCTGCGCGAGCACGTCCAGTACTCGCTGATCGCCCTCGCCATCGCCGCCGCCGTCGGCCTCCCCGTCGGCCTGCTGACCGGCCACACCGGACGCGGCGGCAACACCCTCTCGCTCATCGCCACCGCCGCCCGCGCACTGCCCAGCTTCGGCCTGCTGGTGCTGATGTTCGTGCTGATCGGCTTCGGCCTGGTCCCGGTGATGATCCCGCTGGTCGTCCTCGCCGTACCGCCGATCCTGGTCACCACGTACGAGGCGATGCGCTCCGTCGACCCGTCCCCGGTCGACGCCGCTCGCGGCATGGGCATGAACGAGACGAACATCCTCTTCCAGGTGGAACTGCCGGTCGCGCTCCCGCTGATCCTCAGCGGCCTGCGCTCGGCCGCCATCCAGATCGTCTCCACCGCCACCATCGCGGCCTACGTCAGCCTCGGCGGCCTGGGCCGCTACATCATCGACGGCCTCTACCAGAGGAACTACGAGAAGGTCGTCGGCGGCGCCACCCTGGTCGCCGGGATGGCCCTGGTGACGCTGGCGCTCTTCTGGGGCATCGCGCGGCTCGCGGTGTCGCCCGGGGTGCGCAGGAGCAACTGAGCGCCGTAGCAAGCGAAACGGGGGAGGGCTCGGGCCCTCCCCCTCTCTTGTCTCTGCCGCCGTCAGCCCTGCGTGCGCGCGAGCGCCAGCTCCAGGACGACCAGCAGCGCGTCCCGCACCGAGCCGCGCTCCCGCGCGTCGAAGGCGATGACCGGGACCCGCTCGTTGACGTCGAGCGCCCAGCGGACCTCGTCGAGGGAGTGCTCGATCTTTCCGTCGAAGGCGTTCAGGGCGACCGCGAACGGGATCTGCTTGTGCTCGAAGTAGTCGACGGCCGCATAGCAGTCGTCGAGGCGGCGGGTGTCGACGATGACGAGACCGCCGACCGCGCCCTCCACGATGTCGTCCCACATGAAGCCGAACCGGTCCTGCCCGGGCGTACCGAACAGATACAGCTTCAGGGTGGGGTCGATGGTGATGCAGCCGAAGTCCATCGCCACCGTGGTCGTGGTCTTGCGCGGGGTGTGGGACAGGTCGTCCACGCCCGCCGCCACCTCGGTGATCGCGGCCTCGGTGGTCAGCGGCTCGATCTCGGAGATCGCGCCCACCGTGGTGGTCTTGCCCACGCCGAAGCCGCCCGCGACGACCATCTTCACCGGCAGCGGCGGTCGTACGACGGTCTGCGCAGCCGCACCGCGGGCGACCGGTTCAGTCGGTGTCACGGAGTACTCCCCGGGAGTTGGGGATGGCGCGGAGGCCATCGATGACCCTTCGCAGGACGGTTGCGTCATGGGTGATGTCGGTGTTCGGCACATGCACCGTCAGCTGTCCGGCGGCCCGCAGGTCCTCGGCGAGGACCCGCACCACGTTCAGGTGCAGCCGCAGCCGGGCCGCGATCTCCGCGAGGGACTGCGGCTGCCGGCAGGCGGCGACGATGTCGTGCTGCTCGAAGGAGAGCCGGTCGAGCACGTCGAGTCCGGCGGCCGTGGCCACCACCTGGGTCTCGACGGGGATCGGCCGTCCGGAGTCGGCCGCGCCCGCCCCCGCCACCCGGCCGGCGGTCACCAGGAACGGCCGTACGGCGGAGGGGGCGCGCACCGGATCGCGATCCGGGGGTGTGGCCCCGTCCGCGCCGGCTCCGCTCGGAGTGCGGCCGTCGGGCATGAGTGGCTGTTCCTCTCTCGACCGGTCGGGGACCGGTCACCGAGCCGAAGCGGCGCCGACGCTGTTCTTCAGCTGGAGCACCAGCTGCGGGTTGAGCGCGGAACCGGCACGGTTGGCGAACAGCGTCATCTCGTAGGCGATGTTGCCGAGCTTGGCCTCCTTGTCGGTGACCACGCCGAGGACGGCGCCGCTGCCGATCGCGGAGACGAGGACGTGACCGCCCTCCAGGTCGATGATGACCTTGTTCAGGCCGCCGAGACCGTAGTTGCCGGAGGCGCCGGCGGCCAGGCTGGTGATGCCGGAGACGATGGCCCCGAGCCGTTCCGAGTGGGCGTGCTCGCGCAGTTCCGCCACGGCGATCAGCAGACCGTCGGAGGACACCGCGATGGCGTCGACGACACCCGCGGTCTCCGTCGCGAAACGGTTGAGCAGCCAGTTGAAATCGGCCGCGGCTGCCTGCAGTTCGGCCGGCGTGGTGCCTCCCCTGGGAGTTTCACCTGTCGACGTACTCACTGCTCCGCTCCTTTCGGGAGATTGTTCCGGTCGTGCGGGTGGTGCGCGTCCGCGAGGCGCAGGCCCGAGAGGGTGTCGCTGTCCCGGTTGGCCTGCTCCACGGCTGCCTCGAACTCTTCGAGGGCCGAGCGGACGGCGTCCGCGTCGGCGGGCCGGGGGGCCTGCCTGGCGGCTTGCTGGGCGGCGTCGTCGGCGCCCGTACGAAGGGTGGCACCCTTGACCCGCCGGCGCAGGGGGCGGGAGCCTCCGGGGGCGGTGTCGAAGGCGGCGGACTCGTCCGCCGGGGCGTGGTGGGTGACGGGCGGGGGAGCCGCGGCGGCCGTCACCGTCTCGTACCGGGAGACCCGGCGCGGGAGCGGGGCGGGCTCGTCCTCGGCGCGCAGGTGCTCGGACGCGGCCGGCTCGGGTCTGCTCAGGGTGATCGACGGGCGCGGCCCGGAGTCCGAGGCGGCCCAGGAGGGAGCCGGACGGCGTTGCTCCTCCGCGGAGTCGACGGCCCCGGACCCGGCGGGCGCGAGCGCCTTGTCCGGCCCCGCGTGTCCTTCCGCCGAACCGACGGAGGCCAGCGCGCTCATGCGCAGCAGCAGCGTCGCCGGGATGGTCACCTCGGACGTCACACCGCCGCCCGGTGTACGGGCCAGCGTGACGTCGATGTCCCAGCGGCGTGCCAGCGTACCGACCACGAACAGACCGAGCACCTTCGTCGGCACCAGGTCCAGACGCTCACGGCGGATCAGCCGGGCGTTCTCCTCGGCGATGCGGTCGGCACTCATCCCGAGACCGTGGTCGGCCACGACGATCAGCGCGTCGTCGCCGTCGGTGCGGACGACCACCTCGACGGGGCTGCCCGCGGGGGAGAACGAGACCGCGTTCTCCAGGAGTTCGGCCACCATCAGCGTGAGGTCGCCGATGATGTCGGGCTCCACCATGATCTCGGTGTCGGCCCGCAGACTCACCCGCTGGAAGCCCTCGATCTGGCCGAGCGCGGCCCGTACGACGTTGGTGAGTTCGGTGGGTCCGCCGTCGAGCACGGTCTCGCGGATGCCGGCGAGCAGCATCAGACTGTCCGCGTTGCGGCGCAGACGTACGGCGATGTGGTCGATGGAGTAGAGGCGTTCGAGGAGCGCCGGGTCGGTCTCGCCGCGCTCCACCGCGTCGATCAGGGCGAGTTGACGGGTCGTCAGGTTGCTGACGCGGCGGCCGACGTTGCCGAACATCTCGGCGACGTTGCGGCGGCTGACGACCTGGCGGGCCAGCAGCGCGGCGGCCGTGGTCTGCACATGGTTGAAGGCCTCGGCGAGGTCGCCGATCTCGTCCTTCGCGGTGACCGGCATGTCCCGCAGCATCGGCGGGCCGTCGTCCTCCGCGTCGTCGTCGGCCACGCGGGCGAGTTCCCGGCCCGCGACCTCGGCGACCTGCTTGGCGGCACCGGTCAGGGCCTGCACCGGGCGGACCACCGAGCGGCGCACGATCACCACGAAGGCGAGCCACAGCACGAAGCCGAGCAGTGAGAGGCTCAGCAGCAGTCCGGCGCGCCAGGAGGCGGAGCTGGACGCGCTGTCGGCGCGGGTGGCGATCTGGCCGATCAGCGAACTGGTGATCTTCAGCCGGGCCTCGGCCTGCTGCGGGTAGGCCGGGTAGTCGCTCATGGCGTCCGCGAACGCCTTGCGGACCGCGCCGGGCGACTCGGCCTGCAGCCCGCTGGGGTCGATCTGCAGCTCGGCGTAGGCCTCGGCGATCTCCCGCTGCGGGGTGGTGTGCTCGATGCCGGACAGCTCGTCGGCCTGCTCTTCGGCGGCGAACCGGGCGAAGCGGGAGGCCTGGTAGGTGTACAGATCGTAGGAGCCGACGGCGTTGGTGAACTCGATGAGCGCGTTGCTGTCACCGGTCGTCGCCGAGAACACGCTGGTCTCGAACGAGCTGTGGGCGGCATCGGCCCGCAGCACGGAGTCCAGCAGGTTGCCGGTGAAGGTGGTGGCGAGGTTCGCGTTGTGCTCCAGGTCGAGCCCGTCGATCAGACCGTCCGAGGCGCTGGTGTACGCGGGGTCGATGTTGTCGGCGGGGAGATAGCTCTGGGCGACCGTGTTGCGCAGGGTCTGCAGGCCGTTGATCTCCCTGAGCGCCTGCGCCTCGCCGGCCGGCAGCCGGTCGCCGAAGGTGTCGCGCACCTTCTCGACCTGCTTGTCCACGGCCTGCTGGGCCTTGCGGTAGGCGCTCTGCGAGGGGGTGCCGCCGTCGTTGGTGGCCTCGAAGCGGACGGAGAGCAGGATGGCCTGCTGGTGCTCCGCCTCCACCAGGTTCACCAGCTCGGCGACCTGGCCGCTGTCCCGCACCAGTTGGGCCGCGTCGCTCGCGTCCGTCGACTGCCCGAGCTCATCCGCGATGAGGTACCCCAGCAGCACCGCGACCACCGCGAGTGGCACGCCGACGAGCAGATTGAGCTTGCGCCTGAAGGGCCAACGGTCTGCGAAGCCCCGTATGGACACCAGGCCTCCTTCGTGGGGTGTTGTCACGGTACGCGCAGCGACACACGTGACTGTTTTTGATCGAAGCGGCCCCCGCACACCGCTGTGACCGACGCCAACTCCCGGGAGACTACCGCCTCTTTGAACGATCAAGTGCGTCGCCCTACGTCAAGAATCAATTACAAAGCGCCCGTGTTCGTGACCGGTCTGTTTACGTCGCCTTCACAACTGGGCACCCATTGAGGCCAATCGGTGACCAGAGTTCTCTTGACTGACCAAGAACCGGCTGGATTGGATCAGCGGAGTGCGGCATTCACGCCCCGCGCGTGGACGCCACAGCCATGCCTGCACGCCTGTGCCAACATCCAACCCCGGAACGGGAATTGTGACTTCTAAAGCGAAGAACAGCTGGTCCAGCACTAGGTACCCCGGCGCGGCGGCCATCGCCCTCGCCGCCACGGCTGCGCTTGTCACGGGATGTGGTTCGTCCTCGGACAGCAAGTCCGACGACCCCCTCTCGGGCGGCAAGGCCGGCGGTGACACGGTCGTCGTCGGCTCGAACAACTTCGCCGAGAGTACCCTGCTCGCCGACATCTACGGCGAAGCGCTCAAGGCCAAGGGCGTCAAGGTCACATACAAGCCGAACATCGGCAGTCGTGAGACGACCTACGGCCTGCTCAAGAACGGCTCCATCACGGTGCTGCCCGAGTACAACGGCGCCCTGCTGGCCTACCTCGACCCGAAGGCCACCCCGGCGACCCTCGCCGCGACCACGGCCGCGATCAACGCCAAGCTGGACACCAAGCTGACGCTGCTGGACCCGGCCGCCGCCGAGGACAAGGACACGGTCACCCTCAACGCGGAGACCGCGAAGAAGTACAACCTCACGGCCCAGTCCAGCATCGGGGACCTCAAGCCCATCGCCAAGGACCTGGTCATCGGCGCCTCGCCGGAGTTCCAGACCCGGCAGCAGGGCCTGGTGGGCCTGAAGTCCGTCTACGGCCTGGAGTTCAAGTCCTTCAAGGCGCTGGACGCGGGCGGCACACTGACCGCCGCCGCGCTGAAGAAGAACGTCGTGCAGGCGGCCGACCTCTTCAGCACGGACCCGACCATCACCAAGGAGAAGCACGTCACGCTCCAGGACCCGAAGCGGCTCTTCGGCTTCGAGAACGTGCAGCCCCTGGTCTACAAGAGCGGCCTCTCCGCGGCCGGCGTGGCAGCTCTCAACGCGGTCTCCGCGAAGCTCGACACGGCGACCCTGCTGGACCTCGACACCCAGGTGGGCTCGCAGAACAAGGACCCACTGGACGTCGCGAAGGCCTGGCTGAAGACGGCCGGCCTGAGCTGATCTTCTCCGGCCGCGACGCGGGTGCCTCCGTTCTCCGGGAGGCACCCGCGTCGTGCTCAGTACCCGACGTAGAAGGTCGCGTCCTGCTGATCGGTGGCCGTCGAGATCGGGTCGATGCGCAGGACGTAGTTGGAGTGGCGGATGTAGCGCGTCGGATTGTTGTACGACCGGAAGGACGCCCAGGAGGAGTCGGCGAGCCCCGCGGTCCGGTAGAACGTGGCGTCCCCGGCGAACGTCGACGTGCCGTCGTTCACGTCGAGTTGGAGCGCGTAGTTGTAGTGCCGCAGATACCGGGTCGGGTAGTTGACCGACTGGAAGGACACTCCCGCGCTGTCGGCGAGGCCCGGCACCAGGGTCCACTGCGAGTCGGTGTACGGGTCGAAGGCGTACTCGTCGATCCGGCCGATGAAATTGGAGTGCCGGACGTAACGGGCCGGGTAGTTGTAGGACTTGAGCCGGTTCCAGGCGGGCGTGCCCCACTTGGCGATCAGGTTGTTGTACTCGGTCGCGGTGATCGGCTGGATGCCGCAGTGCTTGGAGTTGAGCGGCTGCGTGTAGAGCTTCTGGTCGACGGCCGTCCAGGTGCCGGCGGCCAGGCTGCTGGACTGCCAGGCGTAGAAGACCCCGTTGGGGTCCCAGGTGTCGCCCCAGAGGTACCAAGTGGAGCTGGACGTCAGGGACTTGACCAAGGTCGGCGCCTCGGTGCCGTTGTGCGAGACCGCCGTGCTGAACTCGGTGAAGCTGCCCGGGTCCAGTGATGTGGACTTCGCACCGACCAGCGTCGAATTCTTCTTGAAGTACAGGTAGTTGACCCCGTTCACGCCCACGGCGAGATCGCCGTCGATCACGTCGTAACCGGGGTCGAAGAACACCTGCGGATCCCCGGCGGTCACGAAGTCGCTCGTGTAGTTGACCATGATGACGTTGTGGCCGCTGTCGTTGACGGCCGAATAGATCACCCCGTACTGACCGCGCCCCGCGTCCCAGTACGACTCCGGCGCCCACGCGTGGGTGTCCAGGTCGTGCACCTTCATCCGGCGGTACCCGGTGAAGGTGCGCAGATCGGTGGAGTCCCAGACGTGGATGTACTGGCTGACGTACGACCAGTCGGTGCCGTTGAGGTCCGTCGCGAGGACCACGAAGGTGCCGTCCTGCTTCCGCAGGATGAAGGGGTCGCGCAGGCCGAGGGAGCCCGCGGTCGGGGTGGCGACGGGCGCGTTCTGGTTCAGCGGGGTCCACTGCAGGCCGTCGGGGCTGACCGCCAGGTGCAGGCCGTAGTTGGCGCCCAGGAACGTCGGCGACTCGGTGAAGTAGCACATGACATAAGCCGAGTTGGTCGCCGCTCGCGCGCTGCCGGCGCCGAGGGTGAGCGCTCCGGTGGCCGCGAGGGGGACGGTCGCGGCCATACCGAGGAACAGGCGGCGGGAGGGGTGGGGGAGAGGGGGGACGGCCATGTGTTCTCCAGGGGGATACGAGCGGCCCATTGATTCATCTTGTTCGACATTCCGAACGGAGTTCGGTAAGTCGATCAGAAGTTAGAGATGGGGCGCGTGCGCGTCAATCACACGGTCGTGCTTGGCCGGTTCTCACCGTTCACGTAGGTGTCCGCTACGAGCCCCCTGTGTGGATCAGGAGTTCCGTCCGCGCCCTGGCCGCCGCCCCGACCGCCACCGCGTCACCGCCCAGCCGGGCCGGCAGCACGCGCACCGGGTGACCGCTCACCGGCGGCTCCAGCGCCAGCGTCTCCCGCACGGCCGATCCGACCAGCGCCCACGACCCGCTGACACCCCCGCCGATCACACATGTCGTGACATCCAGCAGCCCCGCCGTGATCAGCAGCGCACGGGCCACACCCCGGCCCGCCTCCCGGTACACGGCGAGCGCGTCCGGGTCGCCGCCGCGGGCCGCCTCGGCGACCGCTCGGGCGGTACGGTCCACACCCGTCCGCTCCCCGTACCGCGCCGCGATCGACCGCCCCGACGCCAGCGTCTCCAGATGCCCCCGGCCACCGCACGTGCACGGCAGCTCGCCGAACCCCGGGACATGACCGATCTCGCCCGCGGCCCCGCGCGGCCCGTCGTAAAGGGCGCCATTCAGCCACAGTGCGCCGCCCACCCCGGTGCCGAGCGTCATCCCGAGCACGTTCTCCTCACCCGCGGCGGCTCCCTTCGCGACCTCCCCGCGCAGAAACGCGTTGACGTCGTTGTCGAGGAACGCCGGTACACCCAGGGCCCGTTCGACAGCGGCCGTCACCTCGAACCCGGCCCAGTCACGGAACGAGTCGCTCGCCACCAGGATCCGCCCGGTCCGTACGTCCACGAGCCCGGCCGCGCCGACCCCGACCCCGAGCAACCGGGCGGGCGTACGGTCCAGCAGCAGCCGTAGCGCGGAGAGTGCGGCGTCCAGCATCGCCGCCCCGCCCTCGCTCGCCGGGGTCGGCACCTCCACCCGGTCCAGGACGTCGAGCCGGTCCGTGCACAGCACGACCTGAGTGGTGGTCCCGCCGATGTCGACACCGGCGATCACCTGGTGGGCCTCGCTCACGCGCCGGCCTCCGTTCCCGACGCCACCCGGCGTTCTCTGCGCTCCCGTTGGAGCACCGGATCGGGCACGGGCACGGCGGAGATGAGCCGACGCGTGTACGCGGTCTCCGGGTGCAGCAGCGTGCGCATGGTCGCCCCCTGCTCCTCAACGCGCCCGCCCCGCATCACGACAACGCGCCCCGCGAACTGCTGCACCACGGCCAGGTCGTGCGACACGAAGAGACACGCGAACCCGAGCTCCGCCTGCAACTCGGCGATCACCTCCAACACCGTCCGCTGCACACTCACGTCCAGCGCGCTCGTCGGCTCGTCCGCGACCAGCAACCGCGGCGCGAGCACCAGCGCCCGCGCGAGACTCACCCGCTGCCGCTGCCCACCGGACAGCTCACGCGGGCCACGCCGCGCCAACTCCCGCGGCAGCCGCACCAGTTCGAGCACCTCGGCGACCCGCTCGCGCCGCTCGGCCGCGCCCATGCCACGCCGGTGCACCCGCAACGGCTCGGCCACGCACTCCGCGACACTCATCCGCGCGTCCAGCGAGGCCACCGGATCCTGCAGCACCACCCCGACCCCGGCCAGCAGGGCCCGCCGCGCCCGCCCCCGCGCCTTGCGCAGATCGGCCCCGAAGAGCGAGACGTCCCCCGACTCCGGCGCCACCAGCCCGAGAGCCACCCGTGCCGCGGTCGACTTCCCCGACCCGGACTCACCGACGAGCCCCACGGTCTCCCCGGCCCGCACGGTCAGCGACACCTCGTCCAGCGCCCGCACGGCATGCGGCCCCCGCCCGAACCGCACACCCACACCCCGGAGTTCGACGACGGGCGCCCCTTCGGGAGCCTTCTCGCGCACGGGGCTCCCGGCGGCCTCGCTCACCGCAAGCCGGGGCACGGCCTCCAGCAACCGCCGCGTGTACTCGTGCGCGGGCCGCAACAGCACGTCCTCCACCGTCCCCGTCTCCACGATCTCCCCCTCCAGCATCACGGCGACCCGGTCGGCGAAATCGGCGACGACCCCCATGTTGTGCGTGACCAGCAGCACTCCCGTCCCCGAGTCGACGGCCAACGCCCGCAGCAGATCGAGGATTTCGGCCTGCACGGTGACATCGAGCGCGGTGGTCGGCTCGTCCGCGACGAGCAGTCCGGGCGAGTTGGCGATGGCCATGGCGATGACGACCCGCTGCCGCTGTCCGCCGGACAACTGGAACGGAAACGCCGAAGCCCGCTGCTCGGGATCAGGAATACCGACTTTGCGCAACAAGGCGACGGCTTCGGCAGCCGCCTCCTGCCGCGACACGTCCCGATGATTTCGCACGACTTCCGCTATCTGCCTGCCGATTCGGGTCAGCGGATCGAGCGCGGTGGCAGGCTCCTGGAACACCATCGAGGCCGTACGGCCACGCAGTCGCGCGAGTTCGGCCTCGCCGGCGCCGACCACATCCGTACCGCCGACCGAAACAGCCCCGGATGCACGGGCGTTGCCCGGCAGCAGCCCGAGGGCGGCGAGCGCCACGGTCGACTTCCCCGACCCGGACTCACCCACCAGGGCCAGCGTCTCGCCCGGCGCCACCCGCAACGAGACCCCGCGCACGGCGGGCACATCACCGCTCTCCGTCGAGAAGGTGACGCCCAGATTCTCCATCTCCAGGATGTTGTTCATCCGCGTCCCTTTACGTCGAAGGCGTCCCGCAGTCCGTCACCGATCGCGTTGAAAGCGCACACGACGAGGATGATCGCGAGACCCGGTGGAACGATCAGCCACCAGCGTCCCGAGTAGGCAGCCGTCAGCCCGGCCGAGAGCATGCCGCCCCAGTCGGTCGCCGGCGGCTGGACTCCCAGCCCCAGATAGGACACATAGGCCACGAGCAGGATCGCGTCGGCGACCTGGAAGGTGGCCGCGACGACGATCGTCGACACCGAGTTGGGCAGGATGTGCCGGGCGACGGCCCGCCCGTGGGTACCGCCGATCGCCCGCAGGGTCAGCACGTAGTCCCGCCGTTTCAAGGTGAGCGTCTCCGCCCGCACGAGCCGCGAGGGCACGAGCCAGGACACCAACCCCAGGATGACGATCAGCCCCGGCACGCCCGGCGTGGTGATGGCGGACACGACCAGCAGGATGAACAGCGCGGGGATCGCGATCCCGGCGTCCACGATCCGCATCATGACGGCGTCGGCCCATCCGCCGGCGTACCCGGCGACGGACCCCCAGAGCGTGCCGATGACGGTGGCAAGAACCCCGGCGGCCAGCCCGACGAGCAGCGAGACCCTCCCGCCGTACATGAGCCGCCCGAGCTCGTCGTGCCCGACGGCGTCCGTACCCAGCCAATGGGCCCCGCCGGGCGCGAGGTTGACCTGAGTCAGATCGGTGTGGGTCTGGTCGGTGGAGTAGAGAAGCGGCCCGACGAAGCAGAACAGGAAGAAGAGGGCAACTACTACGATCCCGGCAACGGCAAGCCTATTGCGCGCGAAGCGCGCTCTCAGGGGCGCGCGGAACTGCGCGACCAGCCCCCACCGGCGTGCACTCTGAACACTCACGCCAGACCCCCCTTGACGCGAGGATCCACAACCCGCTGAACGACATCCGCGAGCAGTGTCCCCACCACGGTCGCGACGGAGATGACAAGCACGCACCCCAGCAACACCGGATAGTCGGACGACTGGGCCGCACTCCAGAACAACAGCCCCATTCCCGGGTAGTTGAAGAGCTGCTCGACAACCAGCGCACCGCCGAACAGCACCGGCACGTAGTACCCGAGCATCGCGATCACCGGAGTCAACGAGTTCCGGAACACGTGCTTGAAGAGAATCGCCCGCTGCCGCGAACCTCCGGCCCGAGCCGTCCGCACATAGTCCTCGGACAGGTTCTCCAGCGTCGCCGCCCGCATGTACCGACTGAACACGGCGACCATCGAAGCCGCCCCCGTCACCACGGGCAGCACCAGCGCCACCGGATCCGCGAAGACCTGCCCCACCGTGTCCCCCTGCGGAGCCTGCGACGGAAACCAGCGCACGAACTGCGTGAAGACCATCACCAGTACAAGTCCCAGGAAGTACACGGGAGTCGAGTACGCCACGAAGCTCAACGTGGTGATGACGTAGTCGGCCGGCTTGTTCCGCCGCACCGCCTGCCACATGCCCAGCGGAAGAGCGAGCAGCAGCCCGACAACCGCCGACAGCACGGTCAACACCAGTGTTTTCGGCAGCCGTTGCTCGATGAGACCAGACACCGCCTCGTTCAGGGTGTACGACGTGCCGAGGTCGCCGTGCAGCAACTGCCGCAGGTAGTACAGGTACTGCACGGGCAGCGGCCGGTCGAGACCCTGGTCGTGGTTGAAGAGCGTGATCTGCTGGGGCGTGGCCTGCGGGCCGAGGATCCCGCGTGCGGGACCCCCGGGCAGCGCGTGCAGCAGACCGAAGACCACGACCGTGACGATGAGGATCACGACCAGTGCCTGGGCGATCCGCCGGGAGAGATACAGGAGGGTGTCCATGCCTCAGCTGGTCCACTTCCACTGTGCCGGGTGGAAGTTGGCGAGCGGGTCCTGCGAGAAGCCGCCGAGGCCGTTCTTGACGACGGAGATCTGGTAGTCGGGCTCGGGCAGCCAGATCACCGGCAGGTCCTTGGCGAGGGCCGCGCTGTAGTCCTGGACCGCCTGCGTCGAACTCGACGTCGTGGACGCGGAGATGAGCTTGTCGACGTCGGCGTTGGAGTAGTTGCCGAAGTTCGCGCCGCCCTTCGTCTGGAAGAGCGAGTCACCCGTCGGGAAGGCCGGGAAGTACCAGCTGCCCGCCGTACCGAAGTAGGACAGCTGCCACTTGCAGATCGACTGAGAGCCAGTGCACTGCGGGGTCTGCGACAGCACGGAGTTGACCGGCGCGGTCTTGATGGAGAACTTGATGCCGGTCTTCGCCAGCGAGGACTGGATCGCGCTCATCATGTTGTCGGTGACCGTCGAACCGGACTGCGACAGGACCTGCATCTGGAACTTCGTCCCCTTGGCAACCTCTTCACCGCACTGGGCGGCGCCGGTGCCGGGGCTCGTGCAGGTCATGACCCCGCCCTGCTTGCTCCAACCATGGCCGGTGAGCAGGGACTCGGCGGCCGAGGTCGAGAACGGATACGGGTCGCTCTTCTGCGTGGCCGACAGGAACGACGAGCTCTGCGCCTGCGGGACCGGCCCGTACCCGGGCACCGCCGTCCCGTTGAAGATGACCTTCGCCAGAGTGCTCTGGTCGATCGACCGCTGCACGGCCTGCCGGGCGTAGAGCTGCTTGAACACGGCACCCATGGAAGGGTTGTTGAAGTTGTACGGCATGTAGGTGATCGCCCAGCCGGACCACGGCTGCACCGCGTAACCGCGCGCGGTGAAGCTGTCCTTCTGGTCGAGGTCGGTGGCCTCGATGTAGCCGTAGTCGACGCTTCCCGAGCGCAGCGCGTTCTTCTCGGCGTCCGCCGTCGTGAAGGGGAGGAGGTTCACGGTGGGGATGCCGGCCTTCTCGCCGCCGTCGTACTTCGGGTTGGCGGCCAGGACGACCTTGCCGGCCGTGGAGAAGGACTTCACGGTGTACGGGCCGCTGACCGTCTTCCACAGGGCGTTCGTGGCGTACCCGTTGATGTTCTTCGCCGCGCTGTTGAGGTACGTCCAGTCCTTCTTGGCGTCCCCGGCCTTGTCCCACACGTGCTGGGGGAGCGGGTTGATCTGGCTCAGCTCGTTGGCCAGCATCCACTGCGGGTTGTAGGCCTTGTCGAAGGCGATCGTGAAGTGGCGGGCGTCGACGGTCTTGAAGGACGTCCAGTTGTCCGGCGCCTTGCCCGGGTTGTAGCCCGCCCACTGCGCCTTGTTCGCCTTGATGAGGTCGAACCAGAACTTCACGTCGGCGGAGGTGATCGGCTTCCCGTCGCTCCACTGCCGCTCGCCGAGGGTGATCGTGACGCTCTTGTTGTCGGCCGCGAAGTCCGCCGCGGTCGCCACCGAGCCCTTCTTGTTCCAGCCCATGGTCCCGGTCGAGCCGTCGTAGGCGATCAGCGGCTCCCACAGCGCGTTCGCGATGGAGATGTTGTTGGTGTTGAGGTGGGCCGCGGTGCCGATCGGCAGGATCCAGTTCGGGGTGAAGTTCGCGGGCAGCGCGTAGTTGATCGTGTCGTGCGACCCGGAGGACGACGTACCGCTCGACCCGGAACAGCCCGCGAGCAGCAGCGAGGCCGTGGTCAGGGAGGCACCGGCGAGGAGTCTCTTTCGGACAGGGGACATGGTTCTCCTCGGAAAAAGAGGGGCGGAGGCGGGAGTGAGGACAGTCAACGACCCCTGTGGTCGAAGAAACAGGCGTGCCGCTGTAAAAAGCCTGTTACTGCCGTTCTGGAAAAAGCGCACAGGGCATGCGGGTGACTTACGCTCATCGCCCCGACCGCCGATCCGGAAGTAACTTCCTTCATGCCTGAAAAAAGTGCCCATCGCCGGAAGAGCACCTCGGGCGTCTCCTCACTGGCCGAGCACGTCCTCGAACTCCTCGCCTCCGGGCAGGCCGCGACCCGCACCGACCTCGCCGAACTGCTGGGCGCCGCGCCCTCGACGATCTCCCTCGCGGTGAGCCAGCTGGTGTCCCTGGGCCTGGTCGCCGAGCACGGCACGCGCTCCTCCACCGGCGGCCGGCCGCGCAAGGTGCTGCGGCTGGGCGGCAGCGACGGCTTCGCGGTCGCGGCCGAACTCGGCGGCAAGCACGCGCACGTGGGCGTGGTCCTGCCCGGCGGCGGCCTCACCGACGTGTCGACCGTGCCCTTCCCCACGACGGACGGCCCCGAGGCCGCGCTGCCGGGTCTCGCCGACACCCTCCAGGGTCTCGCCGAGCGACGCGGGCCGGAGTTGCTGCGCGGGGTCGGACTCTCGCTGCCCGGTCCGGTCGACGTCGCGGGCGGCGTCGTGACCCTCCCGTCCCGGATGCCCGGCTGGAACCGGTTCCCGGTCCGGGCCTGGCTGGAGGACCGGTTCGGTGTCCCGGCGGCCATCGAGAACGACGCCAACTGCATGGCTGTGGGCGAGCACACCGTGCAGCCCGCCGAACGCCGTCAGTCGATCATGGTCAAGACGGGCACCGCGATCGGCGCCGGCGTCATCGCGGACGGCCGCCTCTACCGCGGCGGCACCGGCGCGGCGGGCGAGATCACCCACGTCCGTGTCGAGGCCGCCCACGACATCCCCTGCTCCTGCGGCAACACCGGCTGCCTGGAGACCGTCGCCTCGGGCGCCGCCCTGGTCCGCATCCTGCGCGGCCACGGCCTGGATGTGACCTCCACCGAGGACGTCGTACGCCTGGCCACCGACTCCCACCCCGAGGCGACCCGAGCGGTCCGGCAGGCCGGCCGCTACCTGGGCCAGGTCCTCGCCGCCAACGTCAACTTCTTCAACCCCGACGCCGTGTACCTGGGCGGCATCCTCTCCACCCTGGAACCCTTCGTCGCGGCCGTCCGCAGCCAGTTGTACGAGGGCTGCCATCCCCTCGTGACCGAGCACTTGGTGATCGAGCGCGCGAGCCTGGGCGCGGACGCAGGGCTGGTCGGCGCCGGCCAGTTCGCCCTGCAACGGGCCCTGGCTCGGGCACTCCAGACGGTCACGGACAAGACCCGGTGACTGGTTTTTCAGGGGCGCGGGGAACTGCGCGACCAGCCACAACGAACCCGCACCCGACACACGACTTGGAGCCCCCATGCCTTCTTCACGTCCTGTCATCGCCATCGCAGGCCTCGGCATCGAATCGTCGACCTTCTCCCCGGCCCGCACGGAGGCCCCCGCCTTCCACCCGCAACGCGGCCCCGAGGTGTTGACCCGCTACCCCTTCCTCGCCCCCGGCACCCCGTTGAGGGAAGCCGCCGACTGGCAAGGCGTCCTCGTCGGCAAGGCCCTCCCCGGCGGCACGGTGACATCCACCGCCTTCACCGTCCTCTCCGACGAACTCATCGACAGACTCAGGGAGCTGGGCCCCCTGGACGGCCTCTGGTACGACATCCACGGCGCGATGACAGTCGAGGGTCTGGACGACGCCGAGGCCCAACTGCTGACCCGCATCCGCGAAACCGTCGGTCCCGACACCCTGGTGTCGACGTCAATGGACCTGCACGGCAACGTCTCCCGCGAACTGGTCCACCGCAGCGACCTGATCACCTGCTACCGCATGGCCCCGCACGAGGACGCCATGGACACCAAGGAACGCGCTGCCCACAACCTCGTAGAACTGCTGGCGAGCGGCGCCCCCCGCCCGGTCAAGGCGTGGATCCCGGTCCCCGTACTCCTCGCGGGCGAGCAGACCTCCACCCGTATCGAACCGGCGAAGAGCGTCTACGCGGCCGTGGAAGACGTGGAAGCGCAGGAGGGTGTCACGGACGCGGCGATCTGGGTCGGCTACGCGTGGGCCGACGAGCCCCGCAACCGTGCCGCGGTCGTCGTCACCGGCCCGTCCGCCCCCCAAGTCACGGCAGGGGCGGAGCAGTTGGCGCGCGGCTTCTGGGCGGCACGTGACGACTTCGCGTTCGTCGCGCCGACCGGCACCCTGACCGGGTGCCTGGACGAGGCCCTGGCCTCCACCGCCCGCCCCTACTTCATCAGCGACACCGGTGACAACCCGACCGCGGGCGGCGCCGGCGATGTCACCTGGGGTCTCCAACAGGTGCTGGAACGCCCGGAGTTCAAGGACCAGGACGGCCCTACGGTCATCTACGCGTCGCTGCCGGGACCGTCCGCCGTGGACACGGCCGTAGCGGCCGGTGTCGGCGCCACCGTCACCGTCACGGCGGGTGCGGAGGTCGACGACCGGCACGCCGGCCCGCTCTCCATGACCGGTGTCGTGCACTCCGTCCGGCACGGCGACCGGGACGCCGAGACCGAGGTGGTCCTCAGGGTGGGGAGCGTGTACGTGGTCCTGACCCGGCTGCGGAAGCCGTACCACCACGAACACGACTTCACCGACCTGGAGTTGGAGCCGCGCGCGGCCGATCTCGTGCTCGTCAAGATCGGCTATCTCGAACCCGAGCTGTTCGCCATGGCCGCCGACTGGAAGATGGCCCTCACCCCGGGCGGGGTCGACCAGGACCTGGTCCGGCTCGGCCATCACCGCATCCGGCGGCCGATGTTCCCCTTCGACCGGGACATGGTGGAGCCGGACCTCACGGCCCGGATCATCGCCCCCTCGGACGAACCGCTCACCGGGGCGGACGAGTGAGCCTGCCGCCCCCGCCGTCCTCGATGGCCGCCTCGATCAACTGGTCCAGCAGCGCGATCAGTACGTTCCGGCACGAGTCGCGCTCGCGGGCGTCGCACAGCAGCACCCGGACGTCCTCCGGGAGCGCCAGCGCGTCGCGGACCGCCTCCGCCGGATACGGGTGCTCGCCGTAGAAGCCGTTCACGCCCACCACGAACGGGATGCCCCGGCGCTCGAAGAAGTCGACGGCCGCGAAGCTGGACTTCGGGCGGCGCACGTCGATCAGGACCACCGCGCCCAGCGCGCCGAGCGCCAGGTCGTTCCACATGAACCAGAAGCGCTGCTGGCCGGGGGTGCCGAACAGGTACAGCACCAGGTCCTGGCCTATGGTGATGCGGCCGAAGTCCAGGGCCACGGTGGTGGCCCGTTTCTCCTCGATGCCGTCGAGGTCGTCGACGGCCAGGCTCGCCGAGGTGAGCGGTTCCTCGGTACGCAGCGGCGCGATCTCGCTCACCGAACCGACCATGGTGGTCTTGCCGACGCCGAAGCCCCCCGCGATCAGGATCTTGACCGTCTCGGGCGGCGCGGGTGCCGGAGCGATGGTGTCAGAGCCGGCCAAGGCCCTCCCTCACTTTCTGCAGCAGGTCCATGTCCGGGCTGGTACGGGAGACCGGGTGCGGAGGACGGGCCGTGATCAGGCCCGCCTCCAGCAGGTCGCAGAGCATGATCACTACCACGCTCACCGGGAGGTCGACAAGGGCCGCGACCTCCGCCACCGCCAGCGGCTCCGCGCACAGCCGAAGGATGCGGGCCTGCTCCGGCTGTGGCCTGGGGGCCCGCGAGGGCGCCGGGTCGACCGCGGTGACCGTGGTGATGAGGGTGAAATCGGCGCGGCTGGGCCGGGTTCTGCCACCGGTCAGCGTGAACGGTCGTACCAGCCGTCCCGCCGCGTCGCCACCGCTCACCTCACTCGCCGGAGCCGGCCGCGGGGCCGACGTTGGCCCGCGGCGCGGCGCTGAGATGCTCGCCTATCTTCTTCACCAGCATGTTCATCTGGTACGCCACGACCCCGACGTCCGCGCCCGGACCGGTCAGGACGACCAGGTGTGCGCCGGGGCCCGCCGCGGTGAGGATCAGATAGCTGTTCGCCATCTCGATCAGCGCCTGGCGCACCGGACCGCCGCGGAAGTCCATGCTGACCCCCTTGCTGAGGCTCATCAGCCCGGACGCGGTGGCCGCGAGCCGCTCGGCGTCGTCGCGCAGGAACCCGGTGGACTTGCTGACGACGAGGCCGTCCTCGGACAGCACGACGGCCTGGTTCACCTCGGCCACCCGGTCCACGAGTCCGGTGAGCAACTGGTCGAGTTGGGTGTGCGTGGCAGGCACGGGACGTGTCATGGCGGAGTCCTTCATGAGCGATCGGCGGGCGGATTCGGGGAGGCGGCTGCTTCCTCCCGGTCGTACTGCGACGGCGCGTCGTCGTCGATGGTGTCTCGCGCCTGGAACGTGCCGCGCTGGAACCCGGCCAGCGAGGAAGCCGCACGTTCCGCGGTGAAGTCTTCCAGCTCCCCGTCCTCCTCGGCCGGTCCCGCCTCCTCCCGCAACTCACTGGCCAGACTGGTCTGCGGCACCCGCCGTGGCAACGGGGTCAGCCCGCCGAGATCGGCGGTGACGGTGGGCTCGGCGGACCGGGCCGGGGGCATGGCGGGCAGCGCCCCGGGCGTGGGGCCCGGTGTCTCGGCCGCCTTCTCGGCCGCGGCGGCGACCCGCTCCACCGTGACGGCCTCGTCGTCGCCCTTCACTTCGACCGGCGCCGCCTCTTCCAAGGGCTCGGGTACGACGATCTCGTGCGGGATCAGCACGATCGCGGTCGTGCCGCCGTACGGCGAGGAGCGCAGCGTCACCGCGATGCCATGCCGGGTGGCGAGCCGGGCGATCACGAACATGCCGAGCCGCAGGTCGTCGGCGAGCGCGACGACGTCGAACTGCGGGGCCACCGCGAGCTGTCCGTTGAGCGAGGCGTAGTCCTCCTCCGACATGCCGAGCCCGCGGTCCTCGACCTCGATCACCAGCCCCTTGGCGACCATCGCGGCCCGCACACCGACCGGGCTGGGCGCGGGGGAGTACACCGTCGCGTTGTCGATCAGCTCGGCCAGCAGGTGGATCACGTCGGCCACCGCGGGCGGCGCGAGACACACCTCCTCCTCGGTGTGCACCTCCACCCGCTGGTACTCGGCGACCTCGCCGACGGCACTGCGCAGGATGTCGATCAGCGCGACCGGCTCGGTCCAGCTGCGGCGCGGCTGCTCACCGCTGATGACGACGAGGTTCTCCTCGTAGCGGCGCAACTGGCTTGCCGTGGAGTCCAGTTCGTACAGGCCGCGCAGCACCTCGGGGTCGTCGTGCCGGCGTTCCAGCTGGTCCAGCTTGGTGAGCTGGAGGTTGACCAGGTTCTGGCTCTGCCGGGCGATGCCGAGGATGACCTTCTGGAACCCCCGCCGGGTGTCGGCGAGTTCGATCGCGGTGTGCACGGCGGTGCGCTGCGCGGTGTTGAACGCCTGTGCCACCTGGCCGAGTTCGTCGCCGCCGTAGTCCAGCGGCGGGGTCGCCGACTCCACGTCGATCTTCTCGCCGCGGTTCAACCGGGCGACCACGTCCGGCAGCCGGTCCTCGGCCAGGCTGAGCGTGGCCATCTTCAGGCCGCGCAGCCGCCGGGACAGGGAGCGGGTGATCCGCCAGGACATGCCGACGCACAGCAGCAGGGCGGCGAGTCCGCCCGCGCTCAGCGAGGCGGCGGTGAGCAGCAGGTTGTGCGCCTTGTCGGAGCTGCGGTCGAGGAGTGCGGCGGTCTGCTGCCGGATCAACACCTCGTACTCGGCGGCGACTTGGGTCAGGGCCGCGTTCCACTGCTTCTGCTCGTCGGGCAGGACGATCCTGCCGGCCGAGCCGTTGTCCGGCACCGCCTTGTCCGCCGTACCGGCCGTGAGCACCGCGTCCTCCGTGGACTCCAGGGTGCTCCATGCGACGCTCTGCAGAATGTGCTCGATCTTCGTCTTGGTCGCGCCCTGGAACCCGGTGGCGATCTGGTCCTCGACCAGCCAGCGCCGGGCGTGCACCAGCTCGGCGAACTGCTCCCACGCCGCGTTGTTGACGTGCCCGGAGGGCCAGGCCAGCGTCAGCTGCGCGTCCTCCTGGGAGACCAGCTCCGCCCCGTGCTCCAGTGCGACGAGCGGCTCCGCCTGCGAGGTGAGGTCGCCGTCGTCGACCTGGGACAGCTGCTGGAAGGCCTGGATCTGGTCGTCGATGATCGAGGTGTACTGGTCCAGTACCTGCTGGGGCGTGATGTCGGTGGGCTTGTCCACCTGGCTGCGGTAGTACTCCAGGCTGTCCACCGACGCGACGACCGAGTACATCCGGTCCCTGATGCGGACGGGCGCCTTCTTGATCGCGCCGGACTGGGCCACGAGCTGGGCCACCGCCTTGTCCGTCGCCGCGCGCTGTGCCTTGAGCGCGGCCTCGGAACCGTGCGGTGAGGCCATCCACGCCGCCGAGAGGCTGCGCTCCTTCTGGAGCGCGAGCGCGGCCTCGGTGCCCATGGCGCCGGTCGATCTGCTCAGCTCCGTCTGCGACCGCAGCCGCAGCCCCTCGGTGAACATCTGGGTCGTCGTCACGCCCCACATGGCGGCGAGCGTGACGCTGGGGACCAGGGCGAGCAGGATCAGGGAAATGCGTATGGAGCCGACGCGGCGCCGGGCACCTGTCCGTGGAGACATCGTGGTCGTCCTCGCTACATCCTCGTACGAAGTGTCCGGTCAGCGCGTTCCGTTGGCCGCGTACTTCGCGACCGCGCCGACGTTCGTCTTCGTCACGAACGCCGGGCCGGTGAGCACGGGAGCCGCCCCGCCGCCACTGATGTTGCCGTTGGTCTTGTACAGCCACAACGAGTCCACGGCCAGATAGCCCTGCAGATACGGCTGTTGATCGACCGCGAACTGCACGGACCCGTTCTGCACGGCCTTGGCCAGGTCCTGGTTGAGGTCGAAGGTCGCGACCTTGGCCTTGCTGCCCGCCGCCTTCACGGACTTGACCGCGGCCAGCGCGAACTGGGCGCCCAACGTGACCACTTCGTCGATGCTGGGGTCCTGCTTCAGCCGGTCCGTGACACTCGCGGACACGGCGTTCATGTCGGTGCCGTCCACATAGAGCATGTCGGTCACGCCGGTGAACGTCTTCTTGACGCCCGCGCAGCGCGCCTCCAGGGCGACATTGCCCCGCTCGTGGATCACGCACAGGGTGTGCTCGGCGTTGAGGGCGTCCAGTTTCTCGCCGACGGCGCGGCCCGCGACGCTCTCGTCCTGCCCGAAGAACTCCAGGACACCGTCCGACTGCCAGGAGTCGATACCGGAGTTGAGGCCGACCACGGGGATGTCCGAGGACCTGGCCTGGGCGATCGGTGCCTTCATCGCGTCCGGCTTGGCGAGCGTCAGTGCGATGCCGTCGACCCCGTCCCGGATCGCGTCCCGCACGAGCTCGGCCTGCCCGGTCGCGTCCGGGTCGCTCGTGTACGTCAGCTCGACGCCGTCCTTGGCGGCGGCGGCCTCGGCGCCCTTCTTCACCAGCACCCAGAAGGCGTCGCCCTTGCTCGCGTGGGTGACCATGGCGATCTTGAGCCGACCGGTGCCGCCGGCATCGGCCGCGTCCGTGCCCGAGCCGGAATCACCGGTTCCGGAGCAGCCGGCGAGCAGCAGACAGGCGGCGACGGCGCCGGTCAGCACCGCGCCGGGTATGCGACGGAAGGGGGCGTGAGGTGAGGGTGGAGTGGTCATGGGGGGTGCGGCACCTCGCTGTGCGGCCGAGCTCGGGGACGGGGAGAGTGCGCCCGGAGCCGTAAGAGGTGCGCCGACCGGGTGACTCCCGCTGGGCCGGAGCCAATCGTGTGTGACCGCTGGTAGTCAAGTGAGCAGCGACCCGCAGTGAGTTGTTGCTGCCGCATTGTGATCATCTCGACGTCATAAGGAGGTTGAGGAGGTTACGTACGGGCGTACGGCCGGTTACATCGGCAACTCGGGCTCATTGTGCGCGACTTCGTCATCCCGCGGGTCGTGGATGGAAGAATTCCGCGATCCCGGGGGCCACGCTGGAAGGGACCGTGGCGCGGGTGGCCGCGCCCGCGATCCACGCCGAGCCGGGCGGATCGGTCTCCGGCATCCAGTGGCTCACGACCGCCCACACCCTGCCGTTCGCGGTACCGCTGACCACCGGGGCCGGCTCGGCGACATCGCGGGCCGACGACGGCTGTTCGTGCTGGACGTCACCGGATTCGCCGCTCCCTCCCTCGGCCGCGCGCTCGCGCCGTACGTGGGGTTGCCGCGCAGGAGAAGGGGGTTGGTGCCCGACGCGTCGGTGGGCGCGTGGGCGATGTGCCGCGCCGAGCGCGTCGCCGCGGTGAGCCGGACCAGCCACTGCGTACGGCCCGCCCGGCGCGGGTCCGTCGGTCCGACGACGCGCAGCGCCGCCTCGGTGCGCAGCCGGGCGCAGCGCCGCGCGACGGTCCGGGCCCAGACGCCGAGGACCGCGGCGATCCGGCGGAACGGTGCCCGGCCGTCGATGTGCAGGGCGTGGATCGGACCGCGGTCCAGGGTGTCCGGCCTGCTCCCGGTCATGTCCCCCGGAGGCAGGTCATGTCCCCCCGGAGTCCGGTCAGAGGTCGAACTCGTGCGGCGGCAGGTCCAGGGTGAAGCAGGCCTCGCGGACCACGGCCTGCTCGGTCTTGTCGAAGTCGCCGTCCGCGCCGCCGATCACGATGCCGATCTGGATCACGGCACGCGCCTCGGCGGGCTTCTTCTTCGCCTTGGCGATCTCCTGCAACACGCTGACCTTGCCGAAGGCGAAGTCGGCCGTCAGCTTGTCCAGGTTCGCGTCGAAGCGGCGCTGGAGGTCCATCGCGTCGAAGTTCTGCAGCACCTCGTTGCTCGCGATGAGCTGGGCGACGCGCTGCCGCTCAGAGGGGTCGACGGTGCCGTCGGCAGCCGCCACAAGCGCGCACATCGCCATGCTCGCGTCGCGGAACGCCCCGCTCTTCAGGTCGTTCTTCTTCGCCACGAGTTGGGTCTGCATCGTCGACGCGGACTCCTTGAAGCGGTCCCACAGGGCCATGCGCTCTCCATGTGTCGTAGTCAGGTGTATACAAATCCGTGTCTGCGGCACCGTGGAAACTCCCCGGACCGGGGAGAAGTTCCGGCCGCCTAGACTGGGGCGGTTCGTGCGAAAGCAACGGCCAGGACGGGACAGGACGGGAGGCGACGACGGTGCAGACAGCCGGCCGCGGCTTCGACGACCCGTCCGCCGACGTGCTCGCGGGCGCCGCCGCGGCCTTCGGCCTCCTGGCCTCGCCCGCGCGGCTGCACATCGTGTGGGCGCTGGCCCAGGGCGAGAGCGATGTCACCGGACTCGCCGAGCGGGTCGGCGGCGCGCTGCCCGCGGTCAGCCAGCACCTGACCAAACTGAAACTCGCCGGCCTGGTCCGCTCCCGCCGCGAGGGCCGCCGCCAGGTGTACTTCGTCGACGACCCGGACGTGGTCGACGTGGTCCGGCTCGCGGTCGCCCGCCTCACCGACCGCGCAGACCGCGATGTGCCCGCCCCCCGACTCCGTGGCATCTGACGCCGCCGCCCACCGGCACACCCCGCTCCAGGCGCTGCGGCACCTCGACACCGGCCCGCGCGGACTGACCGAACCGGAGGCCGCCGCCCGGCTCGCGGCAACCGGCGAGAACACCCTCCCGGAACGCCGTACGACACCCTGGCACCGCCTGTTCCTGCGCAGTCTGCGCGACCCCTTCACCGCCGTCCTGCTCTGCCTCGGCCTGGTCTCGGCACTCGTCGCGTCCTGGGGCACGGCCGCCGTGATCCTCGCGCTCGTCGCGGTCAGCTGTGTGCTGCGCGCCGGCGGCGAGCAGCGGGCCGACCGCTCCCTGCACGACCTGCGCGAGCTGGTCGGCTCGACCGCCTGCGTCCTGCGCCGCGCGGAGGCCGGGGCGCAGGTGCGGGCCCGGGAGATCCCGGTCGCCGAACTGGTCCCGGGCGACGTGGTCAGGCTCGGTCCCGGCGACCTCGTCCCGGCGGATCTACGACTGCTGCGCGCGAGCGGGCTGACCGTGCACCAGGCCCCCCTGACCGGCGAGTCCGCGCCGGTCGCCAAGGCCGCCGTGGAACTGCCCGGCGCGGCCGACGAGTTCCCCTTCGCGCAGCCGCACCTGTGTTTCCAGGGCAGCGGCGTCGTTTCGGGCAGTGCCACGGCGGTTGTCCTGGAGACGGGCGCGCGGACCCGGTTGGCCGCCGCGCACGGCGGGCCGGTGCGGCGCGGACCGAGCGCCTTCGACCGCTCCGTGCACGGCGTCTCCTGGGTGCTGATCCGGTTCATGCTGCTGACGCCCCCGCTGGTCCTGATGGCCAACGCGGCACTGCGCGGCCGGGGCCTTACGACGCTGCCGTTCGCCGTCGCGGTGGCGGTCGGGCTGACCCCCGAGATGCTGCCGGTGATCGTGACGACCTGCCTCGCTCGCGGGGCGGCGCTGCTCGCCCGTACGCACGGGGTCGTCGTCAGAAGACTCCCCGCCCTGCACGACCTGGGCGCCGTGGACGTCCTCTGCCTCGACAAGACCGGCACCCTCACCCAGGACAGACCGGTCGTGGAACGCGCCCTCGGCCCCGACGGCCGCGACGACCCGGACGTCCTCGACCGGGCCGCCACAGCCGCCTGGTGGACCCTCCAGCTCGCCGACGCACCCGTCCCGGACGCCCTCGACGAAGCACTGCTGACCGCGGCCGGGCCGGTGGGGGAGGAGTACGACGGGATCGCGGCCGTGCCCTTCGACCCGCTGCGGCGGCTCGCCTCGGCGGTGGTGCGCGGCGCCGCCCTCGGAACGCACACCCTCATCGTCAAAGGCGCGGTGGAGGACGTCGTGGAACGCTGTCTGCTTCAGCCCGGCGAACGGGACCGGCTGCTCGCCCTGGCCACCCGCGAGGCCGAGTCCGGTCTACGGCTGCTGGCGGTCGCCACCGCCGAACTCCCGGCCCGCACGCGCGCGTACACCCCCGCCGACGAACGGGGCCTGACCTTCCGCGGCCTGGTCACCTTCCACGACGCCATCGACCCGGCCGCGCCGGAGGCCCTGCGCGCCCTGGCCGACCTGGGCATCGGCGTGCGGATCCTCACCGGCGACCATCCGGCCACGGCGGCCCGCGTGTGCCGGGAACTGGGACTGGTCCCCGGGCAGGTGCGGGTCTCCGCCCGCTGCACCCCTCAGGACAAGGCCCGCGCGGTCACCGACCTCCGCGCGGCCGGACACACCGTCGGCTTTCTCGGCGACGGCCTCAACGACGTGCCCGCGCTGCGCGCCGCCGACGTCGGGATCGCACCGCGGGCCGCCGTCGACGTGGCCCGCGAGGCCGCCGACGTGGTGCTCGCCGGGAAGGACCTCACCGCGATCCGGCACGCGGTCACGGCCGGCCGGCACAGCAGCGCGAACATCGCCTCGTATCTGCAGGTCACGTTCTCCTCGAACCTCGGCAACGTCATCGCGATGCTCGCCGCCGGTCTGCTGCTGCCGTTCCTGCCGATGCTCCCGGCCCAGGTGCTCGCCCAGAACCTCTGCTTCGACGCGGCCCAACTGGCCTTCGCCCACGACCGGCCGTCGGCCGCCGCGCTGCGCCGGCCGACCGAGCTGCGACCCCGGGCGTTCCTGCGGTTCATCACCGGGTTCGGGGCCCTCAACGCGGTCGCCGACCTCGCCACCTTCGCCGTGCTCGCGCTCGCGCTGCGCGGGCCCGACGCCGTGGACGACGAGGTGCTGTTCCACTCGGCCTGGTTCACCGAGAACCTGCTCACCCAGGCCCTGGTGATGCTGCTCCTGCGGACCGGCCGGAGCCTCGCGGAGGGCGGCGGACCGGGGCCGGTCGGGTGGGCCGCGGCCGTACTGGCCGCCGTGGGGCTGCTGCTGCCGCCGAGTCCGCTGGGCGCGGCGCTGGGCATGACGGGGCTCGCGCTGCCGTACTACCTGCTGCTCGCGGCTGTGCTCGGTCTGTACGCCCTGGCCCTGAGGGGTCTGCGATCCACTCGTGGGTTGTACAGTTGCGCAACATAGCAACTGTTGTCAGGGATGAAAGGGCGAGATCATGCTCCGCAACGGACTGGAACCATGGCACCTGCTGGTCGTGGCGATCATGGTCATCCTGCTGTTCGGCTCGAAGAAGCTCCCCGAGGCCGCGCGCGGGCTGGGCAAGTCCATGCGCATCCTCAAGAGCGAGGCGAAGGCGATGAAGGAGGAGAGCAACGTGGCGGAGTCGGTCCCCGTGGAGCCGACCGCCGTGCACACCTCGACCGAGTCCCCGGCGGCCACTTCCACCGAACCGCCCGCGACCGCGCACTGACGGCAGGGCGGGCATGCGTCGAGCCCCGGCGGTTGCCGGGGCGTGACGCCTTTGGCCCTTGCGGTCAGGCCTGGTGCTGGAGTTCCGTCTGCGTGGCCGACTTCGCCTCGCGCTTGCGGCGCCGGCGCTCGGACCGCGGCTCCTGGTCCGGCAGCCAGCCGAACGTGAGGCAGCTGCCTACGACTCCCAGCAGCAGCCCGACGAAGAACCCGCCGAGGTTCGAGGTGAGCCAGGAGCCCAGCGTGCACAGGACCCCGACGATCGAGTAGAAGAGCCGCTGACTCGGGCTGAAGAGGATCAGCAGACCCAGCAGCAGCATCAGCACGGGCAGCAGATAGCCGGTCATGCCCTGCATCCCGATGTGCATCGCGACCTTCAGCGACACCTTCTCCGTGAGCAGGATCTCCGCCCCGCCCAGGGCGAGCAGCAGCCCGCCCCAGAACGGACGACGGGCCCGCCAACTCCGGAAGGCGGGCCGCATCCCCTGCCGTGACAGGTTGTCGGACATCAGCAACCCGAGTCGCTGAAGCTGAGCTTGAGACCCGGCAGCTTGAACACACCCGCTGTGGTGGCGTAGTTGGTCTGCCGCAGGTTGTCGATGTGCACGGTGTCGGACTGCTGGCTGAAGACGCCCTTCTTGCCCTGCACGCCGGCCTTGGTGAGCGTGCTGGCGTCATTGCCGATCTCGATGTTGCCGAAGGCGGCGTCGCCCGACAGTTCCGTCGAGTCCGTGGTGAGGTCGCTCGCCGTCACCTTCGTGGAGCCGCTGCCCGCCTTGATGAGCAGGTTGATGCCGCCGAGGTCGACGCTCTGGCAGAGGCTGTCGAGCGTGGCGCTCTTGATGGCGGAGGTCATGACCAGCACCTGCCCGCCGGTGTCACCCGCGTTCGGGCTGTTCGGGATCATGTTGTCGAGGTCGCCGAACTGCTCGAAGCCGGTGCCGTCGAGCGACTTGGCGGTGACCGTGAACGGCATGCCCGAGATGGAGAACTGCACCCCCAGGGCGCCCTGGGCGGTGAGGATCCCGAGGGCCGCGGCGGCCAGGGTGGCCGGCACCGCCATCACCGCGGCGCGGCGAAGTCGGACCTGACCGCGTCTTTCGGGAACCTCGGCGGTCCCAGGTGCGGAACCGGTTTCCGGGTTCTCGGGGGTGTTGCCTGCGGACGAGTTGGCGTCCGAGGGTGAAGCCATGTCTGCTCCCATGTGCTGCTCTAGTCAACGCGAGTCGGTATCCAATGTGGCGCGTTGTCCTGGCGCGGACAGCGAGTGCGGCGCAGCCATCCTCACAACTCCCGGCGGGTGCAAGGGCTTTCAGGTTACGCAGCAGTAGCCGTCGAGGAAGTTACCGGGGGTTACATTCGAGGGTCAAGGGAGTTGTGGAAAAAGAGTGTTGATGATGTGCCGCCTGTGAGGCAAGGCCCGTCCGTGATCTCGCGGAGCCTGTGACCGCATACCGATCAGCACACCAACTTGACTTGTACGTCTTGACGTTGACGGACACTCAGGTCTACAACTCTCCATTGTTTGCCGGATCCGTGGCGCCGGATCCGGCACGTGGCAGGAGCCGCGTTCCCGGACTTCCCTTTCCACAAGGGCACTTCACGCCCGCAGAGTCCGAACCCCGCGGCCCGGCACGGCCGCTTCCCCCCTGGTCCGTGCCGTCCGCCCCACCGCCCGGCCCGGCCGGAAGCCTTCAACCCCCGTGGGCCTCCGGCCGGTCACCGGCCCACCGGCGTTGCCGGCCCGTCGCGTACGGAGAAGGCGTCACGGGCCGGCGACGGCGAACTCGCACGCCCCAAGTCCAAGTTGCCAACCCTCGAAAGACCCCCCAGT
Organism: Streptomyces sp. NPDC050549; assembly: GCF_040655035.1. Lineage (NCBI taxonomy): Bacteria > Bacillati > Actinomycetota > Actinomycetes > Kitasatosporales > Streptomycetaceae > Streptomyces > Streptomyces sp. NPDC050549. The sequence goes on from NZ_JBFAJD010000007.1 coordinate 115,948, forward strand.
TCCCCCACCCCCCAAAGAACCCCCCGGTTCGGCCCCACTTCGGAAGAAGAGGTACACCCGCATGCGCACTCGCACCGTCCTCACCCTCGTCGGCTCCGTCGCCGCGCTCACCCTCCCCTTCACCGTCCCGGCGTCCGCGGCCGACACCCCGGTGCTCACCACCGGCAGCCTCGGCGGTACGCCCGTCGCCGTCGGCGATGTGCTGACCGCGCCCCTGGCCACCGGCACCAGCGCCACGCTGTACTCCAGCGCGACCGGCACCAGCGGCGTCAAGTGCACCTCGTCGACGTTCACCGCGACCGTCACCGACAACCCGACCGCGCCGGGCACCGCCACCGAGTCCGTCTCCGGGCAGACCTTCGACAGCAGCAGCTGCACGAGCAATGTCCTCGGAGTCCTCGGCGTCTCCAGCATCACGGTCGACAACCTGCCGTACACCACCGCTGCCGCCTCGGACGGCACCCTGACCGTCACCCCGGCCAGCGGCTCCACCATCCAGACCACGGTCAAGCTGACCACCCTGCTGGGCAGCATCACCTGTGTCTACCAGGCGCCCAGCCTGAGCGGCACGGCCAGCAACACCGACACCAGCATCAACTTCACCAACCAGGCCTTCACCAAGACCTCGGGCTCGTCCCTGTGCTTCAGCGCGGGCTACTTCACCGCGAAGTACGCCCCGGTGACCGACGGCGGCCTGCCGGTCTACACCAACTAAGGAGCAGAGCAAGCAGGGCCTGTACGCGTCGAGTTCAGCGTCGACGCAGTCGCAGGGTCAGGGCGGCGCCCCCGGTGAGCACCAGCACCGCGGCGGCGCCGCCCGCCAGCATGGGCGCCGAAGGGCCGCCCGAACCGGCGTCGGTGTCGGACGCCACCGGACTGCTGCCCGGCGCGGTGGTCTCCTCGGCGGGGGACGACTTCTGCGCCGTGGTGGATTCCTGGGCCTTCGCCGAAGGGCTCGCGGCCGTGGGGGACTTGACCGCGGACGACGACGGACTGGCGCCCGCCGCCTTGTCCTTCGAGCCGGCCGTCCCCGTGGAGGAGGACGAGGACGAGGTGCTGCCGCCCGGGAACACCACGTCCGAGCACGAGTAGTACGTGTCCTCGGTGCTGCTGTTCTGCCAGATGGTGTAGATCAGCTGGCGCCCCGTCCGGCCCGTCGGCAGCGTCGCCTTGATGCGGTACGCGCCGCCCGTCAGCGGCGGGTCCTTCACCTCGGCGAACGGCTGCGTCGGCAGCTCGGACCAGGTGAGCGGCTTCGACGGGTCGTAACCGGCCTTCGTCAGATACAACTTGAACGTGCCGGTGTGCGCGATCGTCGACGCGTACGTCATCGTCAGCTTCGCCCCCGGAGTCAGCCGCGTCGACGGAAAGTCGGTGCGGGCGAGGTCGAGCCCCTTGTAGTCGGACAGCCCACCGCTGCACAGCTTCCCGTCGGGGATCAGCTGCCGGTCCCGCCCGTTGATGTCCGGGACCCGGATGTTGTCCCAGAAGGTGAAGGGCCCTCCGTTCGCCGCCACGGCCGCCTTGCAGGCCGCCGACCCGGCCGCGCTGCCGCCCTCCGGCGAGCAGGCGTAGACGCGGCTGACCGGATACGTCGGTGCCCCGTGCGCCTGCGCCGGACCCGCCGCCCAGACGGTGAGCAGCAGCGGGGCCATGGCGGCGCCCGCCATGGCGGTGCGTTGTGCGGTCATCCGGGACATCCGGAACGTCTCCTCGGCCGGGGCGGGAACGGTCTGTCCGTGTCATACGGCCCTCGGACCCCACGCGTTCAGCCCGCCCCCGCCGCCCTCGGTCCCACGTGTTCGGTCCGCCCTGCCGCCGTGAACCGGGGCAGATCGGTCAACTGGTCGATGTCGAGGGCGATTTCCGGCCGGACCGAGGGTTTCCCCCGTATCCATATGACCTTCTCTTTGCCTATCGTTTGGCCACAGCTGACCCCCAGGCAACCCCTGGCGAGGCGGCTGCCGGTGCCCGGTGCTCTTCGGATCGACCCCCCACCGCTTCGACGGCGAAGCGAATCGACCGCTGCTCCGCGCTGCTCGGAGTACGGCCACGAAAGGCAAGCCCTTGCGCACTCCCACGGCATTCCCCAACGGACGGACCCTGATATCCGTCGCCGCGGTCTCCGCGGCCCTCCTCGCCACGGTGGCCACCTCGGCCGCCGTCGCCCAGGAACCCCCCACCCGGGCCGCCGCACCGGCTCTGCCCGGTCAGACCGAGGCTGCCCCCGGCACCCTCGCCCAGCGCCTCATCGTCGGCTACAAGTCCGGTGCTGCGGAAGCGAGTTCGAACCGGGCCGCCGAAGCCGACGCCACCACCAAGGGCAAGGAGACCGGCGAGGACGTCGACTTCCAGCGCCGCCTCGGCACCGGCGCGGCCCTCGTCGGCCTCGGCGACGCGCAGAGCACCACCGAAGTGGCCGACGTCATCGCCGAGTTCAAGGCCGACCCGCAGGTCTCCTACGTCGTGCCGGACCGGCTGAACACCCCGCAGGCCGACCCGAACGACACCGAGTACGGCAAGCAGTGGGACCTGTTCGAGTCCACCGCCGGCATGAACGTCCCCGCCGCGTGGCCGACTTCGACCGGCAGCGGTGTCACCGTCGCCGTCATCGACACCGGCTACGTCACCCACTCCGACCTTGCCGCGAACATCGTCGCCGGCTACGACTTCATCACCGACACCGCCGTCTCGGTCGACGGCGACGGCCGCGACAGCAACCCGGCCGACCCCGGCGACTACTACGCCGCCAACGAGTGCGGTACGGGCATCGGGGCGAGCAACTCCTCCTGGCACGGCACCCATGTGGCCGGCACCATCGCCGCCGTCACCAACAACGGCAAGGGCATCGCGGGCATCGCCTACGGCGCGAAGATCTCCCCGCTGCGCGTCCTCGGCAAGTGCGGCGGCTACGATTCCGACATCATCGACGCCATCACCTGGGCCTCCGGCGGCACCGTCTCGGGTGTCCCCGCCAACGGCAACGTCGCCAAGGTCATCAACATGAGTCTGGGCGGCGACGGCGCCTGCACCTCGGCCACCCAGAGCGCGATCACCGCCGCCGTGAACCGCGGCACCACGGTCGTCGTGGCGGCGGGCAACGACAACGACAACGTCGCCAACCACTCGCCGGGCAACTGCGCGAACGTCATCTCGGTCGCCGCCACCAACCGCGCCGGCGCCAAGGCGTCCTACTCCAACTACGGCACGGGCGTGGACATTTCGGCCCCCGGCGGCCAGACCGGCACGGGCACCGCCAACGGCATCTACTCCACGCTGAACTCCGGCACCAAGACGCCGTCCACCGAGTCGTACGCCTACTATCAGGGCACCAGCATGGCCACCCCGCACATCGCGGGCCTGGTCGCGCTCGTGAAGTCGGCGAACCCCGCGCTCACCCCGGCCCAGATCGAGTCGGCGATCAAGACCAACGCCCGTGCCCTGCCCGGCAGTTGCTCGGGCGGCTGCGGAGCCGGTCTCGCGGACGCGGCCAAGACCGTCCAGGCCGTGAGCGGCACCGGCGGTACGACGACGGGGACCACCTTCTCCAGTACCACCGCCGTCGCCGTCCCCGACGCGGGCGCGGCCGTCGAGTCCCCGATCACCGTCGACGGCCGTAGTGGCAACGCGCCCTCGGCCCTTCAGGTCGGTGTCGACATCACCCACACCTACCGCGGCGACCTCGTCCTGGATCTGGTCGCGCCGGACGGTTCGACGTACCGTCTGAAGTCCGCCAGCACCTCGGACTCCGCCGACGACGTCAAGGCCACCTACACGGTGGACGCCTCCGGCGAGACCGCCAACGGCACCTGGAAGCTGCGGGTGCAGGACACCGCCGCCCAGGACACCGGAACCCTCAACAACTGGAAACTCACCTTCTGATCCCACAGGTCACACACAGAAACCGACCGGCCGACCCGTAAGCAGAGGCGTGCCTCCACAGGCGCCTCCCGGGGGCGGCCGGTCGTCCGTATGGCCGAGAACGGTCGCTGACACGTGCCACAGATACTGAAAGTGGTCAAGAGTCGGGGTGGGGGTGACAGAGAGGCGCAAGTGATGGGAACGTGAGGGGACTTGGTGGTCTTCGGGGGCGAGGTCGAAGCCGTCGGACGGTGAGCTACTGTGTACAGGGGGTAACAAAAAACGGCATGGGCCGTTGTTTTTTCCTTCACGGGAGTGTTTCAGTCGATGGCGAGGCAGCTACGGGCCGAACAGACCCGCACAACGATCATCACGGCCGCCGCCGAGCTGTTCGACCGGCAGGGCTATGAGTCCACCAGTCTCAGCGACATCGTCGACCACGCCCAAGTCACCAAGGGCGCCCTGTACTTCCACTTCGCGGCCAAGGAAGACCTGGCCCACACCATCCTGGAGATGCAGGCCAAGGCCTCGCGCCAGATGACCAAGGACATGGACAGCCGGGGCTACTCCTCACTGGAGACGCTGATACGTGTCACTTTCGGCATGACCCGGCTGGCCGTCGAGGGCCCCATCCCGCGGGCCGGACTCCGGCTCGCCGCAGGGGAGATCGAGGTACGGCCCCCGATGCCGCACCCCTTCACGGAGTGGCTCGACATCGCCGCCCGCAAACTCGCCGGAGCGGTCGCGGAGGCCGACGCGCACCCCGACATCGACGTGGACGCCGTCGCCCGTACCCTCGTCGGACTCTTCGTCGGTATCCGCGTCATCGGGCGTGCCCTGGAACCGGTTGCCCTGCAGCCCCGCAGAACCGCCGAGATGTGGCACCTGGTGATCCGCGGCGTGGTCCCCGTACCGCGCCGCGCCCGCTATCTCAGCCTCGCCGCGCGACTGGAGCGGGAGATCGGCGCCGGCTGACCCCGCCCGGTACGGTGAGCCGCATGCCCGACACCCCCGCCGCGCCCGTGATCCTCGGCAACGAGCCCGGCTCGTTCCCCCACAGCGTGCTGGCCGAACGGCACCCCGCGATCATCCACCAGGTACGCGAAGCCTTCCCCTACGGCCCCGCACAGCACCGCGCCCTCGACGCCCTGCTGAAGAACTGCACCGAGGGCGCAGTCGAACCCCTCCCGGCCGACGCCCCCGACCGCCGACAGTGGGCCGCCTGGGGCACCGACCAGTACGCAGGACAGTCCTGGTACGACGTCCCCTGGCTCTGGTCCGAGAGCTACTTCTACCGCCAACTCCTTGGCGCCGTCGGCTACTTCGACCCCGGCGCCTGGCAGGGCATCGACCCGTTCCGCCCCTTCAAGCGCGCCGAACTCGACGCCCCCGAGACGGACGAGGAACTCGCCGCCCTCGACGCCCTGGAGGGCAAGTCGCCGGAGGAGCGCGGGCAGGCACTGCTGCACGGCTCCCTCTGGGGCAACCGCGCGGACCTCGGCTTCCGCCTCTCCGCCGCCGGAGCGGAGTCGGCCGCGCAGGCCCCCGTCCCGGCCCTGGTCGCCGACGACAGCGACCGGTTGTGGTCGCTCCTCTCCGGAACCCTGTGCCTCGTCGCCGACAACGCGGGCCGCGAACTCATCCCCGACCTGCTGCTGATCGCCCACCTCCTCGACCGGGGGCGCATCGAACGGGCGGTCCTGCACATCAAGCCCCACCCGTACTACGTCTCCGACGCCACCACCGCCGACGTCGTCGACGCCCTGCACCGGCTGACCGCCGCGCCGGGCGCGGCAGCGGCGTACGGCCGCCGTCTCTGGTCGGCCATGGCGGACGGCCGCCTCACCGTGCGCGCCCACCCCTTCTCCTGCGCCCCGCTGCCCTACGCCGAGATGCCCGCCGACCTCCGCGCCGAGTTCGCCGCGGCCACGCTGACGATCGTGAAAGGTGACCTCAACTACCGTCGCCTGGTGGGTGATCGCCTCTGGGCCCCCACCACGCCGTTCGCCGACGTCACCGCCTGCTTCCCGGGCCCGGTCGCGGCCCTGCGTACCCTCAAGTCCGACGTGATCACCGGCCTCGACGCCGGCACGGAGGCCGCGTTGGTCGCGGCGGAGGAGCAGCGCTGGCGGACCGGTGGCACGCATGCGCTGATCCAGGTGAAGGGGATGTCGCCAACGTCCGTTGTGTAGTTGGGTCGTTCACTGACGTTCTTGTCGCACGAGGGGAGTACGACCGAGATGCGTATCGGAGTGGCACCGCACCGCCTCTGGCCCGACCGGGACGAAGAGGTGGACGCGGTCCTTCAAGTCGCCGTCGACGCCGAGGAGTTGGGCCTCGACCACGTCTTCGCGAGCGGCCATGCGGTGGCCGGTGCGACCGGTGTGACCCCGGACCCGCTGATCCTGCTGTCCGCCGTGGCCGGGGCGACGCGACGGATCGGGCTGGTCACCAGCGTGCTCGTGCTGCCGTTGTACAACCCGTTGATCCTGGCCCACCAGACCGCCACCCTCGACCGGTTCTCCGGCGGCCGTTTCACCCTCGGCGTCGGCACCGGCTGGGACACCGAGGAGTACGCGGCCGTCGGCGTCCCGTTCGCGGGCCGGGGCCGCCGCACCGACGAACAGCTCGCTGTCGTACGGCAGTTGTGGCGGGGCGAGGGCTCCACGCGACTCGGGGTGCTGCCCCGCACCGAGGGCGGACCGGGCGTCTGGATCGGCGGACAGAGCGACGCGGCACTGCGCCGGGCCCTGAGGTTCGGCGACGCCTGGCACGGCTCCGGGGTCGATGCGGAGGAGCTCACCGGAGTGCGGGCGCGGCTCGAGGCGCTCGGCGCCGAGGTGGGACGCGATCCCGGTGAACTTGCCCTGACGGCGGGCCTGTTCCTCGTACCGCCCGGCTTCACGCCCGCGGTGAAGGTGCCGGGGCGCCCGCTGGGTGGAGCCGACGCGAGCGCCGAGAGCGTACGGGACGAACTGGGCCGGCTGTCCGACGCCGGGCTGGTCTCCGCGTCCCTGTGGCTGCCGGTGGCCACGGAGGCGCTGCCGGACGCGCTCGCGTGGGTCGGTGAGGAACTCGTTTCGCATTTTCCCAAACCGTGAATCTTTGTCCGACCCACCTGTGGTGATCATGTCAAAACGCTGGTATTCCTTGCTCGCATGACGACTTCACGTCAATTACAAGTGGGAACAGGAAGGTTGGCGTCGGGCGCGATCGCGCTGGCACTCGTGCTCGCCGCCTGCGGTGGCGGCGGGGATTCCGACTCCGCCGACGACGGCGGGAACCAGAAGATCAGCGTTGCCGCGTTGCCACTGACCGACGCGGCTGCGCTCTACATCGCACGGGATCGCGGACTGTTCGTGAAGGAGGGGCTGGACGTCACCATCCAGCCCGTCCAGCAGAGCATCCAGGCCCTGCCCGCCCTGTCCAGGGGCCAGGTCGACGTGATCGCGAGCGCGAACTACGTCACCTTCCTCCAGGCCGACGAGAAGGGCACCCTCGACCTCCGCATCCTCGCCGAGGGCGTCCGCACGGCACCGCACATGATGGACGTCCTGGTCCCCGAGGACTCGCCCATCAAGACCCCCGCCGACCTCAAGGGCAGGACGGTCGCCGTCAACATCCTCAACAACATCCAGTCGCTCACCCTCGACGCGATCCTGGACCAGCAGGGCGCCGGACACCCCACCTACCGTCAGATCGCCTTCCCGCAGATGGGTCCCGCCCTCCAGAAGGGCCAGGTCGACGCCGTCCACGCGGTCGAGCCCTTCGACAGCGCGATCCAGGGCGAGTTGAAGGCACGGGTGCTGCTCGACGGTGGGTCCGCGCCCGTCCGGTCCCTGCCGATCAGCGGCTACGTCACCACCCGCGACTTCGCCGAGAAGCACGCCAAGGCCGCGGCGGCGTTCAAGCGCGCGATCGAGGCCGCCTCGAAAATCGCGGCCCAGGACCCCTCGGCCGTACGCGCCGAACTCCCCAAGTACACCAAGGTGACCGCGGACCAGGCCAAGACCATCAACCTGCCCGCCTACCCGGTCGCCACCGATGCCGCCCAACTGCGCCGGCTCACCGAACTCATGCGGAAACAGGGGCTGTTGAAGAAGGCGATCGACCCGGCCACGCTCCTCGTCAAGTGAACCGCCGCCAGGAACTCACCCTGGGCGCCCTCGGCGTACTCCTGGCCTTCGGCGCCTGCGAGGCGGTTGGCAGGGCAGGCCTCGTACGACGCAGCTACCTGCCACCCGCGTCCGAAGTCCTCGCCCGCGCAGTCGAGTTGGCGGCGGACCGCGCATTCCTGGACGACGTGGCGGTCACCCTCCGGGCCTGGGCACTCGGCCTGGGCCTCGCCTGCGCCATCGCGATTCCCCTCGGTCTGCTGCTGGGCAGCGTCCCGGTGGTCGACGACGCCGTACGCGCGGTGATCGAATTCCTGCGCCCGCTCCCGTCCGTCGCCCTGATCCCCCTCGTCTCCCTCCTCCTCGGCTCCGGCACCGGGACCGAGGTCGCGCTGATCACCTACGCCTCGGTCTGGCCCATCCTCTTCAACACCGTCTACGGCCTGGGCGAGACCGACCCCCTCGCCAAGGACACTCTGCGCGCCTTCGGCTTCGGCCGCCTGTCGATACTCCTGCGCGTCGAACTCCCCGCCACGGCCCCCTTCATCGCCGCCGGCCTCCGCATCTCGGCCGCCACAGCCCTCATCCTCGCCACGGCCACCGAACTCCTCTCCGGCTTCGGCCAGGGCCTCGGCATCTTCATCGCCCGGGCCCAACTGGCCACGGACGGCACCCGGGACGTGCTGGCCGGGGTGGTGTGGGCCGGGATGCTGGGGTTGGTGATCAACGGAGTGCTCGTGTGGGGGGAGCGGAGGGCCTTTCCCTGGAGGGCGGGGACCCGGAGAGCGGCGCGCGGCGAGTCCGCCGACGACAAGGTGTCGACGTGAGGAGGACGCCGATCCCCGAGCCACGTCGCACCGCAGCCCATGACGAGGCGGAACGAACCGCTCATCTCGTCGGCAACAGCGCGGCCCGTGCCGCGAACCTCGCGCGCGGAGCGCTCCTGCGCCGGCTGGTCCTTCTGCTCGCCCTGGCCGCCTGGCAGTTGATCGCGCAGGCGCACGGCAGTGTCTACTTCCCGCCCCCGGTCCGGATCGCGCGTCACGCCCACGACCTGTGGTTCTCGGGGCCGGCCGGGCACGCGTTCCTCACTCCGGCCGCCGTCGACACCATCCTGCCCAGCCTCGGGCGGATGTCCGCGGGGTTCGTGCTCGCCGCCCTCGCGGGGATCGCCCTCGGTCTCATGGTCGGCCGTTCGCGCCGGGCCCACGCGCTGTGCGACCCGGTGTTCCAGTTCGCACGGGCCGTGCCACCGCCCACGCTCGTGCCGGTGTTCGTCGTCCTGTTCGACTTCGGTACGCCGATGCAGCTCGCGTCGATCGTGTTCAGCGCCGTCTGGCCGGTGCTGATCAACACCGCAGAGGGCGCCCGCGACACCGACCCGCTCCGGCTCGACGTCGCCGCCGTCCTGCGCCTGACCGCCGTCGAACGCCTGTGGTTCCTGCTGCTGCCCTCCGCGCTGCCCCGCATCTTCGCGGGACTGCGGCTCAGCCTCTCGCTCTGCCTGATCCTCATGGTCTTCTCCGAACTGCTGCCGGGCACCGCGAACGGCATCGGCTTCGCGCTCACCGACGCCCAGTCGCGCTCCGACCTGCTGACCGTGTGGGCGGTACTGGTCCTGCTCGGCGCCATGGGGTACCTGCTCAACTCCGGCCTGCTGGTGGTCGAGAGACGGCTCACCGGCAGGGGAAGCCGTAAGGAAAGGACCACATGAAGGGCACCGTCCTGGACGCCGTCGTCCAGTTCCTCCGCGACACCGGGATGACCACGGTCTTCGGCAACCCGGGCTCCACCGAACTGCGCATGTTCCGCGACTGGCCCGAGGACTTCACCTACGTCCTCGGCCTCCAGGAGTCCACCGCCGTCGCCATGGCCGCGGGCCACGCACTGGGCACCCGCAGTGCCGCGTTCGTCAGCCTGCACTCGGCCGGCGGCGTCGGCCACGCGCTCGGCGCCGTCTTCAACGCCCACCGCGACCGCGTCCCGCTGGTGATCCTGGCGGGCCAGCAGGCGCGCTCCCTGCTCCAGTTGCGCCCGTTCCTCGGCGCCGACCGGCCGGCCGAATTCCCGCGCCCCTACGTCAAGTTCGCCCACCAGCCGGAACGCGCCGCCGACGTGCCCGCCGTACTCGCCGAGGCCCACCGCATCGCGATGACACCCCCGCGCGGGCCGGTGTTCGTCTCCGTCCCCGAGGACGACTGGGACCAGCCCGCCGTCCCCGTCCTGCCGCGCACGGTGCACACCGGTTTCACCGCCGCCCCGCACGCCCTGACCGACCTCGCGGCCCGCCTGGACGCCTGTGCCCGCCCCGCACTGGTCGTCGGCCCCGGCGTCGACGACGAGGACGCCCTCGACGAGGTCCGCGCCCTGGCCGAACGCGCCCGCGCGGGCGTCTGGATCAGCCCCCTCTCCGGCCGCTCGGGCTTCCCCGAGTCCCACCCCCTGTTCCAGGGTTTCCTGCCACCGGTGGCCGGCCAACTGGCCTCGCGCCTACGGCCGTACGACGTCGTCGTGGCCCTTGGCGCGCCCGTGTTCACCTACCACTTCGACGACGGCGGACCGCTCCTCGCTCCCGGCACCGAACTCCACCACCTGGACTGCGACCCCGCGCAGGCGGCCTGGCTGCCGACCGGCACCAGCATCGTCACCACCCTCAAGCCCGCCCTCGCCCGACTCACCGCGCTGCTCGGGCAGTCGGACCGCGAACCGCCCCCGCCCCGTCCGGCACCCGCGCCGCCGGAACCCGGCACCGGCCTCACCGCCGAACTCGTCCTCGACCACCTCCGCACCCGGCTGCCCCGCGACCGCGTCCTCGTCGAGGAGGCCCCCAGCCACCGGGACGCCCTCCACGCGCGCGTGCCCGTCGACACCTCCGGCGGCTTCCTCACCACGGGCAGCGGAGCCCTCGGCTGGGGCCTGCCGCTCGCGGTCGGCCGCGCGCTCGCCGACCGGCGCCGACTGGTCTGCGTGATCGGGGACGGTTCCGCTCTCTACTCGGTACAGGCCCTGTGGACCGCGGCCCAGCACCGGGCGCCGGTCACCTACGTCGTCCTCGACAACGGCGGCTACGCGGCCGTCCGCGCCCTGGGACGCCGCATCGGCATCGCCCCGGTGCCCGGCACCGACATCGGAGGCGTCGACTTCGTCGCCCTGGCCCGGTCCTTCGGCTGCCCGGCGGCCTACGCCGACGACCCCGCCGTACTCCCCGAGACCCTCGACCGCGCCCTGAACGCGCCAGACGAGGACGGCCCGCACCTGTTGCACCTCCGGGTCGCCGCGGGCGGGGGCGCGCTCTACACCGAACCCTGGGCCAGGTGACCGACCCCGATGCTCCGCCTCGACTCCCTGAGCCAGCACTACGGCGACCAGCCCGTCCTGCACGACATCAGCCTCACCGTGCCGGACGGCCAACTCCTCTGCGTGGTCGGCCCGTCGGGCTGCGGCAAGTCCACCCTGCTGCGCACCGTCGCCGGGCTGCTGCCCGCGCGCGAGGGCACGATCACCGTCGACGGCACACCGGTCACCGGCGTACCCGACCGCCTGGCCGTCGTCTTCCAGGACTACGGCCGCTCACTGCTGCCCTGGCTCACCGTCCGCGACAACGTCGCCCTGCCCCTGCGCCGCCAGGGCCTGCGCAGGGCCGAGCGGCGCGCCGAGGCGGAACGCATCCTGGACCGCGTCGGCCTGACCGCCGCCGCCCGCCGCCACCCCTGGCAGCTCTCCGGCGGTATGCAGCAGCGCGTGGCCATCGCCCGTGCCCTGGTCTGCCGCCCCTCCCTGCTGCTGATGGACGAGCCCTTCGGCTCCCTCGACGCCCAGACCCGCGAGGACCTGGAGGACCTCCTCCTGGAGGTGCACCGCACGGACCGTACGACGATCGTCTTCGTCACCCACGACATCGACGAAAGCGTTTACGTCGGCGATCGTGTCGTCGTCCTCACGCCGGGCCCCGGCGCGAAGGTGGCACTGGACCTGCTGGTCGAACTCCCCTGCCCCCGCGACCAGATCGGCACGCGGGGACTGCCGGAGTTCGTGGCCCTGCGCACCCGGGTGGGCCGCGCGGTGCGCACGCGTGGCCCAGCCGTACGTCCTGCCTCACCATCCGATGGTCCGACGTGACGACCGTCCTGCCGTCGTCGGCCGGCCGGTACAGCGGATCGTCCGAGGCCGGCCAGAACACGCCGTTGCCGCGCGGGGCCAGGCCCCTGGACGGCAAGGGGTTCGCCGCCGATTCACGCGATGGTGTGATCATGTCCCGTGCCCGGGATGGCCGTTGAGGGTCACGGGTAGGGCCCGGCCATGACCCAGCCGTTCGAACTCCCGCACTTCTACATGCCGTATCCCGCGCGCCTCAACCCGCATCTGGACGAGGCCCGCGCCCACTCCTCCGCGTGGGCGCGCGAGATGGGCATGCTGGAGGGCTCCGGGATCTGGGAGCAGGCCGACCTCGACGCGCACGACTACGGCCTGCTCTGCGCCTACACCCACCCCGACTGCGACGGGCCCGCGCTGTCGCTGATCACCGACTGGTACGTGTGGGTGTTCTTCTTCGACGACCACTTCCTGGAGATCTTCAAACGCAGCCAGGACCGCGCCGGCGGCAAGGCCTACCTGGACCGGCTCCCGCTGTTCATGCCCCTCGACCTCTCAACTCCCGTACCGGAGCCGGAGAATCCGGTCGAGGCGGGGCTCGCCGACCTGTGGGCGCGCACGGTGCCGTCGATGTCCGTCGACTGGCGCCGCCGGTTCGCCGTCGCCACCGAGCACCTCCTCAACGAGTCCCTGTGGGAGCTGTCCAACATCAACGAGGGGCGGATCGCCAACCCCGTCGAATACATCGAGATGCGGCGCAAGGTGGGCGGCGCGCCCTGGTCGGCGGGCCTGGTGGAGTACGCGACCGCCGAAGTGCCCGCGTCCGTCGCCGGATCGAGGCCGCTGCGGGTGCTGATGGAGACCTTCTCCGACGGTGTCCACCTGCGCAACGACCTCTTCTCCTACCAGCGGGAGGTCGAGGAGGAGGGCGAGTTGAGCAACGGCGTACTCGTCCTGGAGACCTTCTTCGGGTGCACCACCCAGGAGGCCGCCGACACCGTCAACGACGTCCTGACCTCCCGGCTCCACCAGTTCGAGCACACCGCGTTCACCGAAGTGCCCGCCGTCGCCCTGGAGAACGGACTCACCCCGGACCAGGTCGCGGCCGTCGCCGCCTACACCCAGGGCCTCCAGGACTGGCAGTCCGGCGGCCACGAGTGGCACCTGCGCTCCAGCCGCTACATGAACGAAGGCGCCCTCGACAACTCGCCGCTGAACGGACCGACCGGCATCGGCACGTCGGCGGCCGACATCGGCGCCCTGCTCGCCTCGGCGGGCGCGGAACGGCTCCGCGCCTACACGCACGTGCCCTTCCAGAAGGTCGGACCGTCCCAACTTCCCGACTTCTACATGCCGTTCCAGGTCGAACTGAGCCCGCACCTCGACGGCGCCCGGCACCGCCTCGTCGACTGGATGCACGCCATGGGCATGCTGGAGGAGGGCGTCTGGGACGAGGAGAAACTCGCCGCCGCCGACCTCCCGCTCTGCTCGGCCGGCATCGACCCGGACGCCACGGAAGCGGCACTCGACCTCAGCTCGCGCTGGCTCGCGTGGGGAACCTACGGCGACGACTACTACCCCCTCGTCTACGGAGTCCGGGGCGACCTCGCCGCCGCCCGCGTCACCACGGCCCGTCTGTCGGACTGCATGCCCGTAGACGGACCGGCGGTCATCGTGCCGGTCAACGGCATGGAACGCGGACTCATCGACCTCTGGGCCCTCACCACCGCCGAGATGCCCCTGGACGACCGGCGCGCCCTGAAGGACGCCATCAACACCATGACCGAGAGCTGGGTCTGGGAGCTGTCCAACCAGATCCAGCACCGCATCCCCGACCCGGTCGACTACCTGGAGATGCGCCGCGCCACCTTCGGCTCCGACCTCACACTCAGCATGTGCCGCACGGGCCACGGCCCGAAGGTCCCGCCCGAGGTCTACCGCACCGGCCCGGTCCGCGCCCTGGAGAACGCGGCCATCGACTACGGCTGCCTCATCAACGACGTCTTCTCCTACCAGAAGGAGATCGAGTACGAGGGCGAGGTGCACAACGCCATCCTCGTCGTCCAGAACTTCTTCGGCATCGACTACCCGACCGCACTCGGTGTCGTCCACGACCTGATGACCCAGCGCATGCGCCAGTTCGAACACGTCGCCGCGAACGAACTGCCCGTCGTCTACGACGACTTCGACCTCTCGGACGAGGCCCGCGAGATCATGCGGGGCTATGTGACCGACCTCCAGCACTGGATGGCGGGCATCCTGAACTGGCACCGCGCGGTCGACCGCTACAAGTCCGCCTACCTGGCCCGGCGTTCGCACGGTTTCGTACCGGACCGGGTACCGGCGATGCCGTTCGGCTGAGATCGTGCACCCGTTCCGAACCAGGGTTACCGGTATGTTTGGGAACTTTGTGTACGGAACGGGTCATTCAGGGAACTTCGATGGGACGTCGGGAGTCTTCCGGGGTGTAGGGAACAGCCGGACAGAACAGAACACGGGGGTGTTCGACCTTGACCGACATCATCGAGAGGATCACCGAGGGCAGCACGCGGGAGCAGGCACCGGCCGACGGCGAACTGACGCCGTACGCCGCGCAGTTGTCCGTCCCGCCGGTCCTGCGCCCGGCGTCCGCCGACGTGCGCCACGAGACCGAGATCGCCCTGCGTCCGACCTGGGTGCGCCTCCACCCGCAGCTGCCGCCGACCCTGATGTGGGGGTACGACGGCCACGTACCGGGCCCGACCGTGGAGGTGCGCCGCGGACAGCGCGTCCGCATCGCCTGGACCAACCGCATTCCCGAAGGGGGTGAGTACCCCGTCACCGCGGTGGAGGTACCCGCCCGCACGCCGGGCACACCGCCCGCCACCACCGAGCCCGGCCGCGGCGGCGTCGCGCCGAACGCGGACGTGGCCACCCTGCCGCCCTGGTCGGTGACCCACCTGCACGGCGCCCAGACGGGCGGGGGCAACGACGGCTGGGCCGACAACGCCGTGGGCCACGGCGACGCCCAGCTCTCCGAGTACCCGAACGAACACCAGGCGGTGCAGTGGTGGTACCACGACCACGCCATGAACATCACCCGGTGGAACGTGCACACAGGCCTGTACGGCACCTACCTCGTCCGTGACGACGAGGAGGACGCCCTCCGTCTCCCCTGCGGTGGGCGGGAGATCCCGCTGCTGCTCGCCGACCGCAACCTGGACACGGACGAGGACGGCCGCCTCAACGGCCGGCTGCTGCACAAGACGGTGATCGTCCAGCAGCAGAACCCGGAGACGGGCAAGCCGGTCACACTGCCTTTCACCGGCCCGTACACCACGGTCAACGGCCGCATCTGGCCGTACGCCGACGTGGCCGACGGCTGGTACCGCTTCCGGCTCGTCAACGCCTCCAACGCCCGAATCTACGAACTCGTCCTGGTCGACGAGGACGACAACCCGGTGCCGGGCGTCGTCCACCAGATCGGCAGCGACGGCGGACTGCTGCCCCGCCCGGTGCCGATCGACTTCGACAGCGCGATGCCCACGCTCACCGCGGCCCCGGCCGAGCGCTTCGACCTCCTCGTCGACTTCCGGGGTCTCGCCTCCAAGAAGCTCCGGCTGGTCAACAAGGGGCGCGCACAGGCGCCGGGCGTGCCCGACCCGGTGAACGACGTGCGCTACCCCGCGGTCATGGAGTTCCGGGTGCACGAGAGCGGCCAGACGGACGACTTCCGGTTGCCCGAGGTGCTCTCGGGCTCCTTCCGCCGGCTCACCCATGACATCCCGCACGGCCACCGCCTGATCGTGCTCACCCCGCCGGCCACCAAGGGCGCCGGCGGACACCCGGAGATCTGGGAGATGACCGAGGCCGAGGACCTGACCGGCGTCCAGCTCCCGGCCGACGGCATCATCCAGGTCACCGGCCAGGACGGCACCACGAAGACCTATCGGCGTGGGGCGCGGACGTTCAACGACGGCCTCGGCTTCACCATCGCTGAGGGCTCCTACGAACAGTGGAGCTTCCTCAACCTGGCGCCGATCGTCCACCCCATGCACATCCACCTGGCCGACTTCCAGCTCCTGGGACGCGACGCGTACGACGTGTCGGGCTTCGACCCGACGGTGGGCGGCACACGCGTGCCGATCGCCCACAAGCCCGCGACGCAGCTGCCGCTCGCGCCTAACGAACACGGCTACAAGGACGTCTTCCGCGTCCCCGGCGGCCAGATCCTGCGCGTCATGGGCCGCTTCGACGGCGCGTACGGCCGGTTCATGTACCACTGCCATCTGCTGGAGCACGAGGACATGGGCATGATGCGGCCGTTCGTCGTCATGCCGCCCGAGGCCATGAAGTTCGACCACGGCGCCGGGCACGGCGGCCACGAAGGACACACCGGCTGACACCCGCACCGAGTCACGCGGGCCGGCGCTCCATCCGGCCCGCGTGCTCGCGCGTGGTCCCCCGCCGCCGCGAGGCCCGTGGCCTTCCGCCCCTGAACTCCGGTCAGTCTCACTCGTTCGTGGCACGTCGGGCGCCGGTGCGCCGGGTAGAGCACCAGCCGGAGGCGATCCATGGAACAGACTGCGTTGCGTCCCAAGCCGATGCCCGGTCAAGAGCCCGGCGGCGGCACCAAGCCCGCGACCGGCCGCCGACCGCATGCCGCGCGGCGT
The DNA here is from genome assembly GCF_040655035.1 of Streptomyces sp. NPDC050549. NCBI lineage: Bacteria > Bacillati > Actinomycetota > Actinomycetes > Kitasatosporales > Streptomycetaceae > Streptomyces > Streptomyces sp. NPDC050549. Next base: position 132,668 of record NZ_JBFAJD010000007.1, read on the forward strand.
CGCGGCCGACGGCTCATGACCGGCCTGTTCGGCCTGTTCGTCGGAACCGTCCTGGTCCTGTCGGGGGTCGGGCTCGGCACGGTCGGCGCCACGGTGATCGGCATGAGCAGACTCGCCGAGATGCAGCGCCAGGCAGCCCACCAAGCGGCACGGACGGCCCACCCGCCCGGCCCGTCCTCCACGAGCCCGACACCGTCGCCCACGTCCGTCGCCGCCGCGACCCTCGGCGTGGAGGCAGTGGACGCCGAGAAGGCGGGCGCCCTGATCGTCGGCGTCCACCTCCCCGGCCCCGGCTACACGGCGGGCCTGGTCCGCGGCGACGTCCTGCTCACGTTCGGCGGCACCCGTATCGACTCGGCGGCCGACCTCGCGCGCGCCGTGGCCCGCGCCCACCCGGGGAAGGAGATCACCGTCACGGTGCGCCACCACAGCGGCGGCTACCAGCAGTTCACCGTGGTCCCAGGCTTCGTCGTCTGACGACCCCACGAGCCGTCGGCGAACGCACGGGCCCTAAGCGCGCGGGCCACGAAATGCACTGGTCCCGCCGCCCTCCCGGGGCCACGACGACCTCATGCTGAGCACCCTCCTGGCCTTCCTCGGCGCCTGCTCCCTGATCGCCGCCTCGCCCGGCCCGAGCACCGTGCTGATCATCAAGCAGTCGCTGCGCAGCAGGCGTTCGGGCTTCCTCACCGTCCTCGGCAACGAGACCGGCGTCTTCGTCCGGGGTGTCGTCGCCGCCTTCGGCCTCACAGCGCTGCTGGCCGCCTCCGAGGTGGCCTACGGCGTGACGCGCGTCGTCGGCGCGATCGTCCTCGTCGGCTTCGGCATCCAGACCCTGCGGCACGCGCGCAGCACCAGGGACCGTGCCGGAGACGACGGCTGGGACGGCCCCGAACGCAGCGGGTGGGCCTCCTACCGGGGCGGACTGCTGCTCAACCTCGCCAACCCCAAGGCCGCGATCTTCGCGATGTCCTTCCTCCCGCAGTTCGTACCCGAGGGCGCTCCGCACCTGCCCGCCATGATCGGGCTCGCCGCGCTGTGGGCGGTCTACGAAGTCGGCTACTACGGCCTCTACGTCTGGTTCGTCGGCCGGCTCAAGAACGTGCTGTCCCGGTCCGGTGTGCGCCGGCGCCTGGAGCAGGTCTCCGGAGGTGTGCTGCTGCTCCTGGGGCCCGCATGGCCCTGGAGGGCTGACGCCGTGACCGCGTCCGGGGCGGAAAGGGGCGCCGATCGGCTCGCGTGGCCCTCCGGGTGCGGGCAGGATGCTGCCCGTAGCCACCTTTCGCCCGCTCTCGGAGGCCCGAATGACCGGTAGCACGCCCGCGCCCTTCACCTCCGCCGACTACCGGGCCCGTATGGACCGCGCCGCGCGGGCCGCGGCCGACGCCGGTCTCGCGGGGCTGCTGGTCGCTCCCGGACCGGACCTGGTGTGGCTCACCGGCTACGCGCCCACCGCGCCCACCGAACGGCTCACCGTCCTCGTCCTGGCCCCCGGACGCTCCCCGGTCCTCGTCGTCCCCACCCTGGAAGCCCCCGACGCCGCCAAGGCACCCGGCGCCGACGCCCTCACCCTGCGCGACTGGACCGACGGCAAGGACCCCTACGCGGCCACCGCGGCCCTCCTCGACGCGACGGGCCGCTTCGGCATCAGCGACAACGCCTGGTCGATGCATCTGCTGGCACTCCAGAAGACGCTGCCCGACACCACGTACGCCTCCCTCACCGACGCGTTGCCGATGCTGCGCGCGGTGAAGGACGCGGCGGAACTGCGGCTCATGGCAGCCGCCGGAGCGGCCGCGGACGCGGCGTACGAGGAGATCCGCAGGGTTCCCTTCGCCGGCCGCCGCGAGTCCGACGTCGGCGCCGATCTGGCCGATCTGCTACGGCAGTTCGGGCACTCCCAGGTCGACTTCACCATCGTCGCCTCGGGCCCCAACGGCGCCAACCCGCACCATGAGGTCGGCGACCGTGTCATCCAGCGGGGCGACATGATCGTCCTCGACTTCGGCGGCCTCAAGGACGGCTACGGTTCCGACACCTCGCGCACGGTCCACGTCGGCGAACCCGACGACGAGGAACAGCGCGTCCACGACCTCGTCCGCGAGGCCCAGGAGGCCGGTTTCCGCGCCGTGCGCCCCGGAGTCGCCTGCCAGGAGGTCGACCGGGCCGCCCGCGCGGTCATCGACGACGCCGGGTACGGCCCCTACTTCATCCACCGCACCGGCCACGGCATCGGCGTCACCACACACGAGCCGCCGTACATGATCGAGGGCGAGGAACAGCCCCTCGTGCCCGGGATGTGCTTCTCCGTGGAGCCCGGCATCTATCTGCCCGGCCGCTTCGGGGTACGCATCGAGGACATCGTCACGGTGACCGAGGACGGCGGTCGACGGCTCAACAACACCGCCCGCGAGATGGCCCTGGTGGACTGACGACGACCAGGAGCCCCGACACCCCGAACGGCGACGGCGCGACCATGACCCAGGCACCGACACCCACCGCGGACACCGTCCGACAACTGGTCCGTTCCCTGCTCAAGGACGGTGCGGCCGACAGCACCGGCCCCGAGGTCCGGCCCGTCGCCGAGGGCGGCGAGCACTCCACGTGGTGGGTCGGCACCCGCCATGTGCTGCGCCTCGCCCCCGACCGCGAGGCCACTCTGCGGCAACGCCGCGAACTGCGCCTGCGCGACCTCGTACGGCCGTACCTCCCCGTCGCCGTTCCGACGAGCGTGGCGCACGGCGAGTGGGCGCCCGGGCTCGGCTACACGCTGGACACCAAGGTGCCCGGCCGGTCCGGCGAGGACCAGGACGTGTCCGCCGTCGGTGAGGCCGACCTCGCCGGGCTGCTCACCGGGCTGCGCGAGGTCCCCGTCCGGCAGGCCGAGGCGCTCGGCGTCCCGCGCACCGCCCCGCGGTCCCTGGAGGCACTGCGCCGCGCCGCCGAGCAGGCGGCCGAACGGCTGGCCGCCGCCGACGAGTTCGACGCCGCCCGCCTGCACCAGCTCACCCAGCCCGGCGCGGTCCAGCTCGCCGCACAGTCCGCCACCGCGGTTCTCGTCCACCACGACCTCAGGGGCGAGCACCTCGTGGTGAGCGCCGACGGCCGGGTGCGTGGCGTCCTGGACTGGACCGACGCGACGCTCGGCGACCCCGCGGAGGACATCGCCGGGCTCGCGTCGGCCGTCGGCGCCCCCGCCGCCGTGCGCGCGGCCACCCTTGCCGGCTACGGCGCCCGCCCCTGCCTGCGCGGCCTGTGGCTCGCCCGCTGCGACACGGTCGTCCGCCTCGCGGCCCAGCTCGAAGGCCGCGACACCGGACCCCTTCCCCTCCTCAGGACCCAACTGCGCCACACCTGGGAGGCGATCCTGCTGGAACGGGTGACGGAACTGCGCGGCGGGGACGGGGAGTTGTAGCGCGCAAAGGCTTGCGCAAGCGTTTACGCGTGCCTCTCGCGCACCCGCCCCCGCCTACGCCTGCGTCAGCAGCACGCACGACTCCCCGGGCAGCCGCAGCAACCCGTCCGCCCCCGGTGCCTCCACCGGGTCCCACGCGGCCAGGATCTCCGCCGGGCGGGTGCCCAGGGGGATCGCGGCCGGTTCCTTGCCGAGGTTCACGGCGACACGTACGTCGCCGCGTCGCAGGGCGAGCCAGCGGGCGTCCTCGTCGTGGGCCACCTTGATGTCGGTGAGGTCGGGGTCGGTGAGGTCGGGCTGCTCGTGCCGGAGGGCGATGAGGCGGCGGTACCAGGCCAGCATGCGCGCGTGGGGCTCGCGCCGTGGTTCCGTCCAGTCCAGGCAGGAGCGGTCGCGGGTCGCCGGGTCCTGCGGGTCGGGTACGTCCTCCTCGGCCCAGCCGTGCGCCGCGAACTCCCGCCGCCTGCCCCGCCGTACGGCGTCCGCGAGGTCGGGGTCGGTGTGGTCGGTGAAGAACTGCCAGGGGGTGCCGGCCGCCCATTCCTCGCCCATGAACAGCATCGGGGTGAAGGGACCGGTGAGCGTCAGTGCCGCCGCGCAGGCCAGCAGGCCGGGGGAGAGGGACGCCGAAAGGCGGTCCCCTTCGGCGCGGTTGCCGATCTGGTCGTGGGTCTGGCTGTAGCCCAGCAGTCGGTGGGCGGCCACGCGCGTGCGGTCCAGCGGGCGGCCGTGGTGCCGGCCCCGGAAGCTCGAATAGGTGCCGTCGTGGAAGAAGCCGCCCGTCAGCGTCTTGGCGACAGCCGAGAGCGGGGCCCGCGCGAAGTCCGCGTAGTAGCCCTGCGATTCACCCGTCAGCGCGGTGTGCAGAGAGTGGTGGAAGTCGTCGTTCCACTGCGCGTGCAGCCCGAGACCGCCCTCCGCGCGCGGGGTGACCACACGCGGGTCGTTCAGGTCGGACTCGGCGACCAGGAAGAGCGGCCGGCCCGTCTCGGTGGCCAACGCGTCGACGGCGGCGGACAGTTCCTCCAGGAAGTGGCACGCGCGCGTGTCCTTCAGCGCGTGCACCGCGTCCAGCCGCAGCCCGTCGATCCGGTAGTCGCGCAACCACGCCAGCGTGCTGCCCAGCAGGTAGGCACGCACCTCGTCGGAGCCGGGCGCGTCCAGGTTGACGGCGCTGCCCCAGGGGGTCTGGTGCGTGTCCGTGAAGTAGGGGCCGAACGCGGGCAGGTAGTTCCCGGACGGACCAAGGTGGTTGTGCACCACGTCGAGCAGGACGCCCAGACCGAGTTCGTGGGCCCGGTCGACGAACCGCTTCAGCCCCTCGGGGCCGCCGTAGGGCTCGTGCACTGCCCACAGGGAGACGCCCTCGTAACCCCAGCCATGCCGGCCGGGGAACGGACACAGGGGCATCAACTCGACGTGGGTGATGCCCAGTTCGACGAGGTGGCCGAGCCGGTCGGCCGCCGCGTCCAGGGTGCCCTCGGGCGTGTACGTGCCGACGTGCAGTTCGTAGAGCACCGCGCCCGGCAGCGGGCGCCCCGGCCACGCGGCGGTGCGCCACGCGTACCGCTCGTGCTCGACGACGGCGCTGAGGCCGTCCGGGCCGTCCGGCTGGCGGCGCGAGCGCGGGTCGGGCAGCGGCGGGCCGTCGTCGACCGCGAACCCGTACCGCGTGCCGTCACTCGCCTCCGCCTCGCCGCTCCACCACCCCACACGCTCGGGATCGCGCTCCAACGCGCGCGTGGCGCCCTCGCGATGGAGCGTCACACGGTCTGCCTCTGGTGCCCACACCTCGAACTGCACGGACGGTTCCCCTTCGTCTGCTCACCGGGATGTAGCCCGTCCATCGTGCTTCAAACGAGATCAATCCGCTTTTGAATGCACCCCTTTGGCGCAGGTGTCGTCATCTTCGCGCGCGTGCGGGCCGTTTCCGCGTCTTCTGGACACCCGGGGTCCGCTGCCCGACAATCACGAGCGTGACGTCGTCCTTCGAGTTCCACACGTACCCCGCGCGGCTGTCCGACGCGGAGCGCGACAAGGCGCTCAAGGTTCTCCATGACGGCGTCGCCATGGGACGGCTCTCGCACGACACGTTCATCCGGCGCATGGAGCTGGCGCTCGCCGCCCGCCGGTCCGAGGAACTCGTGGCGCTCACCGCCGACCTGCCCACCGAAAGCCGGCTCTCGCGCGTCCTGTTCGGCACCGTGGAGGCCGTCTCCGGGTTCACGGTACGGCTGCGCAGGGCCTGGCAGGCCGAGCGGCTCCCCAAGCTGCTGCTGCCCCACCCGGGCAACGGACACCCGCTGCGCATCGGCCGCGACCCCGCCAACGGGCTGCGGCTGACCCACGAGACGGTGTCCCGGGTACATGCCGAACTCAGTCGACAGGGCGGCATGTGGGTGCTGCGCGACCTCGGTTCGACCAACGGCACGACGGTCAACGGCCGTCGGGTGATCGGTGCGGCCGTCGTCCGCGAGGGCGATCAGATCGGCTTCGGTCGGATGGCGTTCCGGCTCGCCGTGAGCTGAGCCCGGCCCGACTCCGAACCCGAGCCCGAACTCAGCCCCACCTCACCTCTGGCCTGGGCTTTACCCGATGTGGCGATCTTGGGTGTGCGTGAAATCCCTTTGCGTACGGCGGTGTTGACGTACCCCTCGGGCCGTGACTGACTGTGCGTACACCATGCACATCAGGTGAACCGACGGCACCACATTTGTGGAGGTGTGCCCTGCCACCACTCCTCCGCTACCCGTCCGTGGACGAGCTGGGGGCCCAGGCCGCCGCGCTCGTCGCCCGCCGCCCCCAGGACGCCCGGCTGCGCCGCGTCGGGACCTCTCGCGCCGGTACGCCCCTGTGGCTGCTGTCCGTGGGCCACGGCAGCCGCCAGGCCCTCGTGGTCGCCGGACCGCACGCCAACGAGCCCGTGGGCGGCGCGACGGTGCTGCGCCTGGCCGAACGGGTCCTCGCCGACCCCCGGTTGACCGAGGGCGCCGACGCCACCTGGAACCTGCTGCTGTCCCTCGACCCCGACGGCTCGCGCCGCAACGAGGGCTGGCTGTCCGGCCCCTACAGTCTCGGCCGGTACTTCCGGAACTTCTTCCGGCCCGGCTTCCTGGAGCAGCCCGAGTGGCTTCCGGACGGCGCGGCCGGGGCCCGACTCCCGGAAACCCGCGCCCTGTTGGAGGTCCAGGACGAACTGCGGCCCTTCCTCCAGTGCTCCCTGCACGGCGTCGACGTGGGCGGCGGTTTCGTCGAACTGACCCGCGACCTCCCGGGCCTCGCCCAACGCGTCGCGCACACCGCGGCCCGCCTCGGCATTCCGCGCGAACTCGGGCCGTACGACACCCTGTACTGGCCCAGCATCGGCCCTGCCGTCTACCGCATCCCACCACCGCGCCGGGGCGATCTGGCCGCCGCCATCACCGAGGCCGCCGTCGAGTCGACCTGGTTCCACCCACACCGGCACGGCACGGTCACCGCGGTCGTGGAGGCGCCGATGTGGGGGGTGGCCGGCGTCGAGGACGGCAGCCCGCCCGCCGATGCGGACGCGGTCCTGCGCACCGTGAGCCACACCCTGCGCCACGACACCCGCATCCTGGAACAACTCCTCGCGCGCATACGGCCGTTCGTGCAGGGCGCGGCCGGCACGGGTGCGGGTACGACGGAGCCGGGAACGCTCTCCCGCGCGGGCGGGCCGGTGCCGCTGACGGCCGCCCGGCCGGGAACCGGCATGGCGGGACCCCCGACGGCGGACGCGGCCGACAGCCGCCCCCGGCACGACGCCGGCCGTCCCGCTCCCGCACCGGCGGTCACGCCCGGCCTGCTGCCCCGAACCCATCTGGTGCCCGACGCGGCACGGCTGCTCGCGCCGGTCGACGACTACTTACTGGTGTGCCCGGGGCTCGCCGACGCGTGGGACCCCGATGTCGACACCAGTGCCGCGCGCCCGCTGCCGCCGCTCAACACCGCGCATCTCGCGGCCCTGCGCATCGCGGGCCGGCGCCTCGCCCTGCGCACGGCCGGGCTGCTGTACCAGCTCGTCGTCGCCTCCGGGAGCGATCCGGCCGGTGTGCTGCCGGAGCTGGACCGGCTGATCGACGAGTGGTGCGCCGACTACCGGGACGGCTTCGGGGCGCGCTGGATCTCCGTCGCACGCCAGGTCGAGTACCAGTCGCGCGTGGTGCTCAGCGCGTTCGAACTGGCCCGGCGGCACACGCCCGTACGCTCCCGTACGGGTGAGTCGGGCTGGGGTACGGAGGCGACGGTGCCGATGCATCTGGAATGACGCACACCTACCGAACCTCCGCCCTCCGGGGTGCCCTGCTCGCAGCGACCGTGCTCCTCGGCGCCGGTCAAACACCCGCCCAGGCGGCGCCCCGGCACGGCCTCCGGGGTGATTGGCTCCACCTCACCGTCACCCGAGGCGACAGCCGGTCCAGTGACACACGAGGGACCCTGCTCCTGTGCGACCCGCCCCAGGGCCACGCCCACGCGGCCGAGGCCTGTGCCGAACTGGCCGCGGCGGGCGGTGACATCGACGCCATCCCGGCCGGCAGCGTGTTCTGCCCGATGATCTACGCCCCGGTGACCGCCCACGCGCGCGGGGAGTGGAAGGGACGCCAGGTCGACTACACGAGGACCTTCTCGAACCGCTGCGTCCTGGGGGCGCGGACGGGAGACGTCTTCGCGCTGGACGGCTGAGCGGCGCGGACGGGGTCAGGCCGAGCGTCGGGCACGCGCGCGTGGGTCCCCGCCGATCTCCCCCGCCTGCTCGCGCGCGTACAGCGCCGCCGCCACGACTGTGCGGGACTGATGCTCCACCTGGTGCTCCAAGGGCACCCAGCGGGCGCGGAAGCGCTCCGCGAAGGCGTCGCTCCAGGACGCGACGAGGTGCTCCAGCAGAGGCGCCGCGCGGTCGTCGGTCTCCCGCAGCACGCGCAGCAGCATCGCCGCCGCCCGTAACGGGAGCCGCCGCCCGAACGCGTCCACACTGCCGACGTACGCCATCGTGGTGTCGGCCGGCGAGGTGTGCGTCCAGTCCGCGGCCAGGCCGGGCACCAGCTCCAGCGCCCACATGGCGGCCCGCAGCAGCGGCCCGTCGACGCCCTGGAGCCGCGGCAGCGCCTCGGCGAGCACCCTCTCCACCTCCCGCCCGTCCCGCAGCAGCCGGCGCGCCAGCCGCCGTAACGCCGCCGCCGGGGCGGGATGCGGTGCCGGGTCGTCCACCAGGTCGCTCGCCCACATCGGGACCTCCACGACCGCGGTCAGGCCGCCGTAGCGGTGCGCGTGGTACCAGGTGCTGTGCCGGGCGTCGTCCGGCATGCTCGGGTAGGCCGCGTCCGAACCGGGCGCCGGCATCACATGCACCCCGGGCCCCGAGGCGGGCCAGCCCGCGGCGTCGGAGGCGCCCGTCTCCACCGGGATGTGCAACTCCGCCGCCGACTTGGCGAACGGTTCGGCGAGTCCCGGTATGTCCTTCGTCAACTGCACCCAGCTGCCGCCCAGATCGGTGCCGTGCAGGGTCACCTGGAGATAGGGCCGCAGCTCGTCGATCACCCGGGTCAGGACCCGGGTCTCGGGCGGCAGTCGATCGGGCGGCAGCACGGAGGGCGACCATTCGGGCTGCTCCGGACCCGCCGGGCGGAAGAAGCCGAGGTGGTAGTCGAACAGGCTGCGCGGCGCCGGGGTGACGTGCAGGCTCGCCCCGTCCGGGTCCGCGCAGAGCAGGAAGTGCCAGGAGGTGTCGGACCTCAACTCCCGTTCGCGGACCACCCGTTCGGCGAGGGCGAGGAGTGTGGAGCCGCCGGTCGGCTCGTTGGCGTGGGCGCCCGCGACCACCAGGACGGCGCGCCGGGCGTGCCCCACGGACAGCAGATGAAGTGGTCTGCCCGCGCGGGAGACACCTACTTGGCGCAGGTTGCACAGGGCAGGCCGGTGTGCAGCCAACGCCCGGGCGGACGAGACCAGTTCGGCCACACTGGGGTATCGCAACTCCGGCAGGAGACTCACCCCCGACTACTCCGCCCCGGCTTCGCAACCGCAGTACTTCATGGCCTCTGTGAACTGTCAAGAAGACCGCGGGGGAGGCTCCAGGGGGCGCCCAGGGGCACTTACCGGCAACCGGTAGGCGTGTTGGTGCCAGCAGGGGGCCGGAGATTTCCAGAGGGTTTCGCAGGCCCCGGCGCTTCCTCCTGGTGACGTTGCCGCCGTGCACACGCGCGTGCCCCCGCATCAAGAACACCGCCCTCCCGGCCCGCCACCGCACGCCCGCCGCCCGACCCGCGCCCCGGGTCCGTACGCGGGTGCGAGCCGGTGGCCGGGGCCCCGTCGCACGCCGTAGGGCCAGGGCGTATCCGCGTCACTCGAACGGCCGCACGGGAGCTGCGGTCCGCGCGGTGCGGTGGTCGGCTGGGGGCAGCCGCGTGCGCGCAGGACGCGGACGACCGGCCGCGCGCCTCCTGCACGGCGCGGGCGCAGCTGCGACCACAGGAGCGGACGGCGGTGCTGTGTCTCACGGACGTGACCGTCCCCCGGACCGCGGGCACCCAGCCCCGGCCGCCCGGACCGCCGAGCCTGCGGACGGCCGTACGGGACCCGTATCCGCTCTACCGCACCCTCCGCACGCACTACCCGCTCGTGTACGACGAGCCGTTCGGAGCCTGGCTCCTGAGCCGCTACGGCGACGTCCGCGCGGCCCTCGCCGACCCGCGGCTCGTCGCCGCGACCGGTGACGGGCACCCGGCCGTACCCGAGGCAGGACGGCTCCTGGACCGGGCCCTGCGCGGGCCCGCGCTGGCCGCCCTGACCGCCGCCGTCGAACGCAGCGCCCACGTCCTCGCCCGCCGCCTCGCCGCCCGAGAGGACGCCGACCTGGTGGCCGAGTTCTGCGACTGGCTGCCCACCGCCACGGCCGTGGCCGCGCTCGGGCTGCCGTACGAGGAGACCGCGCGGGTGCACCGCTGGTGCCGCACGGGACTCGGGCGTTCCGGGGGCGGCCGTCCCGAACTGGGCGCCTTCCTGAGCCCGTTGACGGCCCGGCGCCGCGCCCATCCGGGCGGTGACCTGCTGTCCGTGCTGTGCACCTCGCGGAGTGACGACGGCCCGTTCTCGGACGACACCGTCACCGGGCTGGTGGGCACACTGCTCGGCGCGGCCGGTGAGAGCACCGCGCGGGCACTCGCGTCGTTCCTCGCCAACCTCCTCGACCATCCACGCCAGTTGGACGCGCTCCGCGCCCGCCCCGACCTCGTGGCAGGCGCCTGGGCGGAGTCCCTGCGCCGCGATCCGCCGCTCCACATCGTGCTGCGCCGTGCCGTCGCACCCGTCGGGGCGATACCCGCCGGAGCCACCGTCGCCTGCCTGCTCGGCGCCGCCGGCCGTGACCCGGAACGCTTCTCCGACCCGGACCGCTACGACGCCTTCCGCACCGACCCCGGCCCGCTCGCCCACGGCACCGGCCCCGACGCTCTGCTCGCCCGTCTCGCGGCCGAACACGGTCTGCGGGCCCTCCTGGCCGCCCTGCCCGGTCTCCGCCGCGCACCGGGCCCCCGGCACCGGCCCGACGACCTGGTCCGCCGCTCACCCCGGACCCTCCGGGTGCAGACCTAGTCCGAGATCTCCAGCAGCACCACGGGCGACAGCTCGAAAAGCTCCGCCACGCGCGCGTGCCCCGTGAACTGCCGCTCCGGTGCGAGCACATCGGCCCAGCGGCCCGACGGCAGCGGGAGCGCCGTGTCGCGCCAGCCGCCCGCCTCCGCGAGCCGCGAGGACAGCCGGGTCACGGCCGTGACTGCGGCCCCCGAGCGGGCGAACGCCACACAGTGCGCCGCCGCCGGGCCCTCCGCCGCCAGCGGGGCGTACGTCGCCGCGTCGCCGAAGGCCTCGGGACGACGGGCCCGCAGCCGCAGCGCGGCGGCCGTCACCGCACCCTTGGCGCCCGGCTCCGGGGGCGGGAACGGCACGGGCCGCCGGTTGTCGGGGTCGACCAGGGCCCGGTACTCGGCCTCGGTGCCCTGGTAGAGGTCCGGCACGCCCGGCATCGTCAGCTGGAGCAGGGCGGCGCCCAGCACGTTCGCCCGGATGTGCGGCTCCAGCGCCTCGCGGAACTCGGCCACGCGCTCACCGGGCGGCCCGCACGGACCCGCCGCCACGAACGCCGCCACCGCCTCCTCGTACGACGGCTGCTGTTCCGTCCAGCTCGTGTGCAGCCCCGCCTCCCGCACATGCTTCAACAGAGCCCCCTGTACGCGCTCCGCGTCCGCCGGGCCAAGACCGAACACCGTCTGCCAGGCCGCCCACGCCAGCTGTGCGTCCGGCACACCCGCACCGATGTGAGTCACCTCGGTCAGCACGTCCGCCCAGCGCTCCGGCACCTCGGTGAGCACGGCCAGCGCGGCCCGTACGTCGGCACTGCGCTTGGTGTCGTGGGTCGACAGCACGGTGCCCGCCACGGGCCAGTCGCGCTGCACGCGCGCGCAGTACGCGTGGAAGTCCTCCGGGGACACCGCCGGACTGCCCGGGTTCCCGCCCACCTCGGTCGCCGACAGCAGCGGCACATAGCGGTAGAACGCCGTGTCCTCCACGGACTTGGCCCGCAGCGCGGACGCCGTCTGCGCGAACCGGACCCGGAACTCGACCTCCTCGGGCCCGTCCCCGAACCGCCCCAGCAGCAGATCCCGTACGACGTCGACGGCGCCCGCCTCCTCCGCGACGACGAACGCCTGCCGGGCCTCGGCAGCGGCCTCCTCGGTGACGACGGCCGCGGTGTCGCCCGAGGTGTACGGCCGGTAGACCTCCATGCGCACCAGGAGCTCCACCAGCGCGGTCCGCAGCGCCCAGGGGGCCCGGTCACGCAGCGCTGGCTCCGGGGACGCGGCGCACAGCCGGCTCGCGACCCGGGTCAGCCGTTCCGTCTCGGCGTCCAGCTCGTGCGTGAGCACCTTGTACGCCGCCCGCCGCACCGTCGCCTCCCAGTGCCCGCCACGGTCCGTCTGCGGGGCGGCGAACCTCCGGTACCGGCCCAGGAGTTCCCCCGCCCCCGCCGGGTCCGTGAACAGCCCGTCGACGTGCCTGAGGGCGTCGTAGCCGGTGGTGCCCGCGACGGGCCAGGACGCCGGCAGGTGCTCCCCGTCCGCGAGGATCTTCTCCACGACCGTCCAGCGGCCCCCGCTCTTCTCGTGCAGCCGCCGGAGGTAGTCGTCGGGGTCGGCGAGGCCGTCGGGGTGGTCGACGCGCAGCCCGTCCACGACGCCCTCGCGCAGCAGCTGCAGGATCTTGCGGTGCGTGGCGTCGAAGACCTCCGGGTCCTCCACTCGCACCCCGATCAGCTCCGAAATGCTGAAGAAGCGCCGGTAGTTGAGCTCGGTGCGGGCCAGCCGCCACCACCCGAGGCGGTACCACTGCGCGTCCAGGAGCCGCGGCAACGGCAGCTCCCCGGTGCCCGCCCGCAGCGGGAACACGTGGTCGTAGTAGCGCAGCACGTCACCGTCGACCTCCAGGTGGTCGATCTCCGCGCCGACCGGTCCGCCCAGTACCGGCAGCAGCAACCGCCCGCCCTGCGCCTCCCAGTCGATGTCGAACCAGCGCGCGTACGGCGACTTGGGGCCCTCCCTGAGCACCTCCCACAGGGCATGGTTGTGGCGCGGGGCCACGGCCATGTGGTTCGGCACGATGTCCATCACCAGACCGAGACCGTGCTCCCGCGCGGTGCGCGCGAGGGCCCGCAGACCGTCCTCGCCGCCGAGTTCGTCCCGCACGCGCGCGTGGTCCACGACGTCGTAGCCGTGTGTCGAACCCGGAACGGACTCCAGGACGGGGGAGAGGTGCAGGTGCGAGACGCCGAGCGACGCCAGGTACGGCACCGCAGCCGAAGCCGCCGCGAACGGGAACTCGGGCTGCAGCTGCAGCCGGTAGGTGGCCGTGGGCACTGCCGGGTCGGGTCGTTCAGGTGTCATGCAGACCTACGTACCCGCCCGGCCGCCCTTCGTGTCATCGACTCCCGCATCCGGTCCGCCGACAGGCCGACCCCGGCGTCCGCCTAGGTGGGCCGCTGCAGCACCGCCATGCTGCGGTCGAGCAGGGTCAGCCGGTCCCCTGCCTTCACCTTCGCGCCCGTGCCCGGTGGCATCCCTTCGGGACGGCCCGTGTCGACGACCACCTCCCACTGGCGGCCGTGATTGACCGGCACCACGAAGTCCAGCGTCCTGGGAGAGGCGTTGAACATCATCAGGAAGGAGTCGTCGGCGATGCGCTCCCCGCGCGTGCCGGGCTCCGAGATGGCGTTGCCGTTCAGGAACACCGACAGTGCGGACGCCTGCGCCGAGTCCCAGTCCCGCTGGGCCATCTCCTTGCCCTCCGGGGTGAACCAGGCGATGTCCGACAGCTCGTCGTGGGTGCCCTCCACGGGCCGCCCGTGGAAGAAGCGCCGGCGCCGGAACACGGGATGCTCCTTGCGCAGCCACACCAACGCGCGCGTGAAGGCCAGCAACGGAGACGGCTCGGCGCCCTTCTCGGGCCAGTTCACCCAGGCCAGCTCACTGTCCTGGCAGTACGCGTTGTTGTTGCCGCCCTGGGTGCGCGCGAACTCGTCCCCGTGGCTGACCATCGGCACGCCCTGGGACAGCATCAGCGTGGCCACGAAGTTGCGCATCTGGCGGGCGCGCAGCTCCAGGACGGCCGGGTCGTCGGTCTCGCCCTCGGCACCGCAGTTCCAGGACCGGTTGTGGCTCTCGCCGTCGCGGTTGTCCTCGCCGTTGGCGTCGTTGCGCTTCTCGTTGTACGACACGAGGTCGTTCAGCGTGAACCCGTCGTGGCAGGTCACGAAGTTGATGGAGGCCAGGGGGCGACGGCCGTCGTCCTGGTAGAGGTCGGAGGAGCCGGTCAGCCGGGACGCGAACTCCGCGAGCGCGCGCCCCTCGCCCCGCCAGAGGTCCCGGACCGTGTCGCGGTACTTGCCGTTCCACTCGGTCCACAGCGGCGGGAAGTTGCCCACCTGGTAGCCGCCCTCACCGACGTCCCAGGGCTCCGCGATCAGCTTCACCTGGGAGACCACCGGGTCCTGTTGGACGAGGTCGAAGAACGACGACAGCCGGTCCACCTCGTGGAACTGCCGTGCCAGGGTGGCCGCGAGGTCGAAGCGGAAGCCGTCGACGTGCATCTCGGTGACCCAGTAGCGCAGCGAGTCCATGATCAGCTGGAGCACGTGCGGGGACCGCATGAGCAGGGAGTTGCCCGTCCCCGTGGTGTCCATGTAGTAGCGGGGGTCGTCCGCGAGCCGGTAGTAGGACGGGTTGTCGAGGCCCCTGAAGGACAGCGTCGGGCCCAGGTGGTTGCCCTCGGCCGTGTGGTTGTAGACGACGTCCAGGATGACCTCGATACCGGCTTCGTGCAGCGCCCGCACCGCCGACTTGAACTCCAGGACCTGCTGGCCGCGGTCGCCCCAGGAGGCGTACGCGTTGTGCGGGGCGAAGAAACCGATCGTGTTGTAGCCCCAGTAGTTGTTCAGCCCCATGTCGACCAGCCGGTGGTCGTTCACGAACTGGTGCACCGGCATCAGCTCCAGGGCGGTCACCCCCAGCTCCACCAGGTGTTCGATCACCGCCGGATGCGCGAGCGCCGCGTAGGTGCCGCGCAGCTCGTCCGGCAGCCCCGGGTGGAGCATGGTGAGGCCCTTGACGTGCGCCTCGTAGAGCACTGTTTCGTGGTAGCCGCGCCGGGGCCGCCGGTCGTCGCCCCAGTCGAAGTACGGGTTGACCACGACCGACGACATCGTGTGCGGGGCCGAGTCCAGGTCGTTGCGCTTGTCGGGCGCGTCGAAGTGGTAGCCGTACACCTCCTCGCCCCAGGCGATCGATCCGCTGACGGCCTTCGCGTACGGGTCGAGCAGCAGCTTCGCGGAGTTGCACCGCTGGCCGCGCTCGGGGGCGTACGGACCGTGCGCGCGGAAGCCGTAGCGCTGTCCGGGCATGACGCCCGGCACGTACGCGTGCCGCACGAACGCGTCGCTCTCGCGCAGTTCCACCGCCGTCTCCGAGCCGTCGTCGTGCAGCAGACACAGCTCTACTCGGTCCGCGGCCTCCGTGAAGACCGCGAAGTTGGTGCCGGCGCCGTCGTACGTGGCACCGAGTGGATACGCCTCTCCAGGCCAGACCTGCATGGTCACGACTCTTTCAGCCGGGCCCCGCCACCGGGGCTCCTTGCCCCTGAGTCTCCCCGAAAGTGAGGGAACCACCTATGACTTACATCCCTCTTACCAAATGACCAGTGCGTACGACGTATGCCGTATGCCGAACCAAGTGGGACAGACACCACTCCCAAAGGTCCGGGGATGGACCCAGGGGGAGTAGGGGGAGATGTGCGAAGGACAGTGCACCGCCACCTGGGCAAAGTGGTGGCGGGTACGGCCATAGCGGTGGCCGGGACCGCCGTGATGGTCGCCGTCACCCTGCCGGGCACGGCGGGGGCCGACGAGTCGGGGGGCACCGGCAAGGCCGCCGGATCCGCCCAGCAGGCGGCGGACGGAGTGGGCGCGGCACCCGGTGTCGTGCAACAGGCCCCGGCCGAGGGCGAGAAGGGCAAGGGCCGCGACCCGCTCACCGAGGACGAGACCAAACGCGTCGAGCGGCTCGCGGTGAACCAGCAGTTCCTCAACTCCAGTGAGAACGTGGACGGCAAGCGCGGACCGCAGCGTCTCGACGTCGAACTCGCAGACCCGAACCCCGACGAGCTGGACAACCCGAACGCGCCGCGCCGCGCGGACGTGACGTTCTACGACTACAAGGACGACACGGTCGTCACCAAGACCGTCAACCTGGACACCGGCAAGGTCGAGCAGACCGGCACCCAGCACGGAGTGCAGCCGCCGGCGAGCCACGCCGAGGACGTCGAGGCGGCCCAGCTGCTGCTCGCGGACCCGCTCGGCGCGGGCCTGAAGGCCGACTACAAGGACGCCACCGGCAACCAACTCACCTCACCGGACCAGCTGTTGGTGACCGCCATGATCTACAAGGCCACTCCGGGACGGCAGTCAGGCGTCCTCGACAAGTGCGGTGAGCACCGCTGCGTGCGGCTGTTCCCGAAGGTCAAGAACGGGCCGTGGATCGACGCCCGCGACTTCGTCATCGACCTGAGCGCCCGCAAGGTCGGCAAGCTCACCGGCTGAGCCGATCGCGCCGTCCGCACCGACCCACGCGGATCGCGCCCTCCTTCGTTCACTGTCCCAACTTGCTTCTCCTGTAAGGGAGTCACTTCTTCATGCGCGTCAACAGAATCAGCCGTGCCCGCAGGCGGGGGGCCGTGGCCCTCACGGTGGCCGCCCTGGCCGCCGGCGCCACCGCGGGCGCGGGCCCGGCCGTCGCCCAGCCGAAGGCAGCCCCGAGCGCCGCCGCCCCCGGCTGCAGCGCCGCCTACACCATCGAGCAGAAGCTCTCCACCGGCACCACCTGGCGGATGTGCTGGCACTACGAGCGCGAGGCCGGCCTCGTCCTGGAGAACATCTCCTACCAGCCGCCCGGCGAGGCCGCCCCCATCAAGGTGCTCGCCGACGCGAAGCTCGCCCAGATCCATGTGCCGTACGACGACGGCAAGAACGAGTACAGCGACCTCACCCAGTACGGCTTCGGCACCGGCCTGATGAACATGCAGCCCGGCGAGTGTCCCGGCGGCACCATCAAGACCGTCAAGGTCCCCGACGCGATCGACCCGGACCACCCGAACGTCAAGGGCCTCTGCACGACGACCCGTTCGCGCGGCCACGCCTTCCGCATGCAGGGCGACAGCGCCAACAAGGTCTTCCAGACCCAGGGCAAGGACTTCCTCGTCTACACGGTCAACCAGGTCGGCTGGTACGAGTACATCACCGAGTGGCGCTTCCAGGACGACGGCACCATCAACATGAACGTCGGTGCCACCGGCAGCCTTTCGCCCTACGACTACGACGCGGGCGACGGCCGCGGCTGGCCGCTCGGCAAGGGCGCCAC
This sequence comes from Streptomyces sp. NPDC050549, assembly GCF_040655035.1. NCBI lineage: Bacteria > Bacillati > Actinomycetota > Actinomycetes > Kitasatosporales > Streptomycetaceae > Streptomyces > Streptomyces sp. NPDC050549. The sequence continues at coordinate 150,059 of NZ_JBFAJD010000007.1, forward strand.
GGCGTACGCGACGAGCCACCAGCACGACGTCTTCTGGAAGTTGGACTTCGCGCTCGACGGCTCCTCCAAGGGCCGCGTCGAGCAGTACGACTCCGTGGTCACCCCGCGTGGCGCCAACACGCCCACCAACAAGACCACTTTGACCAAGGTCACCAAGGAACTCGCGGGCGACGCGAAGAACATGCGCTGGTGGCGCATCGTCAGCGCGACCGGCAAGAACAAGGACAACCACGCCCGGTCCTACGAGATAGTCCCCGGCCCCACCACCAAGTACCCGGGCCGCAGCTTCACCCAGCACGACGTGTACTTCACCCAGTACAACAAGTGCGAGCAGTTCGCCAGCGACAACCTGCCCAACTGCGGTGCGGGGCACCCGAAGCAGGTCGACAAGTGGGTCAACGGCCAGACCCTCACCCAGCCCGTGGTCTGGGTGAACGTCGGCTTCCACCACATCGCCCGCGACGAGGACCAGCAGCCGATGCCGGTCCACTGGCAGGGATTCTCGATCGCCCCGCGTGACGTCACCGCTATGAATCCGCTCACTCCGCCCGCCCTCGCCGACCAGAACGGCAATGTGAACGGCGGAAGTTGAGAAACGACCCTGTCCATCCGGCTGCACCGCCGACCGGTCCCGGAGTACCCTTCCTTGATCGTTGAGACTGGGGAGAGCTCGGGGGAGCGGAAGGCGGTGCACGGGTGGGCTCGGGAGGGCTGGAGTTGCCCCCTGGTGACGAGAGTCACGAGGGGAACTCCGCAGAAGTCCCGCCCGGCGCGGTGTCCCTGGCACGTCCGATGGACGCGGCTGGTTCCATTGGGCCGGAGTTGGACTGGGACGCCGACGCCTGGCGCGAGGTGCGTACGCGCGCCCAGCGAGCCGGCCGCGCCTACATCTGGCTGAACCTGGTCGAACAGCGGCTGCGCGCCGTCGTGGCCGCCGTCCTGCGTCCCATCTACGAACCCGTCCACGGCGACGAATGGGTCGTCGCCGCGGCCGGTCCGGCCGGCCAGGAGTGGGTGCAGCGCGCGGTCGCCGTCCGCGAAGTCAGCCGCCGCAAGGGCTACTTGCTCGACCCGGCCGACGACAACGTCCTCAGCTTCCTGACCCTGCCGCAGCTGCGCGAGCTGATGGTGCAGCACTGGCCGTGCTTCGAGCCGTACTTCGACGAGCGCCGGGACGTCGAACTCGCCCTGGACGAACTGGAAGTGACCCGCAACGTCGTCTCCCGCAACCGCGCCCTGTCCGAGGCCGTCCTCAATCAGGCCGAGCGGGCCTCCGCGAAGCTTCTGGAGACCCTCGGCGCCGGCAGCGACGTGCCCTCGGCGCGCAGGCTGCCCGTCGACGCGGTCGAGGAGCTGATCGGCGACCGGTTCGCCGACGTGGTCGCCGTCCACCCCGACCGGGTGCGGCTGATGCGCCAGTTCCCGGCCGAGGACATCTTCGGCGGAGCCCGCCGCGTCGACGCCATCGGCATCGGCCTCAACCTCCTCGTGCAGAACTTCTCCGGCCGACGGCTGGTCCGCCTCGCCGAGTCGGGCTGCCGGGTACGGCTGCTGTTCCTCAACCCGGCCTCCAGCGCGGTGAAGCGGCGCGAGCGTGAACTCGGCATAAAGCGGGGCGAGTTGAGCCGCGCCGTCGAGATGAACATCCTGCACATGCGGCGGGTGCGGTCCCGGCTGCGTGACCCGGGCGCCTTCGAGATCCAGGTCTTCGACGAGACACCGCGCTTCACGGCGTACCTCGTCGACGGCGACGGCTCGGACGGCATAGCCGTCGTGCAGTCCTATCTGCGCCGCAGCCGCGGAATGGAGGCGCCGGTGCTGGTGCTGCGCAACGGAAGCCGACTCGTGAAGTCGGACGAAATGGACGACAGCGGTCTTTTCCCTACCTATCGCGATGAGTTCGAGCAGATGTGGGCGGATTCGCGACCGGTGTCCTGACCTGTCCGGGGCCGGTCCGGCGCCAAGCGGAACGCGGTCCTCGGATTGTCAGTGGCTCATGCGATCGTGGAGACCACTGGGGGAAAGCACCACCGAGAAGGGGGGCCGTCATGGCCTGGCACCAGGAGCTGCTCATCGGCTTCGACCTGGAGACGACCGGCACGGAGCCGCGCGAGGCGCGCATCGTCACCGGCGCGGTCATAGAGGTCAGGGGCGGACGGCCGGCGGGCCGTCGGGAGTGGCTGGCGGATCCCGGTGTGGAGATCCCGGCCGACGCCGTCGCCGTGCACGGCATCACGAACGAACGGGCCACCGCCGAGGGCCGTCCCGCCGACGAGGTCGCCGACGCGATCGCGGACGTCCTCGTGACCTACTGGAAGACGGGCGTCCCCGTCGTCGCCTACAACGCGGCCTTCGACCTCACCCTGCTCTCCGCCGAGCTGCGCCGGCACGGACTCCCGTCCCTGCGCGACCGCCTGGGCGGCATCGACCCCGCCCCGGTCATCGACCCGTACACGATCGACCGCTCCGTCGACCGTTACCGCCGCGGCAAACGCAACCTCGAAGCGGTCTGCCAGGAGTACGGCGTGGTCCTCGACACAGCCCACGACGCCTCGGCCGACGCCCTCGCCGCCGCGCGGCTGGCCGGTGCGATAGCCGACCGCCACCCCAAGGTCGCGGCCCTCGGCCCGGCCGAACTGCACCGCCGCCAGATCGAGTGGTACGCGGAATGGGCTGCCGACTTCCAGAGCTTCCTGCGCCGCAAGGGCGACCAGGACGCGGTGGTCGACGGCACCTGGCCGCTGCGCGAGCTTGAGGACGAGACGGTCTGAACCCGGGCGGATTCAGCAGGGGTGTCGGTTCAGAACGGATACCACCGCACCGTCTCGTCCCCGTCCCGCAAGGACCTGACCCGGCGCTCGAACTCGGCCAGCGCCTCGGGATTGCTCGGCGCATGCTGCGCAACCCACGCACAACTGGCCGTCTCCCGGGCGCCGCGCAGCACCCCGCAGCCGTCCCACTCGCGCACGTCCCAGCCGTAGGCCTCGGTGAACGCGTCGTACGCGCGCGCCGGGAGGGCATAGCGGTCGCGGGACAGAGCCATCACCACCAGGTCGTGCTCACGCAGGTCGGCGGAGAAGGTCTCCAGGTCGACCAGGACCGGCCCGTCCGGACCGACGTGCACATTGCGCGGCAGCGCGTCGCCGTGGATCGGCCCCGGCGGCAGGTGCGGCGTGAGCGCGGCTGCCGCCGTCGCGAAGCCGTCGCGGCGCTCACGCAGATAGGCCGCGTCCGCCGGATCGATCGCGTCGCCCGCGAGCCGCAGCCAGCGCTCCACACCGCCCAGCAGCTCGCGGGGCGGGAGTTCGAAGGAGGGGGAGGGGAGGGCGTGGACGAGGCGTAGCAGTTCGGCCAAATCCCGGGGCTCGGCGGGGCGTACGGAATCGGCCAGTCGGTGCCACACGGTCACCGGGTGTCCCTCGACGAGGCGCGGCTTGGGGTCGGCGGCCCGCACCGCCGGCACGCCCGTCTCGGCCAGCCACACCGCGACGTCCAGCTCGCGCCGGGCGCGGTCGAGGAGTTCGGCTTCGCGGCCCACCTTGACGACCAGGTCACCGGCGGCGAACACCGCGTTCTCGCCGAGGGTGAGGAGCCGCGCGTCCCGCGCCGGGCCGGGCAGTACGTCCGCCGCGGCCAGTACGTCCCGGGCCCGTGCCTCGTCCATCGTCCGCCTCCGTGTGGTTCCTGTGCGTGTGCGTACGGCGTCGGGTTCCCGCCATCCGACGGCCAGTGTCGCATTCGCACAGGTGGGACGGCATGCGAGGTGCCTTGACGAGGCACACGGCCTTCACGACCATGACGGGGCCCGACCGGGTCGCGCAAAGGGGCTGATTCCATGACATCGGTGACGGGGGTATCGGTCCCGGAGGCGCGGAGGCCGCCGGGCCGGGACCGCCAAGGGTGCGGCTCCGACCACGCGGCCTGGTTCCTGGTGTTACCCGCGCTGATCCCGATCCTCGTGCTCAGCGTCGGTCCCCTCCTCTACGGCGTCCTGCTGGCCTTCACCGACTCCCAGTCGGGCCGGACCGCGCCCACGCAGTGGATCGGCGGCCTCAACTTCCGGGATCTGCTGCACGACACGCTGTTCTGGGAGTCGTTCCGGATCGGACTGGTGTGGGCGGTCGGGGTCACCGTGCCGCAGTTCCTGCTCGCCCTGGGCCTCGCCCTGCTGCTCAACCAGGACCTGCGGCTGAGATGGCTCGCCAGGGCGCTGGCGATCGTCCCGTGGGCGATGCCCGAGGTCGTTGTCGGCATCATGTGGCGCATCGTCTACAACCCGGACGCCGGCATCCTCAACGAGACCCTGCGCGACCTCGGCCTCGGGAACGGCCGGGACTGGCTCAGCAGTCTGTCGACCGCGCTGCCTGCCGTGATCGTCGTCGGCGTCTGGGCGGGCATGCCCCAGACGACGGTCGCCCTGCTCGCCGGACTGCAGAACACCCCGCGCGAACTGCACGAGGCGGCGGCGGTCGACGGCGCCGGAGCCTGGCGCCGATTCCGCACGGTCACCTGGCCCGCCCTCAGACCGGTGGCGCTGTCGATCACGGCGCTCAACCTCATCTGGAACTTCAACTCCTTCGCCCTGGTCTACGTCCTGACCAGCGGCGGACCCGGCGGCCGCACCCGGCTGCCCATGCTCTTCGCCTACGAAGAGGCCTTCCGCTACGGCCAGTTCGGCTACGCGGCGGCGATGGGATGCGTGATGGTCGCGGTGATCGCGGTGCTCCTGGCCGTCTTCCTCGTAGGCCGGCTTCGGGGAGGGGACGACTCATGAGGACCAGCAGCACCACAGGCATGAGGACCAGTACCGGAGCCCGCGCCGGACAGTACGTCGCCCTGCTCGCGTATCTCGTCTTCCTCGCCTTCCCCTTCGTCTGGCTGATCTCCACCGCCTTCAAGTCCCCGCGCGAGCTGGGCAGTCTGCACCCCACCTGGATCCCCCGGCACCCCACCCTCGCCAACTTCCGCCAGGCCTTCGACGAACAGCCGCTGCTGCACGCCGCGTTGAACTCCCTGCTCGCCGCGGTCGGCGCCGCACTGATCGCGGTGGTGATCGCGACCCCGATGGCCTGGGTCATGGCCCGGCGCCGTACTGCACTCGCGCGGGCCGCGACCGGGTGGGTGGTGGTCAGCCAGGCCTTCCCGTTCGTGCTGGTGATCATTCCGCTGTTCCTGGCGCTGAAGAACCTGCGGCTGATCGACTCCCTGGCCGGCCTGGTGCTGGTCTACGTGGTGTGGTCGCTGCCGTTCGCGCTGTGGATGCTCGTCGGCTATGTACGGGCGGTACCGGCCGAGTTGGAGGAGGCGGCGGCGGTCGACGGGGCCGGGAAGCTCCGCACCCTCGTGTCGGTGACGGCACCGCTGCTCGCGCCGGGGATCGTGGCGACGGCACTGTTCGCGTTCGTCACCGCGTGGAACGAGTTCTTCTTCGCGCTGGTTCTGCTCAAGACCCCGGAGCACCAGACCCTGCCGGTCGTCCTCACCCACTTCATCGGCGCGGAGGGTGTCGCCGACCTCGGCCCGCTGGCCGCCGCCGCGTTCCTCGCGACCCTCCCTTCCCTGCTCGTCTTCGCCCTGATCCAACGCCGGATCACGGGCGGCATGCTCACCGGGGCGGTGAAGAGCTGATGCGCTCCCGCTGGATCCTCGCCCTCGTCGTGGGCCTGCTGCTCGCCGGCTGCACGAGCGGCGGCGGAAACAACTCCGCGAACGGCAGGATCACCCTCCGGTTCCAGTCCCTCGCCTGGCAGGAGGAGTCCGTCACCGCCAACAAGGAGTTGGTGAAGGAGTGGAACGCGACCCATCCGGACGTCAAGGTCGAGTACGTACAGGGCAGTTGGGACAGCGTCCACGACCAGCTGCTCACCTCCTTCGAGGGCGGTGAGGCGCCGGACATCATCCACGACGCCTCGGACGACCTCGCGGACTTCGCCTACGGCGGCTACCTCGCCGACCTCGGGAACCTGCTGCCGACCCGGCTCAAGTCCGGTATTCCGCAGCGCAGTTGGGAGACGGTGACCTTCGGGGACGGGATCTACGGCGTGCCGTTCCTCCAGGAGCCGAGGGTGATCATCGCCAACGCGACCTGGCTGAAGACGGCGGGCGTACGCATCCCGACCCCCGAACACCCCTGGACCTGGCCGGAGTTCAGGGCCGTCACCCGCCGACTGAGCGGTGACGGCAAGTACGGCGTGGCCTGGCCGCTCAAGGAACCGGTGTCCGCCACGCTCAACCTGTCCCTCTCGGCGGGCGGCGAACTGTTCCACCGGGGTGCGGACGGCAAGGTGACCGTGCGCTTCGACGCGGCCGACCAGGTCGTGCCGCGCACCATCCACGCCCAGGCGGACGTGGACCACAGCGCCTCGCCCACGACGCTCGGCAGCGGCGGCTCGGACACCCTGCCCGGGTTCTTCGGCGGCAAGTACGCGATGGTCCCGCTCGGCTTCTCCTACCGCCAGCAGATCGTGCAGCAGGCGCCGAAAGGCTTCGACTGGCAGGTGCTGCCCGCTCCGGCCGGCGCCGACGGACTCACCCAGGGCGTCAGCCCGCAGACCCTGTCCATCGCCCAGGACAGCCCCCACAAGAGGGAGGCCGCCGAGTTCATCGACTTCCTGCTCCAGCCCAAGAACATGGTCCGCCTGGCCCTCGGCGACTGGATGCTCCCCACCGGCACCGAGGCCCTCAAGGACCCGGCTCTGCACACCACGAAGGACGACTGGGCCACCGGTGCGGCGCTCGCCGACGACCTCGTCTCGGCGCCCGCACAGTCGGTACGCGGCTACCCGGAATGGAAGGACAAGGTGGCCACCCCGGCCTTCCAGGAGTACTACAGCGGCGCGATCGGTTTGGCCGAGCTGCGCCAACGGCTGGTGAGGGACGGCAACTTGGTGCTGGCGAGATACCAACGATGAGGTGACGCCTTCAGGGGCGCGGGGAACTGCGAGACAAGCCACAGCGCACCCGCCCCCGCCGTCCAACCGCACCACCCTCCCCGGACGGCGCACCTCACCGCGAAAATCCCGTTGCCCCGCTCCACCCGTCCCGCCTAGCGTGCCCTACATGTCAGCCGCCAACGCGATCACGAACTCCGGTCTCGGCCGGAGCTGCACGTATGCGATCCGCATGCGCCGCGGCCCCGGTGCCCTGACCGGCCCGGGCGTCCACGCCCGCTGACACCTCCGCCGACCCGACTCGACGCTCGTCCGGTGCGCGGTCGGTTCTCCCTGCTCTTCCGGTCGGGGCCTTCGTCTGCCCGTATGCCCTTCACGGAAGACAAGGACCGCAGGCCATGGCCCGCCCCACTCACGTTTCCCGCGCGCTCTCGCAGAACTTCCTCGCCGACCGCGCCACCGCAGAGTTCGTCGCCCGCCTCGCCGTCCCGCGCGGCCGGCAGATCCCCCTCCTTCTCGAAGTGGGCGCGGGAAAAGGCGCGTTGACCGCGAAGCTCGCGCCCCACTGCCGCGAACTCCACGCCCACGAGATCGACCCCCGACTCGTACCGAAGCTCCGCACCCGCTTCGCCGCAACACCCCAAGTGCACGTCATCGCCGGTGACTTCATGAACACCAGGCCCCCACGCACCCCGTTCTCCGTCGCCGGGAACGTGCCCTTCTCCCGCACCGCCGACATCGTCGACTGGTGCCTGCGCGCCCCCACCCTCACCGACGCCACCCTCCTCACCCAGCTGGAGTACGCCCGCAAACGCACCGGGGACTACGGGAGTTGGACCCTGCTGACGGTCCGCAGCTGGCCGCGCTTCGAATGGCGGCTGGTCGGGCGGGTCGACCGGAGGAGGTTCAGTCCGGTGCCGCGCGTCGACGCCGGGATCGTACGGATCGAGCGGCGCCGGACCCCGCTGCTCGAACCCGTCGACCTGCGCGGCTGGCGGCACCTGGTCGAGCTGGGCTTCTCGGGGGTGGGCGGTTCGCTGCACGCCTCGCTGCGCCGGGCACACCCCAGGCGCCACGTGGACGCCGCGTTCCGCGCGGCACACCTCGGCCCGCACGTCCTCGTCGGCGAGGTGTCCCCGGACCACTGGCTAAGGCTGCACAAGGAGTTGATGTCGTAGCGCCACCGCGCTCCGTATGATGCCGGGGTTCTGGCACAGGTGCGACTCATGGCCTGGCCAGGGCCTCCGGGCTCGGGCCGGGCCATGTACCGCCAGGAGAGAGCAGTGGATCGGATCAAACGGATGTTCTTCGCGGTCGACCGCGCCTTCGGCGGGCATCTGCCCCCGTCCGAAGCCCGCAAGCGTGCCGTTCGGCATCCGCTGCGCTTCGGCCTCGTCGGTGCCGTGTTCTTCGGCGGGGTGGCCGCGTTGGCCATCGGGCGGATCGATCTCCCGACCGTCCTGTACTCGCTGGCCATGGGCGCGCTCGTCAGCCTTGGCGTCGTCGGTGAGCGCAAGCGGATGATCCACTACGGCTTTCTGCCCCGGCCGGACCGGGCCGCCCCATCGCCACCCACGAGTTGACCGACCAGGGGAGCTGACCGGAAGTGCAGGACAAGATCATCGATCTGATGGACGAGCACCGGCGAAGGAACGGGTTCCTGACGCTCGCCGGGATGGCCGTCCTCGCCGAGACGAACACCGTCTTCGATCCGTTCTCGACGCTGATCGCCGACGATGCCGTGATCGGTGAGGGCAACATCTTCTTCCCGGGTGTCGTGGTGCAGTGCGACGGCGGGACGTGCTCCATCGGCAGCGGCAACACCCTCCACTCGTCGACGCTGGTGATCGCCGCGAACGATGGGCGGATCGAGATCGGGAACGAATGCTCTCTCGGCCCCGGCGGTGTGCAGATCAAGGCCGATCAGCCCGGCTCCGTGGTGTCGGTCGGCAACCGTGCCCGGCTGCTCAACGGCGCCGAGATCGTCGGAGCCGGCGTCATCGGTGACGGTGCCCAGGTCCTCGGGGCCATCTCGGCACGGAGCGTTCGGCTGGCCGGAGGCGACGACTTCACCGGCACCGATCCCGACCGCCGCGGCGCCGTCCTCAAGGGGGCGGGCCTGGCCCGCGGGATCAGGCTGGAGGCCGGTGAGGTGGTGAACGGCCTCGGCGACTTCGCCGCGGCGAGCGTCGAGCGCCAGCTCGCCTACCACCCGCGGAGCGAGTGACGGGCAGGACGCCGGCCCACCGGGTCTGGTCGGGCCAGATCCGGTGGGCCGGCGTCCCTTTGCTCTGCGCTGATACCGACAATCCCTCAGTCCAGCGGAGTTACACCCGCACCGGCTCGCCCTCGCCCGCCACCGTGGACGCGACCGGTTCCGGAGACTCGTCGTGGGTCAGGTCGGGGAGGCGGTCGAGCCACTTCGGGAAGTACCAGTTGCGTTCGCCCAACAGGGCCATCACCGCGGGGAGCAGGACGCCCCGGATGACCGTCGCGTCGATGAGGACCGCCGCCGCGAGGCCGACGCCCATCTGCTTCATGGACTGCATGGACAGTGTGCCGAAGATCGCGAAGACGGCGACCATGATGATCGCGGCGCTGGTGACGACACCGGCCGTGGTGACCACGCCGTGCTGGATCGCGTCCCGGGTCGTACGGCCGCGCAGCCGGGCCTCACGGATGCGGGAGACGACGAACACGTGGTAGTCCATCGACAGGCCGAACAGGATCACGAAGAGGAACAGCGGCAGCCAGGTGACGATGGCGCCGACGCCCTCCGCGCCCACCAGCGAGGCGCCCCAGCCGTGCTGGAACACGGCCACGAGGATGCCGTAAGCCGCCCCCACCGAAAGGAGGTTGAGGGCGATCGAGGTGATCGCGACCGTCAGTGAGCGGAACGACAGGAGCATCAGCAGGAAGGCGAAGACCACGACGAACGCGAAGACCGGTACGACCGATCCGAGGAGCTGGTCGTTGAAGTCGTGCGAACCGGCGACCTGTCCGGTGATCGGCGCCCGGACCCCGTCGACCTTGCCGAGGGTGGCGGGCCGTACCTCGTCGCGCAGTTTCTCCAGGCTCTTCGCGGCCTTGTCCTGGTCGGAGCCGCCGACGAGCGGGACGTAGACGAAGGCGACGTTCTGCGCGTCGTGCAGCTTGATGTCGACCGGGCCGAGTGAGGCGCCCGAACTGACCGCCTCCGCCTTGAAGTCGGCCAACGCCTGCTTTACCTCGGGTGCGTTGATGTCCTTGGCCTTGACGACCACCTCGGCCGGTTCGGAGCCGCCGGGGAAGGCGTCGTTGACCCGGTTGTAAGTCCCCACGATCGGGAGGGAGTTGCCGAACTCCTGGTCCAGGGTGAGGTTTTCGGTCTTCATGCCGAGCGCGGGAGCGGCGATCGCCAGCAGCGCGCCGGCCGCGACGAGGACGGAGACGAGCGGCTTGGCGAGCACGCCCTTGAGGACGGCGGTCCAGAACCGGCTCTCGCCGTTGCCCCGGCGGCCGCGCCGGCGCAGGAACGGGATGCGGCCCTTCTCGACCCGCTCGCCCAACAGGGAGAGCAGCGCGGGCAGTACGGTCACCGAGCCGACCATGGCGACCGCGACGACCATCAGCGAGGCCAGGCCCATCGCCTCGAACTCGGCGAGTCCGGTGAACAGCATGCCCGCCATCGCCACGCACACCGTGACACCGGAGACGATGATGGCGCGGCCACTGGTCGCGGCGGCGATCCGCAGCGCGGCCCCGGCGTCCCGGCCGGCCTCGCGCTCCTCGCGTTCGCGGCGCAGATAGAACAGGCAGTAGTCGACGCCGACGGCCAGACCGACAAGGAGCATCACCGAGTTGGCGGTGTCGCTCATCGGCTGTACGTGGCTGACGATGCCCATCAGACCCATCGTCGCGATGATCGCGGTGAGGGCCAGCGCCACCGGCAGCAGCGCCGCGACCAGCGCGCCGAAGGCGATCAGCAGAATGCCCAGGGCCACGGGCACGGCGGAGTACTCGGCCTTCTTGAAGTCGTCGCCGAACGCGTCCTTGTACTGCTTCGCCATGCTGGCGCCGCCGATCTCCTCGATCCGCAGCGAGCCATGGTCCTTCTGCACCCCGGCGACGGCGTTCAGCACCGGCTCCACCCGGTCGCCCGCGGTGTCCGAGTCGCCCCGCATGTCGAACTGGACGAGCGCGCTCCGGCCGTCCTTCGAGATCGTCTTCGTGTCGTACGGCGAGGTGACGTCCGTGACCTTGCCGGTGCCGTTCACCGCCGTCACGACCGCGGTGACCGCGGAGCGGAACTCGGCGTCCGTGGACTTGAGCGACCCGTCCTTCGACTGGATCAGGACGGTCTCACCGGCCGGTTCCTTGATCCCCGCGTCGTCGATGATCGTGGCGGCGGTGTGCGTCTCGCCCTTGAGCTGGTCGCTCTCGTTGACGTCGACGCGGCCCGCCGCCGAACCGATTCCCATCGCCAGCACCACGAACAGCACCCAGATGCCGACCGCGGCCCACCGGTGCCGGGCGCTCCAGCCGCCGGCCCGGGCGGCGAGGCCCCGTACCCGCGAATCTCCGTTCCCCATGACGGGCTTGCCCCCTTGTGCACGGTGACAGCCCCCTGCCGCCACCTCATGGTTCGAAGGTATGCGCGGAATAAGAACGTCCCCTCGTGCTGACCGGTGAAGTACCAAGGGCCCGACTCCTCCGCACGGACCCCGGGCCCTCACCACTGGGGAGGACGGCGGCCCCCTACATCTATCCGGGCGGCTCGGGGGTGGTGATCAGGGTGTCCGATGCGTCGGCAGGGTCCGCTTTGTTATTAAGAAAGCTTGTTGAACAAGTCACAGGTGTCTGTAGGTGTGCCCGTAGGTGTTGATCCGGAGCCACCTCATCCGCCAGAGTTTCCGCGCACCCACGCACCACGGAAAGCGGTCGTCGTGCCCACCCCCACGGGGCACGAAGGCCGCTTTATGGTGTGCGGATGACGACGTATGCGGCGCTGCTGCGCGGGATCAACGTGGGCGGCAACAAGAAGCTCCCGATGGCCGAGCTGCGCGCTCTCCTCGAAGGCCTCGGACACGGCGACGTCCGCACCTACCTCCAGAGCGGCCAGGCCGTCTTCACGAGCGGTCACGGGGACGAGGAGTCCCACGCGGCGGAACTCGCCCGGGCCATCGAGGAGCGGTTCGGCTTCACCGTCGACGTAGTCGTCCGGGACCACGCCTACCTGAAGGCCGTCGCCGACAACTGCCCCTTCCCGGCCGCCGAGTTGGAGGCCAAACAGCTCCACGTCACATACTGCTCGGAGCCGGTCACGGAGGACCGCTACGCGCAGCTCGACCGATCCGCCTTCCTCCCCGAGGAGTTCCGCCTCGGCGACCGCGCGCTGTATCTCTACGTCCCCGAGGGCCTCGGCCGCTCCAGACTCGCCGTCGAACTGGCCCGGCCCCGACTCAACAAGGGCTTGGTCGCCACCACCCGCAACTGGAACACCGTGGTCAAACTGGTGGAGCTGACCGGCAGTTGAGACCGTCGAGAGGCCTCGTGGAGGGAGAGATCCATCCTGTGCGAGGCTCGTCCCCATGCGCTACATCATCATCGGAGCAGGGGCGGTCGGCGGAGCCGTCGGCGGCCGGCTGGCCGGGGCGGGAAGCGAGGTCGTACTCGTCGCGCGCGGTGCGCAACGGGCCGCACTGGCCGAGCACGGGCTGCGGCTCAAGGTGCCGGACGGCGAGTCGACCTACCGGCTGCCGGTTGTCCAAGAGCCGGCGGAACTGGGCGAGTTGAGGCCCGACGACGTACTACTGCTCGCCGTCAAGACCCAGGACAGCGAGGCCGCGCTCGCGGCCTGGGGACCCGCGCCGGTCGCCGGCGGCGGTACGGCCGCCGAGCGGCTGCCCGTAGTCTGCGCGCAGAACGGGGTGGAGAGCCAGCGGCTGGCACTGCGCCGCTTCCGGCAGGTGTACGGCGTCTGCGTCTGGCTGCCCGCGACCTTCGTCGAACCGGGCGTGGTCGCCGCCGAGGGCGCTCCCCTCACCGGCATCCTGCACCTCGGCCGCTATCCGCACGGCACGGACGAGACCGCCCGGCTGATCGCCGCCGACCTGGAGAAGTCGCGGTTCGAGGCGCCGGTCGTGCCCGATGTGACGCGCTGGCAGTACTCCAAGCTGCTCGGCAACCTCGCCAACGCGATCGAGGCGGTCTCCGGCCCGCTCGGCAGCGAGGAGAGCTTCGCGTTCTACGGGCGGGTGCGGGCCGAGGGCGCGGCCGTGCTCGATGCCGCCGGTGTCGCGTACGCGAGCTCCGAGGAGGAGAAGGAGGCGCGCGGCGACAAGATCCAGCTCGTGGAGATCGAGGGCGCACCGCGCGGCGGCGGCTCGTCCTGGCAGTCGCTGAACCGGGGCACCGGCACCATCGAGGCCGACTACCTCAACGGCGAGATCGCGCTGCTGGGGCGGCTGCACGGTGTGCCCACACCGCTCAACGACCTGCTGCAACGGCTGGCCAACGGCTTCGCGCGCGAGCGCAGGGCGGCCGGTTCGCTGCCGTTCGACGAGCTGGTCCGTCTCGCCGACGAGGCTGTCGCGTTTGTTCAAGAGTCCTGACGGAGCGCTGCCTAGCGTGGGGTGCATGAGCAACGACGACCTGCACCCGGACCGGACGAACCACTACGACCTGCACCCGTACATGATCGAATGCGCCGCCGAGGCGGCCCGTGTCGCGCGCGGTGTCGGTGCGGCACAGCTCGACGACCCCACGCACTGCCCCGACTGGGACGTGCGCGCGATGGTCAACCACTGGGTTCTCTACACCTCGCACGGCCTGGAGCACCGCGCCCTGCGCAAGCAGCTCTCCGAGGAACTCACCGCCCGCGACTTCACCGCCGACCCGGACTGGGCAAGGGCCTATGCCGCCCAGCTGGACCGGGCCGTCGCCGCCTGGGCCGACCCGGCGGTGTGGGAGGGCGAGGTCGACCTCGGCATGGCGAAGATGCCGGCCGGTGAACTCGCCGCGATGATCATCAAGGAGCTGGCCGTGCACGGCTGGGACGTCGCCACCGCCACCGGCCAGGAGTACCGCGTCTCGGACGGCGCCGCCCGCCTCGTCCTCGGCGTGGTCGAGAAGCACGGCGCGCTCTACCGCCAGTACGACGGCTTCGCCGACCCGGTGCCGGTACCGGACGACGCCCCGGTGTTCGAGCGGGCCCTGGCGTCCAGCGGACGGGACCCCCGGCAGACGGCCGTGCGCAAAGTGGACCACTGACATATCGCCTGATTGGGTCGAGCGCTCGGCCCAATTAGTGGTTAGCGTTCTCCGTATGAGCACTGACACCGCTGTCCGCGTCGACTTCTACTTCGACCCCGCGTGCCCCTTCGCCTGGATCACCTCCCGCTGGCTGCTGGAGGTCGAGCGTGCGCGCCCGCTCGACCTCCGCTTCCACGCCATGAGCCTCTACCTCCACAACATCGGCAACGAACTACCCGACTGGTACCGGGAGTTGGTCGACAAGTCGATCGGCCCGGTACGCGTCGCCGTGGCCGCCGCCGAACAGCACGGCGACAAGGTCCTGCGCGACCTGTACACGGCCTTCGGTGTCCGCATCCACGAGCGGCGGCACGACGACTTCGACGCCGTGATCGCCGAATCCCTCGCCGAACTCGGCCTCCCCGCCGCACTCGCCGACGCCGCCCACGATCCGTCCTACGACGACGCCGTGCGCCGCAGTCATGAGGCGGGCGTCGAGGAGGAGTCGGGCGGGTATGTGGGGACGCCGACCCTGCACGTCGACGGGACGGTGTGGTTCGGCCCGGTGCTGCGGGCCATTCCGCGCGGCGTGAAGGCGGCCGAACTCTTCGACAGCTTCCGGGTGTTGGCCACACACCCCGACCTCTTCGAGCTGAAGCGGACCCGCACGGGCGGCCTCTCCTTCGACTGAGCGTCCCGAACGTGGACCAGTTGCCGTCACGGAGTGACAAGAACGCCGGAAGAAACGCAGTACAGAGAGCGGACGGGCCGTCCGGGTCCGGCATCACAGGGGAGTGCCGGAACCGGACGGCTCCCGTGTACCGTTCGGACGCCACCTCACCCAACCCCGGGACAAACCAGGCTTGTTGTCCCTAGGGTGAAGTGCGCGAATTCGGACGGAAGGGCAGGTGACAGTGGCGGGCAGGGTCCTACCGTCGTTGCCGCGGTACCGCAAGGACGGGGTGACACGACGGCTGTGCGCGTCGGTCCATCTCGACGAGGCGTTCGCCCGGGAGGTCGACGAGGAACTCACCGGGGACCGGTTCAACGCCCTGGGCCTCACGCTCGGCATCAACCTGGTCGCGCTCGCCCGGCACGCCCGCGCCGCCCTGCTGCGCCGCGCGGCCCTCGACCGCCAACTCGCCTGGCTCAGCGCAGCGTTGGGCGCCTCCCTGCTGGTGGCGGTCTGGGGACTCGCGAGCGGGCTCGGTTCCGTCGCCCTGGTGGGCGTCTACGGCCCGCTCATCGCCCTCGGCGCCTCGTGGTGGCTGGTCCACCGCGCGGAGGCCCAGGCCCGTGAGGCGGCGCAGGAGGTTTTCCGCAACCCCGACAAGGTGGAGAAGCTGGCCCCACCGGTGGACGCGGCGGTGGAGGCCTGGCTGCAGGAGCACTCGAACAAGCGGGCCAACGTGCTGCCGTACGCCGACGCGGCGGCTCTCACCAACCCGTTCGTCGGCAGCGGCAGGAAGATCAAGGAAGTCGTCTGGCAGCCGATCGACGTCAGCAAGCCGGCCGACGCTCCGCAGGGCGGCAAGCTCACCATCCGCCCCTTCGACGCCGTCGAGCTCCACACCTATGTGGCCAAGGAGATGGAGGCCCTCTCCGGGCTCGACGGACTGCGGACCAAGAACCGGCTCTACGTCCTCGGCAGCAACGCCCACATGCTTCCCGAACTGCTGCCCGACCGCACCGCACGCCCCCTGCCGAAGATCCCCAGTCAACTGGTGCAGGCCGGCGTGCAGACCCCGGGGGCGGGCATGCGGACCCATCTGTGCCTGGAGCGGGTCGGTGACGGCGGGCGGATCATCGTCTCCATGTACCTGCGGGCGATCCTCAGCGGGCCCAGCCTCACCTGGGAGGTCGCCGCCTACGCGATTCCACCGCTGGGCGGGCGGTTCTACCTGGTGGACCACCTGCCCGTGACCCCTTCCAAGCGCTGGTGGAGCCTCTTCCGATACGCCAACTCGCGTACCTGGCCCGAACTCAGGGGCGCCGTCGGGCGGTTGCGGGCGCTGCGCAGAGCGCGGCGGAGCCGCGAGAAGTTCATGGCGGAGCGACGGAGGGAGATCCTGGACCACCACATCGTCCTCGACGTCGGCGCGACCGACAGCCTGCGCGAACGGATCGGGGACTGGGGCGAGGCGGGCTACGCCGAGCGCATCGACTCCCAGGACTTCCTCTTCAGGCTTCAGGGCGGTGTGCTCGTCGCCACAGAGAAGTTCCTCAAGGACCACAACGTCGACACGAGTTCCTTCGACAAGGCACAGGCCAACATCAGCACGCAGACCTACAACATCTCCGGGGACATCCACAACAGCGCCGTGGGCAACCAGGGCCACGTCACCAACAACGGGCCGCAGGGCCAAGGGCCTTCGGGGCAGAGCGGGGCGCCACAGCCCTGAACACGGACGGGGAGCGGGACATGAGCACGTTCAACTTCAACGGCGGAAACATCACCAACAGTCACATCGGCGATCACGGTCACGTGGTGAACAACGGAACGGACTCCGCGACCGTCCTGCGCCTCGCCGAACAACTCGTCGACCGGATGCGCGGCGAGTACCCCACCCTGGTCCCTCAAGCGCAGGTCATCCAGGGCGAGTTGGTCCGGGCAGGCGAGGAGGGCCGGGCCGTCAACCGGGGCCGTGTCCGGGCCGCGCTGGAGACCATCACCATCGGCGTCGGGGCCGGCACCGGCGGGCTCGCCCTCATCGAGCAACTGAAGCACGCGCTCGGCCTGTGAAGCGGCGGGGGCGCCCCGTCCCGACAGGGCGCCCCCGCCGCTTCACTTGGCCCTGACCACCGCCCGTGCCCCGCCCCCGAGGTCCAGTTCGAGCCCCGAGCGCAGGGGGACCGTCTGGCCGGGCTCGATCTGCTGTGAGCCGCCGTCGGAGCGCGTTCCCGTCCAGGTCAGCTGCGAGCGGTTGGCGATGCCGAACCGGCCCGGCTTCGAGGGGTGTTCGACCAGTTCCGCGACCAGGCTCGCGTCCGAGCAGTCGTGCCGGGTCGGCTCCGCCCGGAGGTGGTGGGCCTGCACCCGGGCCGCCCGGCGCAGCCGGATGTGGTGCTCGGCGCGCGGCGGGGGAGTGGTCACCACCAGCCTCGGCGGGAGGACGAGTTGACTCCCGCAGCCCCAGCAGGCACGGGCCGGCGGGTTCTCGCCCGGCTCCGTCATGTTCTCCCGCCCGCAGGCGGCGCACTCCACGACCGAGTCCAGAACGGCCCGCAGCGCGTCCCGCCACTCCGACTCGCGGACCCGGGCCGCCGGATCGCGCAGCCCGACCGTGAACCCGCGCCGGAACAGGTCCTGGAGCTTCCCGGCCGCCGCGTCCCAGGTGGCCAGCACTGTCGCGTGCTCCATCGGATCCGGCGCGTTGGAGTCGTCGGCCGGGTCGAAGACGAACAGCGGACTCCTGCCGTACAACTTGCGCTCCGCCGCCTCGTCGAGGCAGTGGATGCCCAACTCCCTTTTGCCCTTCAGCGGGTGATGGTTCATCAGGAACATGAACAGCAGGACCGCGAGGGAGTGCAGGTCGGACTGGGTGCCGGGGCGGGCGCCCGGCTCGGCGCGCACCAGCTCCGGAGCCATGAACTCCATCGTGCCCGAGATACCGCTGACGTCGCCCTCGACCACCGCGTTGTCGTTGTCGCAGACCAGTACGTCACCGGTGGCCGGGTCGAAGAAGATGTTGCCCCAGGAGATGTCCCGGTAGGCGATACCCCGTGAGTGCAGCGCCTGGTAGGCCTCCACCGTGTACAGGCACGCCGTCAGCAACGCCCTGGGTGAGGTGCGCAGTTGGCGCCGGAACAGCGCGGGCAGCCCCTTGAAGTGGTCGGGGCGCAGGCCCATCAGATACCCGAACGAGCCCCGGTACTCGGGCACATACGCCTCCGGCCACAGGAACCGGTCGTCGTCGAAGTCGCGCTCCACCAACTCCCGTACGATCGCGTCCTGTTCCGGTGTCGCGCAGGTCGGGTAGTACCACTTCAGGGCCATGTCCCCGGCCGGAGTCTTGGCCCGGTACACCTCGCCCTGGCCGCCGGCGCCCAGCATGTCGACGATCTGGATCTCCTCGCCGTTCTGCGCGGTCAGCCGGGTACCGCTGTCGAGCATGCCGCTCATCTATGTCTCCGTCTTCGGTTCCGTGTCCATGGGCGGGGCCACCGGCACCGTCGGCGCGCGCCGCAGCGCCGCCGCCAGCGTGGTGTCGTCGCCCGAGTACTGCGAGGCCTGCCGCAGCCACTCCGGGAGCACGGCACGCACCCCCTCGCTGCCCTCCGCCGTCAGCCGGCCGTCCAGGCCCGCCACGAACTGCCGGTAGCCGTCGGCCGAGGCGAAGCTCTTCGACAGCCCGTCCGTCGACAGCACCACCAGGCGCGGGGTGCGGGCCTCGTCGAACACCGGCGCCCAGTGCATCCGCACCGCGCTCCAGGCCTCCTTGCCGCACATCGACTCCGTCTCGTCGCCGAGATCCTCCTCGGCGGGGGCCAGCGGCCGGCTCAGAGTGCCGTCGTGCCCGACCACCGCGAGATCCCCGTCGCCGATCTGCCAGGCCACGAACAGCCACGGTGTCAGGACGGCGCCGATCAGTGTGGTGCCGTACAGCAGCAGCTTCTCGCTCTGCCGCGGTTCCGGCGTGCCGGTGTCGGCGACCGGGCGGTGCCGGGCCCAGTGGCCGAGGGCCTCCTCCCGCCAGTCCTGCACGAGGGCGCGTGGGAAGTCGTCGCGGGCGTAGGTCATCAGCCGGGTCAGGCGGCCCCGTTCATGGCAGTCGCGGGCCGCGCGGGCGAACAGTTCGGCCCGGCCCAGGAAGCGGTCCACGGCGAAGCGCGCGCCGATCTCGCTGCGGGCGTGGGCGGCCGAGCCGTGGCCGTCGGCGACCGCCAGCAGCAGCGGGTCCTCGCCGGAGCCGGTGCCCTCGCACGCGTACCAGTCCTGGTTGAGTTTCTTGCCGACGCCCTGCACGCTCTCGGCCAGCGTCTCCCAGCGTCGCACTCCGAGCGTCACCACACGTCGTCGTCATCGTCGTCGTCGATGACCGGCGGCGCGTAGGGCTGCTTGGTGAGGGTCAGCCCCGAGGAGCCGCCCGCGACCGGCTGCGAGGCCGCCTTCACCGCCGCCGTCGACGCCCAACGGATCGCCGCCGCCAGCTGTTTGGGACTGTTGGCGTCCAGCGGCTGCATCTCCGGGTTGCCCAGGAACTCCTGCAGCACACTGCGGTCCGCGTCACCGCCGATCGCGATCGCGACCCGTACCGCCTTGCGGCCCCACGGTGTCGCGTCGATCGCCTTCAGGCCCGCCCGCCAGTCGTCGGTGGGCACCCCGTCCGACGCCAGCGCCAGCACCGGCTTCAGCGCGCGCTGCGGCATCGGCGGGCTCTGCAGCTCGCGCGAGACCAGATGCAGGGCTTCGCCGAGGTTGGTCATGCCGTCCACCTCGACGTCCTGCCAGGTGAAGTCGTCGACCGGGACCGGGGTCTGATGGTGCCAGCGGGCGGTGGTGGAGAACGTGACGGTCCGCAGCAGCAGTTGGGCCGCCGGGTTGTCGTGCGCCACCGACCGCATCTCCGGAATCGCTTCTCTGATCGCGTAGTTGAGCTGGCCGATCTTCTCGCCCTGCATCGAGTACGAGCAGTCGAGCAGCCAGATGAAGTGGACCGGCCGGTTCGCCATCGGCCCGCCGGGAATGTCGCTCACTCCGTGTCCTTTCTTTCTGCGAGTGGGGGCTACGGGTGCGGGATGAACAGGTAGGCCAAGTAGGCCAGGGTGGCGGCCGTGAGCACCAGGGAGGTGACGAACAGGCCTGCCAGCAGCCGCCGTCCGTGTCCGACCGGTGGGGTCACCTTCGTCATGCCGGGGTGTACCTCTTCTCCGGTTCGGCGCCGGGTGCGCGCAGCGGGGCGGTCTTCAGGCCCGAGGCGGCCAGCAGCCACAGCACCGGTTCCGCTGCCCGGCGTTGCTCGCTCTCCAGCGGTCCGGTGCCGGTGGCGGCCCGGGCGCTCACCGCCCAGTAGCGGGCCTCCTTGAAGTCGTGCCCGAGGGCCCGGACCAGTCCGCCGAGCCCGATCCCCGCCAGCCAGGAGTCGACCCGCGCTCCCGGGACGGGCAGCGTGACCAGCTGGTCCAGGACGTCCCGCTTGGTGACGACGGTGGCCACGGACAGCCGCTTGCGCCGGCCGGTCAGCGCGTTGAGCTCGCCGGTCAGCCGCTGGTACGTCTCCCACGGGCCCTGCGGGGAGGGACGCGCCGCCCCGGCCCGCTCGGTGTCCTCGGCGCCGAGCCGGCCGCGCACCTTGGGGTCGGCCAGCACATCGGCGACCAGGACCACGCCGTCCGTGTGCTTCAAGTACTGCTGGGCGCGCATCCGTTCGGCGTCGCTCACCGACTCGCCCATCGGGTCGTAGAGATACAGCAGCCGGCGCCGACGCCCCCGGGCCACCGTCAGCATCAGGGCGCGCGGCTGGCCGCCGGTCGTCGCATGGGCCCAACCGGTGCTGTTCAGCTCCTGGTTGAGGTCGTTGAAGGTGTGGCGGTCGTCGTCGGAGGCGTACTCGACGCGCAGGTCGCCGTGCCGGGCCCAGGCGTGCAGGCCCTCGACCATGGCCGCCATCAGCATCGTCTTGCCCGAGGAGGTGCCGCCGACCAGCGGGGCGTGCACGACCCGGGTGGAGCCGGCCGTCTCGGGCAGCACCCGGTCGCAGTGCGGGCACAGGGCGGTGAGTCCGCCGCGCCCGGCGAGCCGGGTCGTGGGCAGCCGCTGTCCGCACGCGCAGTGGTGCCACAGCACGCCGTAGCGCCCCGGCCGCAGCGAGCTGTGCGAGGCGCGGCAGCCGGGGCAGCGGTGCACGGCCAGCGGCACCGGCAAGTAGCAGCCGGGATAGGGGCACTTGACGCGGATGCCCCGGGCCAGCGCCCGGCCGTACTCCACCCCGCGCAGCACCGGCACCGCCACCGCGCAGCCCAGCCACACCAGGCCGACCAGCAGCGCGAAGAACAGCAGCGACACACCGAGCAGCACGGTGGCGAGGGCCGCGCCGAGCAGGGCGCCGAGGAAGACGCCGGGCCCCAGGAGGACGGCGTAACCGAAACGGTTGATTGGCGCCCGGCCGCGCAGGCCCGACGGGTGCCGTCCCCGGAACAGGTTGCGGGCGTTCCGATGCAGCCACGGATCGGCGAACGCGGCCCATACGACCCGTATCCCGTAGCCGCCGGCCGATGCGGCGTCGACCCACAACTGCCGCCAGTAGTAGCTGAGATGGGATGGTTCGGCGCCCGGTGCGAGGCGCGGGACCCGCTGGTCGGCGCGGCCCGGCTGCCAGGGGCCGAGGCCCCGCCAGACGGCCCGGGCGCCGATCCACAGGAACACCCACAGCAGTCGGCCGAGACAGAGTCCGGCCGCGATGATCCCGGTCCAGACGGCCAGGAGCAGCACCGGCGACAGAGCGGTCATCGGCGGCCTCCCCCGCTCGGCGGTTCCAGGTCCCCCGACCACACACCGGGCTGGTCGGGGCGCCGTCCACGACCGGACAGCCGTCCCGCGAGACGCCCCAGGGCGCCGGGGCGGTTCCAGGCGCGGTACGCGTCGAGCTTGCCGCCGCCCGCGCGGCCGAGCGCCGCCTCGACCTCGGTCAGGTCCTCGGCGGGCAGTACCCGCACGATCGGCCGCAGCACCTTCGTCAGCAGCGCCGTCCGGGTCTCGTCCCAGGCCGGATGGGTCCCGGGGAACGCGCTCCAGTCGCAGAACCGGGCGGCGACATACGCCGGCGCCGTCCGCAGCCGGTCGCCCACCCGGTCCGAACGGCCCGCCCGCTCGTACGCCGCGAGCAGCCCAGGTTCACCCGAACGGGCCAGCGCGTACAGCTCGTTCTCCGGTACGACCCCGTCGAGGAGCCGCCGCGCGAGGACCCGGAAGGCACGGTCCACGACCGGGTCCGGCACCGGTTCTGCGGCGCCGTCGCGCAGGTTCAGCACCCGCCGGACCCACTCCTCGCCCTCACCCTCGGTGCCCAGCAGCCCGCTGAACTCCAGGAGGAGCAGCGCCGCCCGCTGCCCCGGCCGCAGTTCGGTGTTGAAGCAGCGCAGCAGGTCGACCGCGAGGGCCGGTACGTCACGGTCGTCCCGGGGAGCGGCGAGGGCGGCCTCGATCAGCAGGTCCCGGGTGCCTGCCGCGCGGTGGGTGTCGGACCCCAGCTCGTTCAGCAGCAGACTCGCCTCCTGGCCGGTGGGCAGTTCGCCGGGCCAGGTGAGCTGCAGGGCGGTGCGCAGGACCGTCGGGTCGGCGTGCGGCGAGACGCCGGCGGTGCGGACCACCTCGTGGAACCGCGCGAGCCGGTCGCCCGACCGGGCGGGCGTGACGCACATCCGCAGATGCGGGAAACCGGGGTGCATGGCGACCGGCAGCCCGGAACCTGTCAACACCCTTGCCACGGCGGTCGGTTCGGCCACGGCGAGTGCGTTGAGCGACCCGAACAGCGCCACCCGCAGCCCGGGGTGCGCGTGCACCGCGTCGAGCAGCGCGGGCGGACAGCCCATGGCGGGACGGTCGCCGCCCGGCCGCGGCGCGGCGGGCTCCGGCCGGCCGGGCACGCGGGGGCTGTACGGCGGTGGGGCGGGCAGCGGATCGCCGCCCGCGCGGGGCTGTTGGTCCGGCCCCGGCCGCCCCGGCGCACGCAGGTTCCGCGACCGGTTCCCGTCGCCGTCCGCCGCAGCCGGGTCCGCCGGTTCGCTCACCAGCTCCCGGGCCAACCGCCCGGCCAGGTCCGGAAGTTGGTCCTGGCAGTCGATGTCGAGCAGGTCGGCGACCCGCAGCAGGGCCAACGGCCGTCCGGCGGGCGGCTCCTGCGGGTCCGCGAGCCCGGCCCGCAGCGTGGGCGCGAGATCGCGGGCCAGCTCGTCGTGCGCCCGGGGCGTCAGCGACCCGGCCCGCAGCGCCGGCACCGGTCCCCGGCCGAGCACCGCCGACGCCAGCACCCGCGCGGCCAGCGGTGCCGACACCACGGTCGGCACCTGCCCGTCGAGCCGGGCCAACAGGGCTGCCAGCGCCGCCTGTTCGGCCTCGTCCGCCACCGCGCCCGGGGCGGGCAGCGGGCCGCCGCACAACCCGGCGACCAGCGCCGTCAACGTCTCGTCCGACAGCGCGCCCGCGCGTTCGGCCGCCCAACGGGCCGCTGTCGCACGGGCGTCGGCGCGCAGTTCGATGCCCGCCGTCAGCGCGGTCACCGCCAACCGCCCCAGATCCTCGGGGTCGTTGTGGAAGAGTTCGGTGCGGCCCGCGCGCCAGATCCGGGCGCACACGTCGGCCCAGGTGTCCGCGACCGGCCCGGACGGCTGCTGTCCGGTGCAGTCGTGCACCCGGTAGCGGTGGTCGTGGGCCACCGACTCGGAGGACGGCAGCGCGCCCACGATCTGCTGGCGGGCCTGCTGGGGACGGCGGGTGTACGTCGTGAAGGTGAGCCGGTGCGCCTGCTCCCGGGGCAGGACCGCGCAGGCGAGCGCGATCCACTGCGCCACGTCGCCGCTGTCGTGCTCCACCACCACGAGCTGCCCGGCACCCGGGTCCGCCGCGACCGCGCGCAGATCGGCGAAGAACGGCGCGAGCCAGCCCGCCCGGGACACCGCGAACGCGACCAGCGCCTCCTTGCGGAGCACCCCGGACGGCTCGATACGGTCCACCGGCACGGGTCTGCCGTCCGGGGGAGTCGCGTCCGCCCAACGCGGCGACTCCCACGCGGTGATGGGCAGGGCGCCGTCCGGCAGCCGGGTGCCGGACGGCAGATGGACGGCGTGTGCGTGGAAGTTGCCCCACCGCCCGCTGTAGTCGGCGCCGATGTACACGGTCCGGCTCAACAGCCTTCCGCCGTCGGAGAGTTCGCTGAAACTGAAGGCCTTCGGGAAGCCCTTGAGCTGTTCGGCGTCGGGGCGGGCCGGGCAGTCGCGCGGCGGCTCGTACCCGATGAGCTGCTCGGCCTCCCGCAACAGCCCCTGCGGAACTCCCGCGCTGACCGCGGTGAAGCGGAAGCCGGAGCCGTCGGGGCCCGGCGGCGCCGAGGTGTAGTGCAGCTGGGCCAGGGTCACTTGGCTCGCCCCTTCGCGGTGGTACGGACCGGCAGCACCCCGCGCAGCGCCAGCAGCCACAGCAGCGGATCCTCCACGCGCACCGGCTGCGGCCCCGACTTCGGTACGTCGGCGGGCGCGTCGGCGGGCGGCGGCGCACCCAGCGCCGAGAGCCCGAACATCGACAACTGCGCGAAGTCCAGCTCCAGTTGCCGCATCAGGGCGCCCGAGTCCCAGTCCGCCATCAGGGACCGGATCTCCTCGTGCACGGTGAGCCGGTCGTCCTCGTCGAACGTGCCCTCGGGATGCGGAGCGTTGCGCAGCACCGGCGAGTGCGGGTCGAGCAGTGGCTTCAGCATGTCCGTCTTCGTCACCGCGACCGCGATCGGCGTGGTCACCCGGCCGCGCGCGCCGCCCTTGCCGTGGGCGCGCAGCTGGGCCGCCAGGTCGGCGGCGATCTGCTGCGGCGGTGTCTCCACCGTGGGCAGCGGCGGGCCGTCCTGGAGCGGCAACCGGTCCCGTACGGAGCCGAGTTGCAGCGGGTCGACGAGCAGGACGATGCCGTCGGCCGCGCTGAGGTAGCGGGTGTAGCGGTCCATCGCCTCGGCGCCCGCGAGGTCCTCGCCCGCCGCGTCGAAGAAGACGAGGGTGGTGTGCCGGGTGCCGTTGCCGAGTCTGCTGCGGCGCGGCACGCTGAGCCGGTACAGGAGCGGGTCGTTGAAGCCGAGCGCGGCCGGGCGGGTCGCGTCGGGCAGCCGCAGCCGCTCGTACAGGTCCTCCGCCATCTCCCGGTCCCGCTGCTGCGTGGATTGCCCCATCGCCGCCAGCGAGGCGTGATAGGCCTGCCCCACTCGCTGGTTCAACTCGTTGACCAGCACGGACACATAGGTGCTCTTGCCGGAGGCCTTCGCACCGACCAGCGCGATGATGCGGCTGTCCTGGTCGCAGTAGTCGCTGGGCAGGTCGCTGTGGCAGGACGCGCAGACGCGGACCGTGGTGGTCACCCCGCAGTCCGGGCAGGGGACGCTGCTGCCGGAGCCGGACCGCAGCCCGGACGCCAGCGAGGCCATCCCGCGCACCGGGGCGAACACCGGCCCCCGCAGCAGGGCCGCGGGATTGACCCCGGGGCCCACGAACCCGGCCCAGACGTCGTCCCGTTCGGGCCCGCAGGGTGAGCCCCCGCGGACCCCGTTCGGGGTCATCAGGCACCGGTAGGGCAGTTTGGCCGCCGAGGTGCGGGCGAAGCAGTAGGGGCAGATGACGGTCGTCATGGCTCAGCGCACCACCAGGGTCGCGGGGGACGGTTCTTCGAGTCGTACCGAGGCCGCGTGCTCGCCCAGCAGAAAGCCGCGCAGCGTGTACGGCGCCGGGCAGGGCGTGGCGGGCAACTCCCGCTCCACCGTGCCCAGCCGGAGCAGGTCGGTGCCGGGAATCCGCACCAGGGTCGTGCCGTCGGCCGCGTTCCGGGGCCGGAGCGTGCCGCTGCGCGCGACGCACACGAACTCGGGGGCCTCGTGGTGCTCACCGCCGTCGGGCGCCGACAGGGTGACCCGCAGCAGGGGGCGGCCCCGGCCGAGCAACCGGCGGGGCGGGCGCACCAGTTGATAGCCGACGGCGGTGTCCGGCGGCAGCAGTACTTCGGCCGCGTCCGGCGCCACGACGACCGCTCCGGGCGCCTGCGGCACGGCGGCGGCCCGGATCCGAACCGCCCCCGGGCCCACGGACAGCCTCAGCCCACCACGCCGGTAGGCGTGCGCGGTGACACTCCGCTCGCCGGTGTCCCAACTCACCCGGAGATGACCGGTGCCGTCGGGCCAGTCCACGGTGACCTCCGCCTCCCCGCCCGGCAGCCGCCGGGCGTCGAGCCCGGTCACCGGGCGGAGCACCTCGACCCCGACCGCGGGACCGGCGAGCGCGCGCTCCCCGAGTACGGCGACGGCGGCGACCCGCGGATACCGGCCGGGCGGTGGACACAGCGCCCCGTCCCGCTCGGGCCAGCCGAGCCCGGCCGGAAGGTCCCGGGTGTCCAGCTCGGTGCCGGGGGCCGGGACCTCGCCCGGCCACTCCACCAGGCGGACGTCCGCGTTCCCGGCGCCGGTCCAGGCGAACCGTACGGCGTCGCCCTCGGCTTGGGCGGTGAGGGTGCGGACGGGGGCGGGCCAGGGGTGGACGGTGCGGGTGGCGCGGACGCCGGGGGAGGTGACCGGCGCTCCGCCGGGGGTCCGGTAGTGGCAGACGACGCGGAGGGTGTGGGTGCCGGCCGGCAGGCCCTTCGCGGTGAACCCGTCCCGGCGGGCGCCCAGTTGCTCGACGGTGCCGTCCGGCCCGGTGCGCTCGACCGTGACGTCGGCCGCGCCGGGCGGTCTCTTCCAGGTGCCCTCGATGCGCTCCGGGCTGTCCGTCAGGGTGAGTTCGCCGACCTCCGGGGCGAGCAGGACCTGGTGCGACACGAGCGGCGGGCCGTCCACGAGTCCGCCGGACAGTGGGAGGGCGGCGTAGCGGACCGTGCTCCCGAGCACGAGGGCGTCGTCGTGCGCGGAGACCTCGCGCACGGTCGGCGCGCCCTGTTCGTCGCGGTGCAGACACACCAGCCGCCAGCCGTCGTCCGCATCCGACTCGTCCCAGGTCAACCGCACATGATCCAGGCCGAGTTCGGCAGCCATCGCCGCCCGCTCGCCACGCCGGGGCCGGCCCACCCGCACCAGTCCGCGCAACGCCCGCCGGTCGTCGGCGACTTCACGCAGCGCCCGCAGATACTCCGCACTCGCGGCTTCCGAGTCCCGCGCCTCCTCGGCCTGCCGCGCCGCGAGCAGCGCCCCGTCGACCACCGCGAACCGTGCGGCCAACTCGGTGCGCAGCGACAGTAGAGCCGGGTCGTCGGTACCCGTCGGCAGCCGTTCCAGCAGGGTGCGGACCCGGTGCAGCCGGTGCCGGTCCCGGGCTCCGGCGAGGGATTCGGCGGCCTGCCGTTCACGCTTGTCGAGGCGGGGCCGCAGCCGGGCCGCCGCCACCAGCCCGGCGACCTCGTCGGCACGCAGCCCCAACTGGGCCGCCGCGTGCGGGCGTTCCTTCACGGGCCGATCCTGCAGCAGCCCGATCAGCTGGTACAGCACGACCCGGCGCAGCGCCTGCGGATCCCGCCGGTGCACCTCGGCCAGCAGCTGGGCGAGTCCGGCCCCGGGCGTGGGGGCGCGGGCGAGGTCCTCCAGGAACGGGACGTCCACCCGACGGCGACCGCGGCCGCCGGAGGGCACGTACAGACCGTCGAGGACGCCCAAGCCCCCGGCGCCCGCCGGGATCAGGGCCTCGCCCAAGTGCCGTAGGCCCGCCGCGTGTTGGGCGGCCACGAGCTCGCCGTAGGACGCGACGAGCGGACTCAGCGGCAGCCCGGACAGCGCCCGGGGCAGCCCCAAGTGATACCCGAAGTCCCGACCCGTCACGTGTACTGCTCCCCCGCTAGCTCCGCGAGGAACCATCCCAGCAGATCCGGGGCCCCAGGGGGACCCTTTTTCGCGAATCCGGGCAGGTCGGACCGTGGAGGCGCTAGGCGCCGACCGCCGCGAGCCGTGGGGCCAGGGCCGCGTCGTAGCGATTCAGCAGCAGTCGCGCCACCTCCGGGGCCGGGCCCAGGACATCGGCCAGGACGTCCGCTTCCGCCGCGCCCCGCGCGATGCGGTCGGGGAGGAAGCCGGGCGCCAGGACGTAGGGCGCGACCGCGACGCGTTCGCAGCCCAGGGCCCGCAGTTCACGGACCGCGTCCTCGGTGCGGGGGAGGGCCGCCGAGGCGAACGCGGGGCGTACCGCGCGCCAGCCGGTGTCCCGCCACTCGCGCGCGATGTCCGCGATCACCGCGATCGCCTCCGGGTCGGTCGACCCCGCCGAGGCCAGCACGATCCCGGTCGAGGACTTGTCGGCGGGCCTCAACCCGGCCTCGTGGAGCCGTCGTTCGAGGGCGGACAGGAGCAGCGGCGACGGCCCCAGCACCTCCGCCTGGCGGATCCGGAGCCGTGGCGGCGCGCCCGCGAGGACCGCGGGGATGTCCGCCTTCGCGTGGAACGCGCGGGTGAGCAGGAGGGGGAGCGCCACGACGTCCTGGACGCCCTCCGCCGCCAGCGACTCCAACACCCCCTGCACGGAAGGGATGTTGAAGTCCAGGAAGCCGACCTCCACGCGCAGCCCGGGCCGCCGCGACCGTACCCGCCGGACGAGGGCGTGGACGGTCGCGGCGTGCCGCGGGTCGCGGCTGCCGTGGGCGATGACGAGGAGGACCGGCCTCTGGTGCACGGGAATCAGCTCAGCTCTTCACCAGCAGACCGCGGCTGCGCAGCACCCACCGCTCCAGCGGGCTGAAGATCAGCAGGTCGATGGCGATACCGACGAACAGGATCAGGATGATGGCCTCGAAGACCATCGCCATGTCGCTGTTGGTACGGCCGTTCTCCAGCAGCTGGCCGAGACCCACGCCCAGGTCCGGGAACTGGGCGATGATCTCGGCCGCCATCAGCGAGCGCCAGGAGAACGCCCAGCCCTGCTTCAGGCCCGCCACATAGCCGGGGAGCGCGGCGGGCAGTGTGACGTGCCAGATGCCCTTGACGCCGGTCGCGCCCATCGTGCGGCCCGCGCGCAGGAACAGCGGTGGCACCTGGTCGACGCCGGACACCAGGCCGTTGGCGATGGAGGGGACCGCGCCGAGCAGGATGACCGCGTACATCATCGAGTTGTTCAGGCCCAGCCAGATCACGGCCGGCGGCACCCACGCCACCGACGGCAGCGACTGGAGGCCGGACAGGATCGGACCGATCGCCGCGCGGACGAACTTCACCCGCGCGACCACCAGTCCCAGCGGGGTGCCGATGAGCAGCGCGAAGAAGAAGCCCAGCAGACCGCGCGAGACGCTGGTCCAGATGTAGCCGAGGAGGTCGCCCTGCAGCCAGGCGTTCTTGAACTCGGTGCCGACGGCGCCCGGTGAGGGCAGCTTGCTCGGGTCGTCGACGATCGGGGTCAGGATCAGCCAGACGACCATGACCACCGCGAGGGCGACGATCGGCGGGAAGATCTTGTTGACGAAGGTCTGCCGGAAGGTCGGACGGCCGGTGACCGTGGTCTCCAGGGCGTCGAGGCCGGCCTCGACGCTCCCGGCGTCCTTGACCGTCGTCGTCTCAGTGCTGGCCATGACGGCGGATCTCCCCACGCAGTACATCGGTGATCTCAAGGGACAGTTCGGCCACGGGCGCGTCCTCGATGCGGCGCGGCTGCGGGATGTCGACCGTCCACTCGCGGGCGATCCGGCCGGGCCGCGAGGACAGCAGGATCACCCGCTGGGCCAGCCGTACCGCCTCGCGCACGTTGTGCGTGACGAACAGGACCGAGAGCCCCGTCTCGCCCCAGATACGCGTCAGTTCGTCGTGCAGGACGTCCCGCGTGATGGCGTCCAGGGCCGCGAACGGCTCGTCCATCAGCAGGATGCGGCTCTCCTGGGCGAGCGCGCGGGCCATGGCGACGCGCTGTCGCATACCGCCGGACAGTTCGTGCACCCGCTTGCCGTACGCGCCCGGCAGCCGGACCAGTTCGAGCAGTTCCTCGGTCCGGCCGCGTCGCTCGTCCTTCGGAACTCCCCTGAGTTTCAGGGCGAGTTCGATGTTCTTGCCCGCGGTGAGCCAGGGGAACAGGGCGTGCTCCTGGAACATCAGGGCGGGGCGGCCGTCCGTGGTGATGGACCCGGTGGTGGGCCTGTCGAGGCCCGCCACCAGGTTCAGCAGGGTGGACTTGCCGCAGCCCGAGGCCCCCAGGAGGGTGACGAACTCGCCGGGCGCGACATCGATGGTGATGTCGTCCAGGACGAGCTGCTGACCGCCCGGCGTCGCGAAGGACTTCGAGACGTGCTCAAGGCGTGCCGCGTGCTCGACCGACGCAATGGTCTCCTTGGCGAGGGTCGTGGCCATGGTCGTCACCTCCTGGGAAGTCATCGGGATCCCTCGATCAGTTCGTGCCGAGACCGGCGGCGTCGACCGTGCTCTCACCGTCGGCCTTGAGGACCTTGTTGAGGAGCGTGAGGTCGTAGATGCCGCTCAGGTCGGGCTTCTCCAGCAGGCCGGCCTTCACTGCGTGCGCCGCCTCGGTGTTGAGGGTCGAGGCCAGCGGGTCGTTGGTGAACTGGATCGAACTCCACGCCGGGTCCAGGACGTTGGCGGGCAGCGCCTTGCCGGAGTCGGCCTCCAGCTGCTTGTTCGCCGCGGCCTTCGCCTCGGTCGGGTTGGCGTTGATCCACTTGTTGGCCGCGACCGAGCCCTTCAGCACCGCCTCGACGACCTTCGGGTGCGCCTTCAGGAACTTCTGCGACACGATGATGTTCGTGATCACGAACTTCTTGTCGGGCCACAGCGTCGACTCGTCGAGCAGTACCTTGCCGCCCTCGGCGACCAGCTTCGACGCGGTCGGCTCCGGCACCCAGGCGCCGTCGATCGAACCGGCCTTGAAGGCGTCCGGCGTGATCTTGTTGTCGGTGCGGACGACGGTGACGTCACCCTTGCCGCTCTGCGCGTCGACCTTCCAGCCCTGGTCCGCGATCCAGTTGAGGAACGCCACGTCCTGCGTGTTGCCCAGCTGAGGCGTCGCGATCTTCTTGCCCTTGACGTCCTTCAGGGACTTGATCTTCTTCGGGTTGACGACGAGCTTCACGCCGCCCGAGGCCGAACCGCCGATGATCTTCAGGCTCTTGCCGTCGGACTTGGTGTAGCCGTTGATCGCCGGGGAGGGGCCGATCCAGCCTATGTCGATGGAGCCCG
The DNA here is from genome assembly GCF_040655035.1 of Streptomyces sp. NPDC050549. Classification (NCBI taxonomy): domain Bacteria; kingdom Bacillati; phylum Actinomycetota; class Actinomycetes; order Kitasatosporales; family Streptomycetaceae; genus Streptomyces; species Streptomyces sp. NPDC050549. The sequence goes on from NZ_JBFAJD010000007.1 coordinate 181,020, forward strand.
AGTTGAGCGCCTCGATCTCGGACGGTCCGGCGTTGAAGGTCGCGTACTCGGCCTTGGTGGCGCCCAGTTCCTTCTGGAAGAGGCCCTGTTCACGGCCGACCAGCGCGGTCGAGTGGGTGAGGTTGCCGAAGTAGCCGATCTTCACGGAGGCGAGACCGTCGATCTCCGAGGACCCGGCGGCGACCTTCTCCTTGGAGTTGGTGCTCTTGGACTCCGACCCGTAACCGCACGCGGCGAGGGCGAGCAGAGGGAGCGCGGCGACCACGGCTGTGCCGCGGCGCAGAAGAGTTGAGCGGTTGGCAGGCACGGGAGGTGTTCCTCTCGTTGGCCCGGCTGGTCACGGTCTCTCAGGTCGTGGCCGGGAGGTCGGCAGGTTTTCGTCGTCGCTTCCGGGACGGCGGGTGGGGGGACGGGGCGCGCAGGCGGTGCGCGTACGTCAACCCGCACATCGCGCGACTCCGCCCTGCCCGCTGCCGAGGGCGCCGCTGCCGACCCGGCCGCCCTCCTTCGCGAACGTGGAGTAGATGTCCCGGGACGTCATGTCAGAAGTCCCAACCGTCGTCGTCGGTACCGTCCTTGACGGGCTCCGGCGCCGCGAACGACTCGCCGATCATGCCGGCGGTGAGCGTGGTGCCGTCCGCCGGGTCGATCAGGATGAACGAGCCCGTACGGCGCGAGTCCGCGTACGAGTCCACCGGCAGCGGTTCCGCGGTGCGGATCTTCACGCGGCCGATGTCGTTGGCGACGAGCTGTCCCGGGTGCGGGTGCAGGGACAGGTCGTCGAGTGTGAGGCGGGACGGGATGTCCTTCACGATCGCCTTGACCGTGCGGGTGCCGTGCTTGAGGAGGACCCGGTGGCCCACGGTCAGCGGCTGGTCGGCGACATGGCAGACGGTCGCCTCGATGTCCTGCGTGGTCGCCGGGGCGTCCTTGCTGGGCACGATGAGATCGCCGCGCGAGATGTCGATGTCGTCCTCCAGCAGGAGGGTCACCGACTGCGTGGTCCAGGCGGCCCGGACCGGCTTGCCGAGCAGGTCGATACCGGAGATCTTCGTGGCCCGCCCGGACGGCAGCACCGTCACGGACTCGCCGACCCGGAACGTACCGGCCGCGATCTGACCCGCGTACCCCCGGTAGTCCGGGAGGTCGGCGCTCTGCGGCCGGATCACGTACTGCACGGGCAGCCGCGCGTGGCAGTGGCTCAGATCGTGGGCGACCGGCACCGACTCCAGGTGCTCCAGGAAGGTCGGCCCGCCGTACCAGTCCATGTTCGCGGACGGGTCCACCACGTTGTCCCCGGCCAGCGCCGAGATCGGGATCGCGGTGATCTCCGGGACACCCAGCTCGCTCGCGTACGCCGTGAACTCCTCGGCGATCGCGGCGAACACGGACTCCTTGTACTCGACGAGGTCCATCTTGTTGACCGCCAGCACCACGTGCGGCACCCGCAGCAGCGCGGCGATCGCCGCGTGCCGCCGGGTCTGCTCGACGACACCGTTGCGGGCGTCGACGAGGACCACCGTCAGCTCGGCGGTGGAGGCACCCGTCACCATGTTGCGGGTGTACTGCACATGGCCCGGAGTGTCGGCGAGGATGAACCGGCGCTTGGGCGTGGCGAAGTAGCGGTACGCCACGTCGATGGTGATGCCCTGTTCCCGTTCGGCGCGCAGGCCGTCGGTGAGCAGCGCGAGGTCGGGTGCGTCCTGGCCGCGGTCGGCCGACACCCGCTGTACGGCTTCGAGTTGATCGGTCAGGACCGACTTGGAGTCGTGCAACAGCCGTCCTACGAGCGTGGACTTGCCGTCGTCGACGGAGCCCGCCGTGGCGAACCGCAGCAGCGTGGTGGCCGAGAGTTCCTCGGTCGTGATGGTGCTCATGGTTAGAAGTACCCCTCGCGCTTGCGGTCTTCCATCGCGGCCTCGGACAGCTTGTCGTCGGCACGCGTGGCGCCCCGCTCGGTCAGCCGGGAGGCGGCGATCTCGGTGATGACCTGCTCCAGCGTCACCGCGTCGGAGTCGACCGCACCGGTGCACGACATGTCACCGACGGTCCGGTACCGGATGAGCCGCTTCTCCACGGTCTCGTCCGCCTTGGGCCCGCCCCACTCGCCGGCGGTCAGCCACATACCGCCACGTGCGAACACCTCACGCTCGTGCGCGAAGTAGATGTCGGGCAGCTCGATGCCCTCGCGGGCGATGTACTGCCAGACGTCCAGCTCGGTCCAGTTGGAGAGCGGGAAGACGCGGACGTGCTCGCCGGGCGCGTGCCGCCCGTTGTAGAGGTTCCACAGCTCGGGCCGCTGCCGGCGCGGGTCCCACTGCGAGAACTCGTCCCGGAGGCTGAACACCCGCTCCTTGGCCCGGGCCTTCTCCTCGTCGCGACGGCCGCCACCGAAGACCGCGTCGAACTTCTCGGCCTGGATCTTCTCGGTGAGCGGCAGGGTCTGGAGCGGGTTGCGGGTTCCGTCGGGCCGTTCGCGCAGCACACCGCGGTCGATGTAGTCCTGTACGGAGGCCACATGGAGGCGCAGCCCGTGCTTCTCGACCGTGCGGTCCCGGTACTCCAGGACCTCGGGGAAGTTGTGTCCGGTGTCCACGTGCAGCAGCGAGAAGGGAACGGGCGCGGGAGCGAACGCCTTCAGCGCCAGGTGCAGCATGACGATGGAGTCCTTGCCGCCGGAGAAGAGGATCACCGGCCGCTCGAACTCACCCGCCACCTCACGGAAGATGTGCACCGCCTCGGACTCGAGGGCGTCCAGGTGCGAGAGGGCGTACGGCGTGTCCGTACCCTCGTCGGTCTTGGCGACGGTCGCCGTCATGCCAGTCCCCTCTCGGTGAGCAGCGCGTGGAGTGCCGCTGCCGACTCCTGCACGGTCTGGTGCTGCGACTCGATCCGCAGGTCCGGCGACTCGGGCTCCTCGTACGGGTCGTCGACCCCGGTGAGCCCGGTGAGTTCACCGGCGGCCTGCTTGGCGTAGAGACCCTTCACATCGCGTACGGAGCACACGTCGACCGGGGTCGCCACATGCACCTCGATGTAGGCGGCGCCGCTCTCCTGGTGCCGCTTGCGGACGGCCTCGCGGCTGTCGCTGTACGGCGCGATGACCGGGACGAGCGCCTTGACGCCGTTGCGGGCGAGCAGTTCGGCGAGGAAGCCGATGCGCTGCACGTTGGTGTGCCGGTCCTCGCGGCTGAAGCCGAGGCCCGCCGAGATGAACTCGCGGATCTCGTCGCCGTCGAGCACCTCGACGAGGTGGCCCTCCTCGCGCAGCCGGCCTGCCAGCTCGTACGCGATGGTGGTCTTGCCGGCACTCGGCAGACCCGTGAGCCAGACGGTGGCTCCGGTCGTCACGTGCAACTCCTTCTGGGTGATGGTCATTCGTGCAGCCCGCACTCGGTCTTCCCGCGCCCCGCCCAGCGGCCGGCGCGCGCGTCCTCGCCCGCGAGGACCCGGCGGGTGCAGGGCGCGCAGCCGACGGACGCGTAGCCGTCCATCAGCAACGGGTTGGTGAGGACGCCGTGTTCGGCGACGTAGGCGTCCACGTCGTCCTGGGTCCAGCGGGCGATGGGGGAGATCTTGACCTTCTGGCGCTTCTCGTCCCAGCCGACGACCGGGGTGTTCGCCCGGGTCGGGGACTCGTCGCGGCGCAGCCCGGTCGCCCAGGCCGCGTACTTGGTCAGGCCCTGCTCCAGCGGCTGGACCTTGCGCAGCTTGCAGCACAGGTCCGGGTCGCGGTCGTGCAGTCGGGGGCCGTACTCGGCGTCCTGCTCGGCGACCGTCTGACGCGGGGTGAGCGTGATGACGTTGACGTCCATCACGGCCTCGACCGCGTCGCGGGTGCCGATGGTCTCCGGGAAGTGGTACCCGGTGTCGAGGAACACCACGTCGACGCCGGGCATGGCGCGGGAGGCGAGGTGGGCGACCACCGCGTCCTCCATCGAGGAGGTCACACAGAACTGCTTGCCGAAGGTCTTCACCGCCCACTGGAGGATCTCCAGGGCGGAGGCGTCCTCCAGGTCGCGGCCCGCCTGCTCGGCGAGGGCCTTCAAGTCGTCGGTGGGGCGCGCTTTCTGAGTCGTCGTCATATCTGTTCTCCCCCTGCGTCGGTCTGCTGGAGACCCCGGGCGAGGAGCCCGAGGAACTTCAGCTGAAAGGCCCGATTGCATGCCGCGCATTCCCATGCGCCGTGGCCCTGCTCGCTCGGACGCAGGTCCTCGTCGCCGCAGTAGGGGCAGTAGAAGGGGGCCGCCCGCTCACTCATGAGAGGGCCTCCTCGCTGGCGCGCGTGGCCCAGGTGGCGAAGCGCTCGCCGTCCTCGCGCTCCTGCTGGAACCGGGTGAGGACCCGCTCGACGTAGTCGGGGAGTTCCTCCGAAGTGACCTTCAGGCCACGGACCTTGCGGCCGAAGCCGGCCTCCAGACCGAGGGCGCCGCCGAGGTGCACCTGGAAACCCTCGACCTGCTCGCCCTGGTCGTTGAGGACCAACTGGCCCTTGAGACCGATGTCCGCGACCTGGATACGGGCGCAGGCGTTCGGGCAGCCGTTGATGTTGATGGTGATCGGCTCGTCGAACTCCGGGATGCGGCGCTCCAGTTCGTCGATGAGCGTGATGCCGCGCTGCTTGGTCTCGACGATCGCGAGCTTGCAGTACTCGATGCCGGTGCAGGCCATGGTCCCGCGCCGGAAGGGAGACGGCTTCGCGGTCAGGCCCAGTGCCTCCAGGCCCTCCACCAGCGAATCGATCCGGCTCTCCTCGACGTCGAGCACGATCATCTTCTGCTCGACGGTCGTACGCAGCCGGCCCGAGCCGTGCGCCTGGGCCAGTTCGGCGATCTTGGTGAGCGTGGTGCCGTCGACGCGGCCGACGCGCGGGGCGAAACCGACGTAGAACAGGCCGTCGTTCTGGCGGTGGACGCCGACGTGGTCGCGCCAGCGCTGGACCGGCTGCGCGGGGGCGGGACCGTCGACCAGCTTGCGCTTGAGGTACTCGTCCTCCAGGACCTGGCGGAACTTCTCCTGGCCCCAGTCGGCGACGAGGAACTTCAGGCGGGCGCGGGTGCGCAGCCGCCGGTAGCCGTAGTCGCGGAAGATGCCGATCACGCCGGCCCACACGTCCGGGACCTCGTCCAGCGGGACCCAGGCGCCGAGCCGGACGCCGATCTTCGGGTTGGTGGACAGGCCGCCGCCGACCCACAGGTCGAAACCGGGGCCGTGCTCGGGGTGGTTGACGCCGACGAACGCGATGTCGTTGATCTCGTGGGCGACGTCGAGCAGCGGGGAGCCGGAGATCGCCGTCTTGAACTTGCGCGGCAGGTTGGAGAATTCCTTGTTGCCGATGTAGAGGCGATGGATCTCGTCGATCGCCGACGTGCCGTCGACGATCTCGTCCTCGGCGATACCGGCGACGGGCGAGCCGAGGATGGTGCGGGGAGTGTCGCCGCAGGCCTCGGTGGTGGAGAGACCGACCGCCTCCAGGCGGTTCCAGATCTCGGGCACGTCCTCGATGCGGATCCAGTGGTACTGCACGTTCTGCCGGTCGGTGAGGTCGGCCGTGCCGCGCGCGAACTCCTGCGAGATCTCGCCGATCACCCGCAGCTGGTCCGTGGTGAGCCGGCCGCCGTCGATACGGACGCGCAGCATGAAGTACTTGTCGTCGAGCTCCTCCGGCTCCAGGATCGCGGTCTTGCCGCCGTCGATCCCGGGCTTGCGCTGGGTGTACAGCCCCCACCAGCGCATACGGCCGCGCAGGTCGTTCGGGTCGATCGAGTCGAACCCGCGCTTGGAGTAGATCGTCTCAATGCGTGTCCGTACATTGAGACCGTCGTCGTCCTTCTTGAACTGCTCGTTGCCGTTGAGCGGAGTGAAGTGTCCGGCGGCCCACTGACCCTCACCGCGGTGACGGCTCACCTTGCGGCGGGGCGCTGCGGCTGCAGGGTTCTCAGGGGTGGCGGCCATGGTTCTACGTCCTCCGGGACAGGCGGGTGATCGGCTCTGACCTGCGCGTACGGGCGCATGCGGGCATACGTGCGCGTCTTTGCGCAGGATGGGGCAGATACGGGAATTCCGGGGGGTTGCGGCTCGGCTAGCCCGCCGGACAGATGGCGCTGGACATGCGGCCGAGGTCGACGTGCCGCCGACTCACCAAGGCAATCCCAGTTCCAGACATGACGGAAGCGTGTCACGGCGATCTGGACACAGTCCAGCTTCGTCCGCCATGCGGACACCCTGGTCCCGGTATGTGAGACGAGGGTGTGATCAGTCACATGACGTGCGCGCGGTCTTGTCGGCGCAGGTCAGACCGGGTAGGCCCCGGGCCAGGGGCCCGGCGTGGTCACCAGCGTCACTTCCTCGACCTGCGTGTCGAAGAGCCTGAAGCCCCGGCGCTGGTAGTTGTCCATCGCGTGCACCCCGTCCAGGCTGCAGGTATGCACCCACACCCGACTGGTCGGCGCCCGCCCCGGCCAGCGGTCCGCGAGGTCCCAGGCGCGGGCGGTGCCGTAGGAGAGGAGGTGGCCGCCGAGGCGCCGGCCGCGGAAGGCGGGGATCAGTCCGAAGTACACGATCTCGACGACGCCGTCGTCCTGTGCGTCCAGTTCCATGTACCCGGCGGGGGTGCCCCGGTCGTACACGACCCAGGTCTCCATGCCCGGCCGGTCCAGGTACTTCTGCCACTGTGCGAACGTCCAGCCGAGCCGGTCGATCCAGAGGATGTCCCCGCCCACGGACGTGTACAGAAAGCGGCTGAACTCGGCGGAGGGCGCCTCGGCGCGGACGATCCGCACGTCTCCGTCCGGCGTGATGGCCGGGAGGAGGTCGCGCGGATCGGTCTGCTCCAGGGACCAGGTGGTCACGGGGGTGTTCGTCATGCCCGTCAGGGAATCATCCGGCCGGGTGATCTGTCGATCAGTGGATCAATCGAGCGAGCGGTCGATCGAGGTCAGCGGCAGTGCGAACAGCATCCGGCCGGACACCGACCAGACCTCGCCCGTTTCCTGCCAGTAGGAGAGGGAGTCGGTCTGCGCGCTCCAGCACTGATGCGTCTCGTCGGCCCCGCACTCGGTGGCCCACGCGTCCTTCGCGTCCTGCCGCCACAGCGAGCCGTGCCCGCTCTGCTCCCCGGCCGCGCCGCCCAGATACCAGGCGGACCCGTACGAGAGCACGCCCTCGACGCCGGTGATCTTCGTCGCGTACGCCTCCTCGGGCACCGCGCGCCCCGCCGAGTCGGTGGCGAGCAGCCCCGGCCGCGCCGGGTCCAGGCTGAAGGGATAGCGCCACAGCCGCTTTCCGCCGCTCGCGACCAGACTGTCCGGCACCGTGCTGCGGTCGAGTGAGAGTCCGACGGGTCCGGTGGCGGAGCTGTCACCGGTCAGCCGGTACGACCCGACCGCGGGCAGCACATACCGGTACCCGGCGGCCGACCAGCCCTCGCGCACCCGGCCGACCGCGGAGGCCGTCACCGTGGCGCGCTGGATGCGGTTCATGTCGTACACGTACAAGGCGGCGCGGTTCCCGCTGCTGGTGGTGACCAGGAGCTTGTCCTGGTACCAGACCATGCCGGAGACCTTGGAGACGAGCCCGCGGTAGTCGCGCCCGCCGTCGGTCGGTACGGCGAGGAGAGCCCAGGTGTAGGTGAGATTGGTGGGGTCGCCTGCGTTCACGAAGGCGACCTTGGCCAGGCCGCGGCTGTTGGCGGTCCAGCCGGAGAGGATCACGCGGTTCGAGCCCCACCAGCCGTCCTCGTCGGCGTCGCCCGAGGTGGTCACCGAGCGCGGGGTCCACGCCGGGTCGGCCGCGTCGCCGCTGTCCCAGCAGTACGCGCGGGTCGCCGCGGGTTCGACGGGCAGCGCCGCCTTCTCGTCCGTCGTGCAGTCGGCGGCGTCGCGCAGGGTGTGGTCGGCGCTCTTCAACACGCTGTCGACGCCCACCGGACGCCCCATCGCGGTGGCGAGCCGGTCCAGTGACCGCTGCGGCTCAAGATTCTCCCGCAGATCCAACTTCCCCAGCTCGGAAGCCGAGGTGAGCGGCTTCAGCGCCCCGGGATCGGAACTCACCGTCGCCTGCGAGGCACTGATCATCGTCGCGGCAGCGGTGAGGCCGAGCGCGGCCCCGGCCAGCGCCGCTCGCAGCGCCCTGCCCCGCTTGCGCCGGCGATGTCGCCCACGTGCACCCATAAGTGTCCTCCCGGAGCGAGCCAACTGCGCCTGGTGATCCGTGCGTTGACCAGGGAGCAGGTGGGGTGGCCCGTAGAGGGATGCTACGGCAGTCAAGGCCGCCCCATGGGCAAGACCCCGCAATTATGCGGAAGATGCCGTCCGGTGTGTCTTTTGCGCCACCTGTCCGCTACGGCGCCGGGACCGGCCTCCGCCCCCTGGCGACCGCCGGTGCAGTCGAGTAGGGCAGCAACTCGCGCGGGTCGTCCGGGAGCAGCACCTCGACCTCCGCGTCCTCGCAGAAGCGGTAGGGCCGGTGCTCCAGGAAGGCCCCGAGATAGCGCCGTACCCGCGACATCTCGGCGCGCACCGTCACCGTGCGGCCGGGGTCGCCGAACATGTCCTCGGCCAGGCCCGCCGCGCTGCGGCCGGTGCGGTGCAGAGCCAGGAGATAGAGCAACTCGGCGTGCCGGGGACTCAGTTCGTGGGTCCAGGAGCCGGCACAGCCGGACACCGTCACCGACCAGCGGCGCGGCAGCGCGAGGTCGAGGACGATCCGGGTGGCGGCACGCGGCCCCGGTTCGTCGGCGACGCGGACCAACCAGCCCCCGGCCAGCGGCTCCAGTGAGCACAGCCCGAGCGAGGGCAGCCAACGACGGCCTGCCGAGGGCGATTTGGGCAACGCGATCCGCTTCACATACGGGATTCCGGTGACCGCGGCGGTCCAGCCGTCCCGGTCCACCACCAGGGCCTGGCCGCCGAGCCGGGGCAGGATCGGCGCCGCCACCGCGCGCAGCCGCTCCAGTGAGGTCATGTGCAGCTCGCGCAGCCGTGCCTCGGCGAGTTTGGCCACCGAGTCGACCCAGGCGAGGGTCGCCGGATGCAGGGTCTTCAGCGGACCGCTGACATCGACGACACCGATCAGCCGGCCGTCCCTGGGGTCGGTGATCGGGGCGCCCGCGCAGGTGAACGCGGCCAGCGCGCGCGAGAGATGCTCGGCGGCGAAGACCTGCACCGGCCGCCGTACGACCGCCGGGGTGCCCACACCGTTCGGGCCGATGACGTCCTCGCGGCAGTCGGTGCCGATCTCGATGCCGACCTCGTCGGCCTTGCGCAGCACGGCCGCGCTGCCCTCGCGCCACAGCGCCCGGCCTTCGTCGTCCGCGATCAGCACGATGTGGTGGGCGGCGTCCGCGACCGACACCAGGCCCTCCCGCAGCACCGGCAGGACGTGCCGCAACGGGCTGGCGCCGCGCCGCCGTTCGACCTCCTCGCGGGAGAGCAGTCCGGTGCGCAGATCGTGGTCGGGGTGGGTCCCGCCGCGTAGTGCGCGCTCCCAGGACTCCTCGATCACCGGGCGCGGCGCGGTGCGGGCGCGCTGTCCGGAGAGCGTGGTGTGCCGGGCGTCGCTGAGCATCCGTGCCGTCCGCGCCGCGTCGACGGTGGCGTGCTGCGTCGGGGCGGCCGGCGGGTTCACCATGGGTCCTTCTCTCCGGTCCCGTATCGACTGTTGTTCTTATAGTGCCGCCCCGCGGTGACGGAGGGAGACACTCCGGACACAGTGGCCGCCGAGTTGCAACCCTCTGCAACCCTGGTGAACGGCCGTACCGTGTCTGAAACTTGTCCCACGCTGCGAGGGTGGTGCCGTGTCGGCGCAGCACCACCCTCGCGTTGTGCCGCTGCGGCTCAGGCCGTCGGCCGGGCGCGTTCCACGATCGACGCCAGGTCCAGGCTCGGCGGCAGGGTGCCGAAGGTGGCACCCCAGTCCCCGCCCAGCCGGGACGCGCAGAACGCGTCGGCGACCTCCGGCGGCGCGTGCTGGACGAGCAGCGCCCCCTGGAGTACGAGGGCCATCCGCTCGACCACGCGCCGGGCGCGGCCCTCGATGCCGTCCAGGTCGGCGAACTCGGTCAGCAGGTTCTTCGTCGCCCCGTCCAGCCGGTGATCCGCGCCGCGCACCTTGCCGACCTCGACCAGGAAGGCGTTCAGCGCCCGGGGCTCCCGCTGCAACGCCCGCAGTACGTCCAGGGCCTGGATGTTCCCGGCGCCCTCCCAGACCGAGTTGAGCGGTGACTCCCGTACCAGGCGCGGCAGTCCGGACTCCTCCACGTATCCGTTGCCGCCCAGGCACTCCGCCGCCTCGACCGCGACCGTCGAACAGCGCTTGGTCACCCAGTACTTGGCGGCCGGCACCGCCAACCGCAGGAACGCCAGCTCCTGTTCACCGCCGTCGTCGTAGGCCGCCGCGAGTCTCAGTCCGAGCGTGGTGGCGGCCTCCGACTCCAGGGCGAGGTCGGCCAGGACGTTGCGCATCAGCGGCTTGTCGAGGAGCCTGCCGCCGAACGCCTCGCGGTACGTGGCGTGGTGGACGGCCTGCGCGACGGCCTGCCGCATCAGACCGGCCGAGCCGAGCACACAGTCGAGCCGGGTCGCCGCGACCATCCCGATGATGGTCCGCACCCCGGCCCCCTCGTCCCCGACCCGGCGCGCCCAGGTCCCGTCGAACTCGACCTCGGCGGAGGCGTTCGACCGGTTGCCCAGTTTGTCCTTGAGACGCTGGAGCAGGAACACGTTGCGGGTGCCGTCCGCCAGCACTCGCGGGACGAGGAAGCAGGTGAGCCCGCCGGGCGCCTGCGCCAGCACGAGGAAACCGTCGGACATGGGCGCCGAGCAGAACCACTTGTGGCCGGTCAGCTCGTACGTCCCGTCCTCGGCGAGCGGTCGCGCCGCCGTCGTGTTGGCGCGGACGTCGCTGCCGCCCTGCTTCTCCGTCATGCCCATCCCGAAGACCGCCCCGGCCTTCAGGTGGGCGGGCCGCAGCTCACGGTCGTAGACCATGGACGTCAGCCGGGGCTCCCACTCGGCGGCGAGCGCGGGGTCGGCGCGCAGGGCGGGTACCACCGCGTGGGTCATCGACAGCGGGCAGCCGTTGCCGGCCTCGACCTGCGTCCAGACCAGGAAACCGGCGGCCCGCCTGACATGCCCGGCAGGGCGGCGCCAGGCATTGGTCAGCCCCGCCGCCACGCCCTTGCCGAGCAGCCGGTGCCAGGCCGGATGGAACTCGACCTCGTCGATCCGGTTGCCGAAACGGTCGTGGGTGCGCAGGCCCGGGGGGTTGTCGTTGGCCTGCGCACCCCACTCCTGCACCTGGGCCGAGCCGGCGGCCCGGCCCAGGGCGGAGAGGTCGTTCCGCACCTCGGTGAGCAGCTCGGGCGGCGTGTGCCGCTCGACCGCCGAGGTCAGGACGCGGTCGGCGGCGAAGACGTCGTAGCCGGTCAGCGGGGGAGGCTGGTTCGTCACGGTGTGGGTGCTGCGTGCCATGGCTGGAACCTACCCGGGCGGGCGGCGGTGGTCCGGATCTTCGCCCCGAAACAGCCACCGCCGCCGTCAGGCCGACCGGGACATGGCCGCCAGTATTTCGGTCCCGGCCGCCGCCTCCTCCTCCAGCCAGCCCGTGCGGTACACGGTGTCCAGATAGCGTTCGCCCAGGTCAGGGGCGATCGCCACCGCGGTCGGGCCGTGCCGTCGGTCCGGCCGGCCGTTGCGGGCGAGCCACTGTCCTGCCCCGCTGACGACCGTGCCGGTGGACCCGCCGAACAGGAAGCCCCGCGCGGCCAGTCGGCGGCAGGTCTGCACGGTGTCCGTCTCCTCGACATGGATCACGTCGTCGACGTACGACCCGTCGAGGAAGGGCGACCCCACGCTGGTGCCGAGCCCCGGGATCATCCGGGGTCCCGCCTCCCCGCCGAAGGTGACCGAGCCGACGGCGTCCACCGCGACGATCCGCACCCGGCGCCGCCACTGCCAGAACCAGCGCGCGCAGCCCATCAGGGTCCCGGTGGTGCCGGCCCCCACGAACAGCACGTCGAGCTGCGGGAACCGGCGGGCGATGGCGGGTGCCGTGGTGCGGTAGTGGGCCCGCCAGTTCCCTTGGTTGGTGTACTGGTTGAGCCACACATACCGCTCGTCCGACGCGCACAGTGCGCGCACGTACGCGATCCGGGCGCCCAGGAAACCGCCGTGCCCGTCCGGCTGCTCGACGATGTGGACCCGGCTGCCCAGCGTCTCCATCAGCCGCACCGTGGGCAGGTTGCACCGTCTGTCGGTCACACAGAGGAAGCCGTAGCCGCGGCTCGCCGCGATCACGCTCAGGGCCACCCCCAGGTTCCCGGACGACGACTCGACCAGCACCGAGCCGGGCCGCAGGACGCCGTCCCGCTCGGCGGCGTCCACCATCTCGGTGGCGGCCTTCAGCTTGATCGAGCCGGCGAAGTTGAACCCCTCGCATTTCAGATAGAGCGGCAGCCCCAGCGAGGCCCGCAGATCGACGTAGAGCTCGTCCTCGTTGAACTCCGAGGGATCGGAGATCACAGCCATGTATTTTCCCCCTAGTGGTGCGCCACGATCGCCGTCAGCCGTACCGGCGCAGCTCGTGGAAGAACCCGTCGACGACGCGCAGTTCGCCCCGTCGAGCCACTACGTCATGGACGAACCTGCCGACCGCGAGGTCCAGCACCCCCAGACCGAAGGGCGAGAACACCACGGTGCGGTCCGCCGGTGCGCTCACCCGCCCGGTCAGCACGTCGTCCAGCGTGCCGTCGATGAACTCCCGCCCGCCGGTGGCCTGTTCGGCCAGATGCGGTGAGGTGTCGGCCTTCAGACAGTGCTCGACGTCGTCCACGAAGTTCGCGGACGCGAGCAGGATCGCCGGGTCGAGGTCCCGCAACGACACGTGCAGGACCAGCGGATGGTGGTCGAACCAGGCCGGATCGTGGATGTGCGGCGAGCCGGCGATCGTCGCGAAGACCAGCAGGTCGCTGGAGCGGACGAGCCCTTCGGCCTTGTCGTGCACGGTGATCCGGCCCTGCGCGCCCGACCGCTCCAGATATCCCCGGAACCCCTCCGCGCTGTCCGCGGACAGGTCGTACACGCCCGTCTCCTCGAACTCCCAGCCGGTGGCCCGGAGATGGGTGTGGATGTAGCGGGCGATCAGACCCGTCCCGACGAACCCGACCCGCAGCGGGCGCGTCCGGCCCTGGCTGAGCTTGTCGGCCGCGAGCGCCGCCGAACTCGCCGTACGCGTCGCGCTGATCACCGAACTCTCCAGGCAGGCGTACGGATAGCCGGTGTCGGGGTCGTTGAGGATCAGCACCGCCGAGGCCCTGGGCAGTCCCGAGCCGGTGTTCCCCGGGAAGCTGGAGATCCACTTCAGGCCGTCCACCCGCTGCGGCCCGCCCAGTGACGCGGGCAGCGCGATGATGCGGGACGAGGGGCGGTCCGGGAAGCGCAGGAAGTACGACGGAGGGTTCACGGAGTCGCCCGCGCCGTGCAGCCGGTAGGTGGCTTCCACCAGCTCGCCGATCTCCGACTCCCGCCCGGCGAGGGCCTGTTGGACCTGCTCGCCGCTGACGACCGCGAACGAGGGCGTGTCGAAGTCCGTGGTGAAGTCGCTCATGCCGCCCTCACCCCTCCCGTCGGCGCGCAGTCCGTGAGCCGTACCGGGTCGCCGAGTCCGGCGAGCACCTCGCGCGGGCCCTCGAACGGGTCCCGGCCGTGCGCTGTACGGATGTTGTCCACCAGCAGCAGATCCCCGGAGCGCCACGGCGTGCGCCGGACGTGTGCGTCGTAGGCCCCGTTGATGGCCGACACCATGTCCGCGTCGACCGGATCGCCGTTCCCGAAGCGGGTGTTGAAGGGCAGCGCGTCTGCGCCGTAGACGTCGATCAGGTACTCGCGGACCTCGGGCTCCATCGTCCACTCGTTCAGGAACGCGATCTGGTTGAACCAGCAGCGGCGGCCGGTGACCGGGTGGCGGAGCACGGCGGCGCGGTGCTGCCGGGTGTGCAGCGAGCCGTCGGACTGCCAGGCGAAGTCGATGCCCTGGGCCCGGCAGTAGCGCTCCACGACGGTACGGTCCTCGGTGCCGAAGGCCTCGGCGACGGACGCCCCGATCTCCTCGTGGTAGGTGCGGGTCAGCAGCCAGCCCTCCCGCTCGAAGCGCTCCACCAGCGCGGTGGGCAGCGAGGTCAGGACGGCCTCGGCGTCGGCGACCGGGGTCGCGCCGCCCTCGGTCGGCGCGTCGAGGCAGGCGAAGAGCAGAAGTCCGGGGAAGTCCAGCGCGTAGCTCGACTCGTGGTGCAGACACATCGGCTGGTCGGTCGGCCACTTGGTGGCGGAGTACACGCCCTCCGCGTAGGTGCGGCGCGGCGCGAACGGCTCCCGGTCGGCCATCAGGGAGTCGGTGAGCCGCCGGAAGACGGTCTCGGTCCCGGCCGGGTCGGCGAGGCCGAGCCCCCGGACCAGGACGCAGCCGTGCTCGGCGACGACGGCGCGCAGCGCCGTACGGTGCCGGTCGGCCCAGCCCACCGGGTTCGCGCCGGCGTCGGCGTGCAGCAGCGGCGGACCGTCCGGGCTCAGGGTGACGGCGTGGAGAAGGGTCGCGGATGAGAGCGACATCTCGGTGTTCCTTTCGGTGGTGCTGTCGATCGTTCGGCCGGGGGTGCGGCGGGTCTCAGGAGGAGACCGGCGGCTCCAGCAGTCCGGCCAGGTCCGCGAGGACCGGGTGTCGGGTGACGTCCTTGAGGCTGATCGCCCGGTCGAGGGCTACCGCCAGCTTCACCGCGGCCAGCGAGGTGCCGCCCCGGTCGAAGAAGTGGTCCTGGCGGCCGATCCGCTCGGCCGGGATGCCCAGCACCGCTGCCCAGGCGGCGGCCAGCCTGCGTTCGGCGGCCGTGCCGGGCCCCTCGCCGACCGCGTCCAGGTCACCGGCGAGCGTGGTGAGCGTCCGCCGGTCGGTCTTGCCGTTGGCGGTCAGCGGCAGCGACGCCCGCCAGTGCACGACCGACGGCACCATGTACGCGGGCAGCGACTCGGCGAGCCGCGCCCGCACCGCGTCGGCCCCGACGGGCCGCGCACCCGTGCAGAACGCCACCAGCTGCGTCCCGCGTACGACGACCACCGCCCCGTCCCGGACCCCGTCGACCCGCAGCAGCGCGTTCTCGATCTCGCCGATCTCGATACGGAAGCCGCGGATCTTCACCTGGCTGTCCCGGCGCCCCAGGAACTCCAGCTTGCCGTCGGGACGCCAGCGCCCGTGGTCGCCGCTGCGGTACAGCCGCTCACCGGGCCGGTAGGGGTCCTCGGTGAAGGCCGCAGCCGTCCGCTCGGGATCGTTGACATACCCCCGGCCCACGCACACTCCGGAGAACACGATCTCGCCGGGCGCCCCCAGCGGCACCGGCACCAGGTCCTCGTCGACGACGTACACCCGCACATTGCCCACCGGTCGGCCGAGCGGGACCCGGGGTCCGTCCGGCGCCCGGTCCATCACCTCGTGGTTGGTGTCGTCCGAAGTCTCGGTCAGGCCATAGGCGTTGACCAGCCGCACTCCGGACCGCGCCGCGAACCAGCGCTCCACGAGCTCCTTCTTCACGGCCTCCCCGGTGACCGACACACAGCGCAGGTCCGGGAGTTGGCGCGGCTGGCGCTCCAACTCGGCCAGCACGGCCTCCAGATACGACGGCACGACCTGGAGCACATTGACGCGCCCCGCCTCGATCGTGTCGACGAACCGCGGCACGTCCAGGATCACGTCCTGTTCCACCAGCAGCGTCCGCCCGCCCACGAGCGGCGCGCAGACCAGCTGCCACAGCGAGATGTCGAAGCACTGGGGAGCGGTCTGCGCGACCACCTGACCGGCCCCGATCCCCAGGTCGTCGAGCTTGGCGAACACATGGTTCAGGAAACCCGCGTGCTCGCACATCGCGCCCTTGGGCTCACCCGTGGAGCCCGACGTGAAGTAGATGTAGGCGAGTTGACCCGGCGAGACCTCGATCCCGGGGTTCCCGTCCGCATGTCCCTCGGCGTAGGCATCGTCGACGTAGAGCGTGCGGACCGGCGCGTCCAGCGAACCGTCGCTGCCGTGCTCGGTCAGCACCAGCTCGCACCCGGCGCGGTCGAGCACCCGGGCCACGCGGTCGGCCGGGAAGTGCGGCTCGACGGGCAGATAGACCCCGCCCGCCTTGAACACGGCGAGCACGGCCGCCATCCAGTCCAGGTTGCGCTCCAGCACCACGGCGACCACACCCTCGCGGGTCAGACCGCGGGCCAGCAGCGCCCGACTCAGCTGGTTCGCCCGGGAGTTGAGCTCCCGGTAGGTCCACAGGCGGTCTCCCTGCACGGCGGCGACGGCGTCCGGCTGTGCGGCCACCCGCTCCTCGAACAGCTCGTGCACCCGCCGGTCCGGCAGTTCACGCCGAGGACCGGCCAACTCCTCCAGCTGGAAACGGACTTCGGCCTCGGACAGCAGGCTCGTCCGCTTCGGATCGGCGAGGACCGTGAGGTGATAGCCCGCGATACGGGCGGCGGCCTCGGCGTCCAGGACGTCGGTGCGGTACCGCAGTCGCAGTGTGCGGCCCGTGACGCTCACCTGCAGCGCCGGGTCCTCCTCGACGCTCTCTCCGGAGAGCGCGGCGAGCACCGTCGCATGGGCGGCCTTCAAAGCGGCGGGCTCGATCAACAGCCCTTCGGGCAGGGACACTTCGTACTCCGCCACACCGGGCACCGGAGCGAGCGTCCACCGCGGAATGATCTCCATCGTTCTCTTCCCCCCTGTTTCCTTCCCCCTGCGGCCACGCCGTCAGGGAGTCATGTGCACGACGGCGCCGCGCTGGGCCACCGCCGGATTCCCGCCCCACCGCGACAGCGCGGGCATCTCCTCGCCCTTCATCAGGAACGAGTCGGCGGCGAGTACCGCCCCGTCGCCCATCGACACCCCGTAGTGCACGAGCGCCCCCACCCCGAGGGTGCAGCCGTTGCCGATGGTGATGAGCTCGGACTTGAACGTGCCGTCCTCCTGCGAGTGGGACTGCACCTTGGTGTGCGCCGACAGCGTGCAGTCGTCGCCGATCGCGGTGAGCGTGCGCTCGGTGATGTAGGCGCCGTCGTCGAAGACGCGCCGGCCCATGCGGACGCCCAGCAGCCGCCAGATCAGGTTCTTGAACGGCGTCCCGTTGAACACCTGGATGTAGGTGTCCGGGACCTTCCACAGCCGCTCGTGCCACCAGAAGTACGGGTCGTAGATCGAGCACAGCTTGGGCTCCAGCGGCCGGAACCCGCCGACCAGGCGCTCCACCAGCACGTAGTACCCGGCGGTGAAGCCGAGCCCGAGCATCAGGGACGCGCCGATCAGCAGCCCCCCGCCGATCCCCTCGCCCCCGTACAGGTCGACGGCGGCGAAGCCGAGCACGGTGAGCACGAACCAGTGCAGCCAGCGCAGGAACAGATACAGGCCCATCGAGCGCAGGTTGGCGCGGTTCTTCAGGGTCAGCCGGCGCTTCAGCTCGTCGCCCTCGCGCAGATGGTCGAAGCGGCTGTCGCGCTCCACCGAGCGCGGGATCTCGAAGCACGGCGAGCCCAACAGGCCTACGCCCTCACGGACTTCGCCGTCGATCGGCACCATCACCTTCGTGGCCAGCAGACAGTTGTCGCCGGTGCGGCCCCCGGAGGGGTAGGCGATGTTGTTGCCCAGGAAGTTGCGCGGCCCGATCGAGGCGTGCGACAGCCGGAACGACGTACTGGAGAAGTCCGCGTTGACGATCGACAGACCGTCCGCGACCATCGTGCCGCTTCCCACACCGACGAGATACGGCGTCTCGTGCTGCACCTCCGTACCGAAGTTGGAGCCGGTCTGCTCCACCTCGCCGAGGTCGTAGCCGATGGCCTTCAGATAGCCGACGATGAACGAGCTGTCGCCGCACAGCCACTTGAAGAACTTGAGGTTGGTCAGGCGTGCCACCGCGCGCTGCACCGAGTAGTGGAAGCCGTACAGCGGATACACCCGGTCGGGGCGCAGCAGCGGTCGGAGCAGCCTCGGCAGCAGGGACACGGAGGCGAAGCCGAGCACCACGAAGGCGGCGAACGCCACGAACGACAGCCCCAGCGCCTCGACGTAGAAGCGGCCCGAGCCGAGGTCCTCGGTGTTCGGGTCCAGGAGGTGGTCGAGGGCCGGCACCACGGTCAGCACCATGTAGGTGCCGCCGACCGCGAGCGGGACGTAGACCACCAGCATCTGGAGGAGCGCGGCCAGGCCGTAGCCGAAGCGGCGTGCCGTGGAGCAGTCCGCCGCCGGGACGCGGACGTAGTCGACGTCCGTGGCCTGCGCCGGGGAGCCGTGCACGCGCCCGCCCGCAGGGACCCGCGCGTCGTCGTACAGGGCGGAGGAATGGCCGAGTTGGGATCCGTCGCCCATGACCGTGCCGATGTCGAGGACCGTCTTCTCGCCGACGTACACCCCGCTGCCCAGCGTGACCCGGCCGGTGCGGACACGGCCGGCGTGCGCCTGGTAGCAGAGGAAGAAGGAGTCCTTGCGAATGACCGTTCCGTCTCCGACGGTCAGCAGGTCGGTGCAGACCGGGACGGAGTGGGACAGGATCGTGACGCCCCTGCCGATCCGGGCGCCGAGGGCGCGCAGATAGAGGACGTACAGCGGGTTGCCGGCGAACAGGATCATCGGGTTGGCGTGCAGCAACGCCTTGACCGTCCAGAACCGGACATAGGCGAGGCTCCAGACCGGGAACTCGGTCTCCTTCCAGCGGCCGACGAGTACCCACTTGGCCACCACCGGCACCGTGCACACACCGATGAACACCGCGCCGCCGAATATCGCGGAACGCAGATAGACCTGTGCCACTCCGGAACCGCCGGAAACCCATTCGTAGCCGCGCCCGGTGACAACTCCGGCCAGTGCGCAGTACACCGCGAACACGAGGAACTGGAGCAGTCCGCACAATAGATAGCGGGTCGTGCTGCCGGGCGGCGGAGGCTCGGCGACGGCCGCTGCGGAAGGCTCGTCGGTGTCGGCGAGCGCCGCCGCGAGACTGCGGATCGTCGGATTGCCGTAGACGTCCCGCATCGAGACCGACGGCAGGTCGTCGCGTTTCCTGACCCGGGCGCAGAAGTGCGCCATCACCAGCGAGTTGGCGCCCAGGTCGTCGAAGAAGTGACTGTCGAGCGGTATTGCTTCCTTGCGTACGACATCGGCCAGGACCTCTGCGAGAACGGTCTCGGTGCCGGTGCCGGGTTTTCCCACCACGTGGCTCCTTGGTGCTGATCATTGTCTTTGAATTGCCAAAATCGCCAAAGACGAATACGGCACACGCGAAACGGGTGGGGTGAAAGTGAATTTCTGGGACGGGGTCCCGGTCGTGGACCCAATGTGATTTCCCCCGAGTCGTGTGCGCTGACGTCGTCCCAACGCGCGCAACGAATGCAGTCCGGATTATTTCTGGACATTCTGGAACGGGTCAAGGCCGTTTTGGGTAATGGCGCCTTTTCGTCTTCGGGGGATACGGGGAAGGTCAAACAGGATTGACGGGCGAAGTCCTCACCGGGAAGCTCTCCGAAACAACCATTAAAATCTCGAATGTCAATTCGAATTCAGGACCGAAAAGTTTCGGCCAGTGCGGGCATGGCACGGCCGACCGGCGGGCGTCGCGTCCCCGCCGACGCCCCCGGGGGATGAGTGCATCCCGGCACGGCGGATACCTTTAGGGCGTGCAGTCAGCAAGTGAAACCCCCGAGCGGCCCACCGGCCGGTTCCACCGGGCGCGTGCCCTCTACCGGAACGTCTCCAAGCGCAGGACCGCCTGGCTGCTGGTCAAGGACACCGTCAACTCCTGCATGGAGTACCGCATCCTGGGCCTCGCGGCCGAGGCCGCGTTCTTCACGCTGCTGTCCGTCCCGCCGCTCCTGCTGAGCCTCATCGGCCTGCTCGGCTACGTCGACAGCTGGACCGGCGCCCACAGCATCGCCGGCCTGGAGAACAACATCCTGGAGGCGTCCCGCACCGTCCTGACCGACAAGGGCGTCCACGAGATCGCCCAGCCGATCCTGCACGACGTGATGAAGGGCGGCCGGCCCGACGTCATCTCCATCGGCTTCCTGTTCGCCCTCTGGTCGGGCTCCCGCGCGGTCAACGTCTTCATCGACACCATCACCGTGATGTACGGCCTCGACGGCGTACGCGGCATCGTCAAGACCCGGATCGTGTCCTTCGCCCTGTTCATCGCGGCTCTGCTGATCGGCTCGATCGCGCTGCCCCTGATGGTCGCAGGACCGGACGCCGTGGTGAACGTCGTGCCCTGGTCGGAGACGGTCGTACAGGTCCTGTACTGGCCCGTCGTCCTCGTCCTGTCCGTCGTCTTCCTCACCACGCTGTACCACGTCTCCGTCCCCGTCCGCTCCCCGTGGATCGAGGACGTGCCCGGCTCCCTGGTCGCCCTCGCCATGTGGGTCCTCGGCAGCTACCTGCTGCGCATCTACCTCACCGGCACGGTCGAGGGCCCCACCATCTACGGCTCCCTCGCCGCGCCCGTCGCCGTACTGCTGTGGATCGGCGTGTCCGCGTTCGCCGTACTCGTCGGAGCCGCCGTCAACGCCGCCATCGACCGGGTCTGGCCGGCCGCCGCGACGGCCGCCGCCCGCGCCGCCAACGAACGCCGCCACGAGGAGCAGGCCGCCGAGTACGTCGCCCGCATGGCCGCCGCCCGCACCCACGGCGGCGAGGACGACGAGGACTTCGACGACCCGGAGGACGGCGACATGCCCTCCGAGTTCCCGGAACGCTGGTCCCGCTTCCTGCCCCCCGAGGACGTCACCTCCCGGCTGCGCACCCACGCCAAGAGCATCCACAAGAACGGCGGGGACACGCAGGGACCGGTGAAGTAACACTCCGCTACTGCTTCCGGACGCCCGCTCACACCTTCCGGACGCCCGCCGCCGAGGCCTCCCGCGCGAACTCCGAGAAGTCGCGCGGCTCGCGCCCCAGCACCTGCTGGACCCCGTCCGAGAGATGCGAGTTGCGCCCGTCGAGCAGCGACTCGAACAGCTCCACCAGGAACTCGACCTCCCCGTCCGGCACCCCGAACCCGGCCGGATCGCCGCCGTACTGACGCGCCGACACCGCGCGGTACGTCAGCGCCCGCCCCGCCGCCGCGGAGATCTCCGCGACCGCCTCCCCGAAGCTCAGCAGCCGGGGCCCGGACATCGTGACGGCCTGCCCGGCATACCGGTCCCCGGCCGTCACCGCGGCCACGTCGGCGATGTCCCGCACATCGATTGGGGGCACCTCCCATGCCCTTGAGGCTGTGGGGGGAGGCTCCCGAACGTCACCGGCCGGAAACACCAGCTCCCCGCTCTCCCGCAGCCCCGCCACCAACGGTCCCTCGCTGAAGTTCTGCGCGAACCACGCCGCCCTTGCGACCCTCCAGTCCGCCCCCGACCCGCGCGGCGCCTCCTCGGTCGGCCGCGCCCGCTCCTCGCCCCGCGAGGACAGCAGCACACCCAGCCCGACCGCCTCGCGCGCGAGCGGCCCCACCGCGCCAGGCGCGTCCGGCGCCCCGACGTCCGAGGGATACACCAGGTACGCGGCATCGGCACCCCGCAGGGTGTCCGCCCACGTCGACCGGTCCGCCCAGTCGAGGCCCTGCGCCCGCCTGGCCGCCCGCACGGCCTCCGCCACCCGGCGCCCGGTACGACCTGAAGCGCCCGGCTCATTCCCGTAAGCGCGCGTCTACGCTGGCCGCATGGACGCCCTGTCAGGCCTTCTGGAGGGGTCACGCGCGCGTGGCGTCTTCATGGTCCGCTCGTGCTTCGACCCGCCGTGGGCCCTGCGCATCGAGGACCGCGCCCCGCTGACGGTCATGCTCATGGTCCGCGGCGAGGCCTGCGTCACCCCGGACACGGGGGAGCGGATACGGCTCCGGGCCGGCGACCTCGCCATGGCGCGCGGCCCCGACCCGTACACCTGCGGCGACGCCCCGGGCACACCCCCGCAGGCGCTGATCCTGCCCGGCGGCGAGTGCAGTCACCCCGACGGGACGTCCCTCAAGGGCTCGATGGACCTCGGCGTCCGCACCTGGGGCGACCGCCTCGACGGCTCCACGGTCATGCTCATCGGCACCTACCTCATGCGCGGCGAGATCAACGGCCGCCTGCTGGACGCCCTGCCGCCCCTGCTCTCCCTCCCCTCCGAGGTCTGGGAGTGCCCGCTCACCCCGCTGCTCATGGAGGAGATCGTCCGCGACGAACCCGCCCAGGAAGTCGTCCTGGACCGCCTCCTGGACCTCCTGGTCATCGCCGCCCTGAGGGCCTGGTTCTCCCGCCCCGAGGCGGAGGCCCCGGCCTGGTACCGCGCCCTGGCGGACCCCGTCGTGGGCAGGGTCCTGCGCCTCCTCCAGGACGATCCCGCCCACCCCTGGACGGTCGCCGCCCTCGCCGCCAAGGCCGCCGTCTCCCGCGCGGCCCCGGCCCGCCGCTTCACCGACCTGGTCGGCGAACCCCCGATGTCCCACCTCACCGCCTGGCGCCTCGCCCTCGCCGCGGACCGCCTCCGCGACACGGACGACACGATCGCCGCGATCGCGCGGGACGTGGGCTACGGCAGCGCGTTCGCGCTGTCCAGCGCGTTCAAGCGGGTGTACGGAGTGAGTCCGCAGGAGCACCGGACGCGGTCGGCGTAGCCTGGTCGGCGTGTACGTGGAGAGGGCATCGCGACTGCCGGGCGCGGTGGTGTGGACCCGCACCATCGAGAACCCCGTCTCGACCCCGGTCCACCCCGTCCTGCCCGACGGCTGCATGGACCTCCTCTGGAACGAGGGGCGCCTGCTGGTCGCCGGCCCCGACACCCGCGCGTACGTCCCCGGGACCGAACCCGCCCACTGGGCCGGCCTCCGCTTCGCCCCCGGCACCGCTCCCACCTACCTGGGCGTGCCCGCACACGAACTCCGCGACCGCCGCGTCGACCTCACCGACCTCTGGCCCGCCGCGACGGTACGGCGCCTGCACGCCCGCCTCGCCACGGCCCCCGACCCGGCGACCGCACTGGAGGACCTGGCACTGGACCGCGCCGCGCGGACACCCCCACCGGATCCGCTGCTACGACACCTCGTCGCGGCCCTGGACACGGGCCGCCCGGTGGCCGCCACCGCCGACGAACTAGGCCTGGGCGCCCGCCAGTTGCACCGCCGCTCGCTGGCAGCCTTCGGCTACGGCCCCAAGACGCTGGCCCGGGTGCTGCGCCTGCAGCGGGCCCTCGCGCTGGCCCGCGCAGGAGTGCCGTTCGCGGCCACGGCGGCCCGGTCCGGCTACGCGGACCAGGCCCATCTCGCCCGTGACGTCAAGGAGTTGGCGGGGATGCCGCTGGGGGAGCTGCTCGGCCGGACCGGCTAGGCAGGGTTCAGCGGCGCGAAGAGGTCCACGCCGTTGCCGTCGGGGTCGTGCACGACGGCGTACCGCTGCCCCCAGAACGCGTCCCACGGCTTGAGCTCGCCGTGATACCCGGTGCCGACCAACTCCTCGTAGACCCGGTCGACTTCGGCGGGGTCGT
Source organism: Streptomyces sp. NPDC050549 (assembly GCF_040655035.1). Taxonomy (NCBI): domain Bacteria; kingdom Bacillati; phylum Actinomycetota; class Actinomycetes; order Kitasatosporales; family Streptomycetaceae; genus Streptomyces; species Streptomyces sp. NPDC050549. The sequence continues at coordinate 204,555 of NZ_JBFAJD010000007.1, forward strand.
CGCAGAGCAGGGCGAGCGCGGCCCGCCCGCTGCCCCCGGTGGGCGGCTGCCAACCCGAGTGGAACGAGCGGACGGTGTCCTCCGTGTCCAGCAACAGCCGTAGTCCACCGGGTAGTTGAGCCTCTGCATGCGGCTGGCTCTCGGCACCCTCGGGGAACCCGAACCCGAGCCGACGATAGAAGGCGACAGAGGCGGCCATGTCGGAGACGACCAGGCCGATGGCGTCGAATCGTGGAGTCATGGGGCCACGGTAGGCGGGGGTGGGCGGCGGGTCTTGAACGAATCGGACACTTCCACGACCGGTGAAAGGATCCCGACGAACCACGAGTCCGCAGGCCGGCTCTTCCGGTAGAAGGTGTTCGGCTGCACCGGATCGCACAACGCGACCAGGACGTCACCTGCCCGCAGCTCCACGGCTCTCCGGAACGAACTGGTCCTGCTTGCTCTCAGACGGATCACCAGGAATTCCATGTCGTGAAGACCGGGTGGGAGTTCGACGAACTTCGGTGCTTTGACGAAACGGTCCCGAGAGCAGATCTCCAGGCCGTTCTCGCGGATGGACACGACGCCCGCTCTGTTGGTGAAGCTTCGAACCGGCTCCCTGATCTCGGCGACCAGCAGCACCCCCGTCCGGCCGCTCTTCCGTACTCTGCGCAGGCGCTTCCCGGCCCGCCAGGGCATCCGCCCCACCTCGTCGAGAGCGCTCACGGAGAAAGGTGCACCGGAACTCTTCATGAGAACGCCACCGTTCCGTGCGGCGTGTTCACCGTGAAGGAGAGGCCCACCGGTCCCTCGGTCAGCGCCAGCTCCACGCCCACGGCGGACAGCAGCGGGCGGATCTCGTCCGGCGCCGGGGCCGTGGCGGTCAGCTCCAGCAGGGGTGCGACGGGCAGACCTGAGGCGGTCGTCGGATGGGGCGAAGAACTCCAGTCGATCAGAAACGGCACCAGGCCGGAGGGATGCGCCGTGCTCCCGTCCGTGAGCCGCCACTCCAGCAGCGTGCCGTCGGGCCGGCGGCGGCTCATCGCGCGCACGGGTCCGGGGTCGTACCCCTGGGCGCGGGCCGCCGCGACCGCCGCGTCCAGATCGGGCGGACTGATGGCCCAGGTCACGGTCCGGGCGCCGGACAACCCGTCGACACCGAACGGACGCGGCCCGGACGGCTCGCCCTGCTCGGGATCGGGACCGAGGATCTCCAGGTAACGCGAACCACCAAGAGACACCAGGTAGTTGCGGGTACCGAGCCCGACATGGGCTCCGCCGGCCACCGGCGCGATACCCGTGCGCAGGGTGAAGTCGGCGACCGTAGCCGCCAGGTCGGGGGTCGCGAGGACGAGATGGTCCAGGCGTGCGGGAACGGCGTTCATCACCACCGAGGCTACGCGGCGGGACCGCGGTGCGGGGAACGGCGGTTGAGCCCACGCAGTGAAAAACGCAGTGAAATAGGCTTCCCCGCATGGCTGCCGCACCCCGCCTCCTCGCCCGCACCACCGCCTACCACCACGACTCGATCCCGGCCGCGGTGACCGCCCTGCGCACCCTCGGCCTCTTCGAGGTGACCGCCACGGAGGACCCTGCCGCCTTCGAACGTCCCCTGGACGACTACGCGGCCGTGGTCTTCCTCTCCACCAGTGGCGAGGTACTCACATCGGCGGGCCGCGAACACCTCGCGGCCCACGTCGAGTCGGGCGGCGGCTTCGTCGGCGTCCACGCGTCGGCCTGCGCCGAGTACGACTGGCCGTACTACGGCGACCTCCTCGGCGCCCGCTTCGACCGGCACCCCGCCCACCAGCCCGGCAACGCCGTGATCGAGGACCGCACCCACCCGGCCACCCAACACCTTCCCGCCGTATGGCAGTTCACGGACGAGTGGTACGACTTCCGCACCGGCCCTCGGAGTTCGACCCACGTCCTCCTCTCCGCCGACGAATCCTTCTACGAGGACCCGGACTTCCGGGCGTACCTGCTGGGCGGGATCAACTGGGCGGCGCGGCCGGGGACGAGCGGGGAATGAGGAAGGTGTCCGCTCATCTGGTCGAGGTCGGAACCGAGCCGCTCGACGGGCCCAACCGGAACTCGGTGGGCGGCCGGCCGTACCTCGACGAAGGCAGGCCATGGCCCGAGTGCTTCTGCGGCGAGCGGCTCGCCCTGTTCTTCCAACTCGACATCCCCCCGGACGTGGAGACCTTCGGCGGGGATCACCTCCTGTTCTTCCACTGCCGCGCGCACAACGACGCGACCTACGCCGAGTTGGCCGACGGCCGTCTCGTACCCCGGTACTGGGACGCTCCGCAGCCGCCGTATCCACGCCCGTTCTGGCGCGTGCTGCTCCAGCGCCACGCGACAGTGCCGACGGTGGAGGCCGAACCGTCCCTGCACGCACTGCCGTTGACGCTGTGCCCCTTCACGGACACCCCGGACGCGGAGGGGATCGGAGCGCAGAGCTTCAAAGTGGGCGGTACGCCTTCCTGGGCGCAGTTTCCCGAGTACTACAGGTGCGCGTGCGGCGCCGACATGGTGTACCTGTGCCAGGTCCCGGAGAACATGGGTTTCGCCGTCCGCCCCGGGCAACCGGAGCAGCCCTACAGCGGTGGCATCGACACCTATGAGCTGTTTCTCGGCAACGAGGTCTACCTGCTGGCGTGCCCGGCCCACTGCGACCCGGCGGCTCTCTGGCCGGTGACCCAGAGGTGACCCCGACAGTCCGCCACTCCACGGGTCACCGCGGCACCCCCGTACTCGCCCGCTCCACCAACCGCGTCGACAGCTCCGTCCGGGTGCTCTCCGGACGGTCGCCGTCCATCATGCGGACCAGGAGACGCAGGGCCGTAGCGGCCATCTCCGACAGGGGCTGCCGGACCGTGGTCAGGGCCGGAGTCACCCAGCGGGCCTCCGGCAGGTCGTCGAAGCCGACCACGCTGATATCGTCCGGGACGCTCAACTCCCGTTCCTCCACGGCCTCGTAGACACCGAGCGCCATGCGGTCGGAGCAGACGAAGACCGCTGTGGGCGGTTCGGGGAGGTCGAGGAGTTCGCGCATCCGGGTGCGGGCCATGGTCTGGTCGAAGCCGCCGTGGCGGATGTAGTCGGGGCGCACGGGCACTCCCGCGGAGGCGAGCGCGGAGCGGTAACCGGCGACGCGGGCGCTGCTGCACATCTTGTGCCGGTGACCGGCGATCACGGCGATGCGCTCGTGGCCCAGCGACAGCAGATGCTCGGTCGCCGTCACCCCGCCGTGCCAGTTGGCCGCACCCACCGACACCACACCCGGCGGCGGCTCCTGGACCGGGTCGATCATCACGAACGGGATGCGGTGCTGGTCGAGCCACGCGTACTGGGACGGCGTCAACTCCGCCAGATTGAACAGGACTCCGGACGAACCCCTGCCGACCAGCTTGTCCAGCCAGCCCCGCTCCGGCCGGTCCGCCCGCGTCCGGGTCAGCCCGGCCGAGACCACCACCTCAAGCCCGGCCTCGTACGCCGCTTCCTCCACCCCGTGCAGCACCGCCCCCGACCAGGAACTCTCCAGCGAGTGGACCACGAGGTCGACAAGCCCCGGCGCCTTGTGCGCGTCGAAGCGCGGCCTGCGCACATAACCGAGCCGCTCCAGCGCCTCCGTCACCCGCCGCCGGGTCTCCGGCGCCACGTCCTCCCGGCCGTTGACCACCTTCGACGCCGTCGGTACGGACACCCCGGCTTCACGGGCCACGACCGCCAGCGTCGGTCCTGCCGTCATGCTCGCGCTCCCCGCACGGACCATCGGGAACCACCTCTCCAGCCCGCCCGAGGGCCATCGAAAGTTTCGGCCAGCGCTGTTCCACGGCCCGACCATCAACCGATCAGAAAGCGCTTCCTACGATAGGTGCGCGTCAACACGGCGGGAAGACCAGGGAATTCACGTGATGACGGCAACCCGATCTTTCGAAACCCCGAACAGGTCAGCCGGGCGGGGTGCACTCCAGGCGAAAGCCGCCGAAGTCGGCGGTGAACTCCGCCCCGACGAGATCCACGGCATGGACACCGGCCACAGCCCCTGTGAACCGCAGCCGCGATCCGTGGTCGTCCGAGAGTCGGCTGAAGTCCAACACCGGTCCCACCGGCACGCGTTGGCCGGCACGGACGTACCAGAACCGCGCGTCGGCTCCGTCGACCGTCGCCCCCATCGTCACCTGTAGCCCGAACTCGACCTCGACGACGGCCACTTCACGCGTGACGTCCTCGTCCCGCTCCACCAGCCTCAGCACCGTACGCCCGCCGCCCCGCCACTGCTGCCCCCGCTGCCCCTCACCCTCGGGCTCCGCCCAGGTCAGGTCCAGGCTCAGATACGCGTCGGCGCCGTACCAGAGCACCAGACCCGCCGCCTGCGTGAACGTCGACGGCCGCGCCTCGACGGTGACTTCGGCCTCCGCCCGATGCTCCGTGAGCCGCTGGGCGAGCAGACTGTGCGCCCACCGCGACTCCGGCCCGTGCCGCCCGTGCAGCCGGATCCAGCCGGGGCGGGTGGCGGCGTCGGCCCAGGACGGGTCCGGGTACCCGCGCGGGCTGCTCCACGGCCAGCCCAACAGGTCGCCGTCCTTGGTGGCTTGGTCGGGTCGGGCGAGAGGTCGCGTCGACACGGCGACCGCCACCGCCGGGTGCCGGCCCCCGTCGCGCAGCCTCGGCCAGCCGTCCGCGTCCCAAGTCACCGCCTGGATCGCCGTCTCCCGGCCCAGCGTGCACCGAGGCCCTGCGGAAGTCGCGACAGGCCGTGCCGCCAAGTGGCTCAACACCCATTCGCCGTCCGGTAGTTCGACCAGCTCGCCGTGGCCTGCCTTCTGCAACGGCACCGACGGATCGTCCCGGGACGTCAGCAGGGGACGGTCGTCGACCTCGTACGGACCGGTGACCGTACGGCCGCGTGCCACCAGCACCCCGTGCTCGTACCCGGTGCCGCCCTCCGCGAGCAGCAGGTAGTACCAGTCGCCCCGCCGTACCAACTTCGGTCCCTCTACGAGCCGTTCGTGCTGGAGCAGCAGACGGGTCGGGCCGGTCGCGGCGAGCGTGTCGCGGTCCAGCTCGGTCGCGACGATGCCCGCGAAGCGCCGGCCGCCGGGGCGGTGGTCGTTCTGGAGGTTGAGCAGCCACAGTCGGCCCTCGTCGTGGAACAGCGCCGGGTCGAAGCCGTGGCTCACGACCCGCCGCGGGGCGGTCCACTTCCCGCCGATGTCCGTGGCCGTGGTGATGTAGGTGTCGGCGTCGAAGTACGGCGTGCCGACCGAGCGGACGATCGAGTAGGTCATCCAGAAGCGCTCGCCGTCCCAGCTCAGCGAGGGCGCCCAGACGCCGCCCGAGTCGGGCACACCGGCGAGGGAGCCGCCCGGGACCGCGCCACGGACATGGCCCGCGTACTCCCAGTGCGCGAGGTCCCGCGAGCGGTGGATCGGGATCGTCGGGAACCACTCGAAGGAGCTGGTCGCCACGTAGTACCAGTCGCCGACCCTCACCATGGAGGGGTCGGGGGCGAAGCCTCGGACAACGGGGTTGTGCAGCAAGGTCACTTGAGGGCTCCCAGCGTGACGCCCGTACGCCAGTACCGCCGCATCGCCACCATCATCACGGCCATCGGCACGATCGACAGCAGCGCGCCGGTCAGGACCAGGCCGGTGAGGTCGACACCCGACTCCAGGCGTTTCCCGGACCAGTTGTAGAGGCCGATGTTGAGGGTCCAGTTGTTCTCGCCGCGCAGGACGGTGAGGGGGAGGAAGAAGGCGTTCCAGGTGTTCACGAACGCGAGCAGGAAGACGGTGGCGCCGCCCGTCGTCATCATCCGCAGCACGATGCTGAAGAAGATGCGGAGCTCGCCCGCGCCGTCCAGGCGGGCCGCTTCGAGGAGTTCGAAGGGGATCGTGGCCTCGGTGTAGACCTTGGCGAGGTAGACGCTGAACGGGTTGATCAGACAGGGGATCAGCATCGCCCAGGGGGTGTCGACCAGGCCGATCTTCGAGAACATCAGGTAGAGCGGCAGCGTGAGCAGCGCGATCGGGATCAGGAACGAGCCCACCACGCACGCGAACACCGCGCTGCGGCCCGGGAATTCGAAGCGCGCCAGGCCGTAGCCCGTGGCGAGGGCGATGAGTGTGCCGCCGAGGGAGCCGACGCCCGCGTACAGGAACGAGTTGGCGGTCCAGCGCAGGAAGATGCCGTTCTCGTAGGTGAAGACCTGACGCAGGTTGGCCCACAGGTGCATGCCGGAGAACCACAGGCCGTTGCTCTGGTACAGGCCCGTGCGGTTCTTGGTGGCGGCGACGATCAGCCACCACACCGGGAACAGGCTGTAGCCGCTGGCCAGGACCAGACCGACGAGCAGGAAGCGCTGGCCGCCGCGTGAACGGGCCGCCGGGTCGGGCTTGTCGAGACGGCGGACCTGACGAGTTGTCCGGCGGTCTGCGGTGAGAGTCATCAGTCGGCCTCCTTCGCGGTGAGCCGGTAGAAGAGGAAGGAGGCGAGGCCGAGGATGAGGGCGAGGAGGACCGAAAGGGTCGCCGCGTAGTGGTAGTTGCCCGCGTTGAACGCCTGGTTGTAGATGATCATGATCGGGGTGAAGCTGTCGTTCACGGTCTGCGGGGTGACGTTCCGGAACAGGGCAGGCTCGTTGAAGATCTGCAGCATCTGGATGATCGAGAGCATCCCGGTCAGCACCAACGCCCCTCGTACGTAAGGGATCTTGATGCTCGTCGCGACCCGGACCTCGGAGGCGCCGTCCAGCCGGGCCGCCTCGAAGAGGTCCCGGGGCACACCCTGGAGCGCCGAGTAGATGATGACCATGTTGTAGCCGATGCCGTGCCAGGTCAGCAGGTTGCCGATGGACGGCCACACCATCAAGGGCGCGAAGAAGTTCCAGGACAGGCCGAACACCTTGCCCAGCGGGGTCAACGGGCCGACGTCCGGGCTGTACAGGTTGATCCACACGATCGCCGCGACCACCCCGGGGATCATGTACGGGACCAGCAGCAGGATCCGGAAGCGGCCCGCGACCTTCGAGGACAGCGCGTCCAGGAACAGCGCCAGCAGCAGGCTCACGAGCAGCATCACCGGGATCTGCACGCATGCGAACAGCACCACGCGCAGCACCGAGTTCATGAACGCCGAGTCGGTCAGGCCCTGTTGGTAGTTGTGGAGGCCGGAGAACTTCTCGGTGGAGCCGCCGAGGCCGAGCCCGGACTGGTGCTCCACGAAGAGCGACTCGTAGACGGCGTACCCGATCGGTATCAGGTAGAGGAACACGAAACCGAGCTGGAAGGGCACCGTGAACGCGGCACCCTTCCAGCGCTGGGAGCGAATCATCGGCGCTGCCTCAGCCCTTGACGCTGATACCGCGGGACTTCAGGTCCTTGACCGTCCACTCCTGCATGTGCGCCAGCAGATCGGTGACCTTCTCCTGCTTGTTCATCACCTTCGCCCAGCCGGTCTGCAGCTCGGTGAACATGGCGGTCCAGTCCGGGCCGAACACCCAGTCCGAGGTGACCGTGTTCAGGCTGTCGGTGACGACCTTCTTCGCCGGCTCGTAGTTCGAGCCGAGCAGCTTGTCGGAGATCGCCTCCGCGACATACGCGTTGCTGTCGGCCAGCGCAGGCATCACGCCGTTGCCGGTGGTCGGGCTCGCCATCGTCTTCACCGCGCCCGTGTTGGTCGACATCCACAACGCGGCCTCGGCGGCCTGCTCTTGGTGCGCGCACTGCTTGGTCACCAGGGTGACGCCACCGCTCTGGTTGGTCCCGGCGGGCGTCTTGGCGGCCTCGCCCGCGAACGTGGGCCAGGGCGACAGCGCCCATTTGCCGTCGGACTTGGTGAAGTTCTGCACCATGCCCGCCATCTGCCAGGTGGAGATCTGCCGGGTCGCGGTGCCGCCGTTGTCGTAGTTGCGCTGCACGGCCGCGTAGTCGGCGAACGACAGCTTGGAGGCGAGGTCGTTGTCGACGATGTCCTGGATCACCTTGGCCGCCTTGAGGCTGCCCGCGTCCTGGAAGTCCACCTTCCAGGAGTTGCCGTCGATGGCGTACCAGTGCGCCCCGGCCTGCATGGAGAGGACCTCCAGGGTGCTCGGGTCCTCACCGGCGTAGTTGGTGATCTTGATGCCGTGCTTCTTCAGCACCTTGCCCGCGGCGATGAACTCGTCCCAGGTCGTGGGCGCCTTCAGGCCGTACTTCTGGAAGATGTCGGTGCGGTAGATCGTGAAGGCGGGGGCCGAACTGGTCGGCACGCCATAGGACTTGCCCTGCACCTGCGCACTGGCCCACGAGCCCGCGTTGAACCTGCCCTTGTCGGCGGAGACGTACTTGGTGATGTCGGCGAGGGCGCCCTGCGAGACCCAGGTGGTCACGTACTCCGCCGTGTTCTGCACCAGGCAGGGCGCGTTGCCGGCCTTGACCGCGTTGGTGAGCTGCTTCTGCATCGTCAACTGGTCGGTGACCTTGGTGTACTTGAGCTTGATGTCCTTGTGAGCGGCGTTGAACGCCTTCACGACCGCGTCCTGCCCGTTGGCCCAGCCCCAGAAGGGGAGGGTGACCGGGCCGGAAGGACCAGAAGAATCTGTGTCTCCCGAGCCGGATCCGCCGCAGGCGGAGAGCAGACCTGTCAGTGCGAGGCCCGCGACGGCTGCCCGAGCGAACCTTCTCCGAGGGCTGGTGAAGTTCATCAGACCGTGTTCCTTCGGAAGAGAAGAGGTAGAAACCGGTTGCTTGGAAGGTAGACATCGGGGGCTGTTCGGAGCAAGAGGTGTGCAACGACTTGTTTCGACAGCCCTGAACAGACCCTGTCTGGCCTGGGAATTTAGAGGGAAACCGGTTACGTAACGCCCTGGTTCCGTGTGCTGGACCAGTCCCGCCGGACGGGCGGTCGTACCGAATTCCGTACGACGACGTGCGTGCCCAGCACCAGATGGTCGCCGTCGCTTCCCCTGCGCCGGCCCGTACCGCCGCCCTCGCGCCGGTCCGCCACCGCGCGCAGCGCGACCCGGCCCATCTCCTCGTACGGGACGTGCACGGTGGTCAGCTGAGGGGTGAGCTGGGAGGCCAGCGGGATGTCGTCGTAGCCGACGATCGACACGTCCTCGGGCACCCTGAGGCCCCCCGCGCGCAGCGCCTGCATGGCACCCGCGGCGACCACGTCGGTGCCCGCGAGCACCGCGGTGAAGTCCACCCCTGCCTTCAGACTCTCCTCGACCGCCTCGTACCCGTGCTCGTAGTCGTACGGACCGTGCCGCACCATCCCCGGGTCGAACGGCACGCCGTACGCCTCGAAGGCCCGTTGCGCCCCCCTCAACCGGCCCTGCGCCGTGGTGAGTTCGGCGTGCCCCGGCAGCAGCAGGACCCGCCGGTGGCCGGCCGAGAGGAGGTGGCTGGCCATGGCGTAGGCGCCGCCCTCGTTGTCGTAGTCGACCGTCGTGGCCGGGACGTCGCCCTCCAGCGGCGGGCGGCCGACGAGCACGAGGTGCGAGCCGGCCGCGTCGAGGGAGCGGGCGAAGCGGGCCATGCGCAGCTGGTACTCGTCGACGTCGTAGGCGCCGCCCAGCAACACCACGGCGGCGACGCCCTGTTGGCGCATGAGGTTGACCAGCGCGAGCTCGCGCTCCGGGTCGTCGCCGGTGGTGCCGACCAGGGAGAGCCAGCCGCGCAGTGTGGCCGCGCCTTCAACTCCCTTGGCCACATGGGCGAATGCCGCGCCGGTGATGTTGTTGATGAGGATCGCCACCGTCGGTGTGCCGCCGCCGGCCAGGGAACGGGCGTGCGCGTTGGTGACGTAGTCCAGGTCGCCGACGACCTTCATCACCCGGCGGCGCAGCTCCTCCGACACCGGATAGTTGCCGGACAGCACCCGCGAGACGCTCGCCACCGAGACCCCGGCGCGCTCCGCCACGTCCCGGATCGTGGCCCGGCCGACGTCGCCCGACGTCTTGCGCTGACTCACCGTGGCGACTCCTTCGCGGTATCGGCTCTTCCACCGGGCGTGCGAGGCTCCGCTCCCGCGCCGGTCCGGAAACCGTATCCCATCGTTGTTCCAGGCAGGAGGCCCTGTGGACGGCCCGGATCAGGCGACACGGGCCAGGTCCGCGTGCCGTACCTCGTGGGCCGGCGGCAGGCCCGCTGCCAGTCGCTCCAGCTCGTCGACGACGATTCCGCCGAGCCGCGCCAGCTCGTTGCCGAGCGAGCCCGCGATGTGCGGGGTGAGGAAGACGTTGGGCAGCTGGTAGAGCGGGGACGCGGGGGGCAGCGGCTCCGGCTCGGTGACGTCCAGGATCGCGGTCAGCCGGCCGGACAGCAGCTCGTCGGTGAGGGCGTCGTGGTCGATCAGGGCGCCCCGGGAGGTGTTGATCAGCACCCCGCCGTCCCGGATCAGGGCGAGCCGCCCGCGGTCGAGCATGCGCTGTGTCTCGGGAATGTCGGGGGCGTGCAGACTGACGATGTCGCTGCGGCTCAACAGGTCGTCCAGCGGCAGGAGTTCGGCGCCCAGCGCGGTTGCCTCGGTGACGCCGACGTAGGGGTCGTGGAGGAGGACCTCGAAGTCGTAGGACCGCAGCAGTTCGAGCAGCCGGCGGCCCACCCGGGAGGCGCCGATGACGCCGATCCGGCGGCCGAGGTTGCCGATCGCGGCGGTCTCGGCGGGCGTCGGGTAGGCGTGCGCGTGCCGGAAGCGCTCCCGCTGCGCGAAGGTGTCCTTCCCGGCGAGCAGGATCATGGCGAGGGTGTACTCGGCGACCGGCAGCGCGTTGCCGGTGACCGCGCTGGACACGGTCACCCCGCGTTCCCACAGGGCCTCGCCGACCAGCGAGCGGACCGAGCCCGCCGCGTGCAGCACGGCGCGGACCCGGGGTGCCGCCGCGAGGGCGTCGGCGTCGAGGTGCGGGCAGCCCCAGCCGGTGATCAGGACCTCGGCCCCGGCCAGGGGCCCGGCGGCCTCGGGGGCGGCGAAGTCGCGTACGACGAGCCCGGGGTCGATCTCGGCCGTCTGCCGGAGCCGTGCCATCAGGGGTGGGGGAAAGAGCAGGGGCAGGTGCACCGGATCCATGGCGAACACGGCCCTCGGCGGCTGGGCGCTGGGCATGACCCTCCAGTAGTGCGACGTGGAATGCAGCTTCGGAAACGTTTTCTGAAAGCGTCTTCTACCGTAGATCTGCGGAGGAGCGGGGGTCAATCGGTCGGCGGACCCGCAGTCCCGCACGACGCGTCCGCACAGCCCTCCTCGCACTCCTCCGCACGCCGGTACGGATAACCCGTCCAGCCGCGCTCGTCCGCCGGAATAGTCCGGCGCGATGTGATGCTCTGATGAGCATGGTTCACGAGCGCGGTGAGGAGCTGGTGGGCAGATGACGGCTATGGCAGCGGCAACGGCGGCGCAGCCCGGCCCCGTGGTGGCAACCCCCTACGGGGCGGTACGCGGCCGGTACGAGAACGGGATCGCGGTCTTCCGGGGCATCCCCTACGCGGCGCCCCCCTTCGGACCGCGCAGGTTCCGCCCACCCGTCCCGCCCGAGCCCTGGACCGGAGTGCGCGACGCCCTCGCCTTCGGCCCGACCCCGCCGAAACCGCCGTACTCCGAGGCTTTCGGCAAACTGCTCTCCGACCCCGTCGTCCCCGGCGACGACTGCCTCAACCTCAACGTGTGGACCCCGGAACCCGGACCGGGCGCCCGGCTGCCGGTCATGGTCTGGCTGCACGGCGGCGCGCTCACCCGTGGCTCCTCCGCCGTCCCCGTCTACGACGGACACGCCTTCGCCCGCGACGGAGTCGTGTTCGTCTCGGTCAACTACCGCCTGGGCGTGGAGGGTTACGGCCTCTTCCCGGACGCGCCCGCCAACCCCGGCCTGCGCGACCAGCTCGCCGCGCTGCGCTGGGTGCACGAGTCGGTCGCGGCGTTCGGTGGCGACCCCGACCGGATCACCCTCGCCGGTCAGTCCGCCGGCGCGATCAGCGCCGGCGCCCTGCTCGCCGCCCCGCAGGCCCAGGGGCTGGTGCGCCGGGCCGTCCTGCAGAGCGGGCCGCCGGAGGCCCTCGACCGCGACAAGGTACGGCGGATGGTACGCCGGATGGCGACCCGGCTGAAGATCCCCGCCACCGCCGAGGCCTTCGCCGCCGTCGACCGCGAACTCCTGCTACGCACCCAGGCCGACGTGGGCAGACTCAGCAGCCCGGTGCTCGGCGGGCCCATGTTCGGGATCGTCGTCGACGGCGAACTGGTGCCTCGCGATCCGCTGGAGGCGCTCGTCGACGGCCAAGTGGCCCGGGACGTCGACCTGTTGATGGGCTGGACCCGCGACGAGTACCGGCTGTGGCTGGTCCCCGGGGGCCTGCACGAGCGCGTCGACCGGCTCGGCGCGGTCGCCCTGGCCGGTGCGATGGCCCGCTGCCGCTGCGGTGTCGAGGTCCCGCGCGGCTACCGCGCCCTGCACCCCGAAGCCGGCACCGCCGAGACCGTGGGCCAGCTCGTCACCGACCACCTGCTGCGCTACCCCCTGCACCGTCTGGCCGACGCCCGCCCCGGAAACTCCCATCTCTACGAGTTCGCCTGGCCCTCCAACCGTCCCGACCTCGGCTCCTGCCACGCCCTCGAACTCGGCTTCGTCTTCGACACGGGTGACATCCCCGAATCCGCCAGACTCGCGGGCGAGGGCGCGCCCCAGGAACTCGCCGACACCATGCACGCGGCCTGGGTGCGGTTCGCCGCGGACGGCGACCCGGGCTGGCCGGCCTGGGACGACACCCACCCCGTACGGATCTTCGGCGAGGGCGCGCCCTACGTCGCCAACGGCCCGCGCGACCCCGAGTTCGCCCTGTGGGCGGCCGACACGGCGACACGCGAGCCGGCGGTCCCGGTCGTGGGCACTCCCGCGCGCGGCACCGTCGAACTGCGGTCGGTCGTACGGCGGTTGCGGCGGACGGGGGATGTGCGGCGGTCGTCGTGAAGGGGTGGGTGTCGGACGGAAACCGGTTGCCCAACGCCTGTTGTCGAGGGCTGCCGTGCTCACTTAGGTGAATTGGCCGACGCGCGCCCCTCCTCCCGACCGGCGCTCGCTGCTACCCTCCGCGCAGGGAACCGGTTGCCGGACGTGTTCCCGCAGGCAGGGGAGGGGCGAGGCGGCGCATGACCAGGAAGAGCCAGGACGCTAACGGGAGCACCATCCGGGACGTGGCGGCCCGCGCCGGAGTGTCCGCGTCCACGGTGTCGCGGGTGCTCGGCGGCGAGTACCCGGTGAGCACGGCGACCCGCACGCGTGTGCTGCGGGCCGTGCGCGAACTGGACTACGTCGCCGACGCCCGCGCCAAGGCCGTGGCAGGCGTCGGGACGCCGACCCTCGCCTTCGTCCTGGAGGACATCACGGGACCGTCGTTCGCGCTGATGGCACACGGTGTGGAGCGCGAGGCGACCCGCCTCGGCCATCTCTGTCTGGTGTGCAGCACGGAGGGCGACGTCCAGCGCGAACTGGACTTCATCGAGACGATGCGCGCCCAGCGCACCGCCGCCGTGATCCTGGTCGGCGGCACCGCGGACACCCCCGAGTACCGCACCCGCACCCGCCGTATCGCCGACTCGCTCGCGGCGGCCGGCTCGCGGCTCGTGCTGTGCGGACGCCCGCCGCTCGGTCCGGACGCACCGGTCACGGTCATCGAGTACGACAACGAGGGCGGCGCCTACGCCCTGGTCGCGCACGTCCTGGCCCAGGGCCACCGGCGTGTCCTGTTCCTCGGCGGCAAGCCCGACCACGCGACCGCGCAGGGCCGCGAACGCGGTTACCTCGCCGCGCACCGCGCCCGAGGCGTCGAACCCGACCCGGAACTCCTGCTCCACGGCGACTTCACCCGCGACTCGGGCCACCGGCTGATGCGCCAGGCGCTGAGCCGGAAACTGGAGTTCACCGCCGTGGTCGCCGCCACCGACATGGTCGCGGCGGGCGCTCTGACCGCACTGCACGAGGCGGGCCTCGACGTCCCCGGGGACGTCTCACTGGCCGGCTACGACGACATCCCCTTCGCCCGCGACCTGTACCCCGCCCTGACCACCGTCCACGTCCCCTACGAGGAGCTGGGCCGTCTCGCGGTGCGCACCGCGCTGGGCCGCACACCGGAGTCCCCGGACGAGCACCTGCTGCTGGGCACGCACGTGGTCGTACGGAACTCGATCACGACGGTGTGAGCGTCCGCCGGATGGAGGCGATCGCCTCGGGCCCCACCCGGCAGCAGCCGCCGATCAGCCGCGCACCGGCGGCCCGCCAGCCCTCGACCTGCTCGGCGGTGAAGGTGGACCGGCCCGTCCAGGCGCGCGCCTCCGCGTCCCAGGTCTCACCGCTGTTGGGATAGACGACGACGGGCTTCCCGGTGACCCGGCTCGCGATCTCGACCGCGCCGTCGACGTCCTCGGGGGCGCTGCAGTTCACGCCGACCGCGATGATCTCGTCCGCGTCGGCGGCCAGGGCGAACGCCTCCTCCAGCGGCTGCCCGGCACGGGTGCGGTCCCCGGCGATCGAGTACGACAGCCAGGCGGGCGTCCGCAGTCCGCGCACCGCCCGCAGCAGCGCCTCGGCCTCGTCAGTGTCCGGGATCGTCTCGAAGGCCAGCACGTCCGGGCCGACGAGGTCCAGCACCTCCAGGCGGGGCCGGTGGAAGGCCTCCAGCTCGGCCACGCTCAGCCCGTACCGGCCCCGGTACTCGGAGCCGTCCGCGAGCATCGCGCCGTACGGTCCGACCGAGGCCGCGACGTAACGGGGCCGCTCCATGCCCCGCCGACCGGCCTCCACCGCCGCGTCGACCGCCAACTCCACGCTCTCCGCCATGAGTTCGGCCGCCCGGTCGTGCTTGATTCCGCGTTTCGCGAAGCCCTCGAAGGTGGCCTGGTAGCTGGCGGTGATCGCCACGTCGGCGCCCGCCTCGAAGTACGCGAGATGCGCCTCGGTGATCGCCTCGGGCCGGTCCGCGAGCAGCCGCGCCGACCACAGTTCGTCACTCAGATCGTGCCCGGCCGCCCCGAGCTGATTGGACAGACCGCCGTCGAGAACGAGCGTTCCGGCTGCGAGGGCGTCGGCGAGGGGGGCGGAGGTGTCGCTGGTCATGTCTCGACGCTAGTCGATACGGCCGTGGACGCGGACCGTGTCCAGCTGGTGAGCGGATTGCCCGGCATGCGATACGTCTGTTCCGGCATACGGCGATCTGGTCGTCGTGGCCCCGACCTGCGAAGCTTGCATGCACATGTCTTCAGGAGGCATTGAGGAGGCTCTGTGATCTATGCGGATGGGATGGCGCGGTTCACGTTGGCACCCGCGGCCCGTGAGCTGCTGCGCCTGTCGGCCGACGGTCAGGAACACACCACGACGATCTCCTACGGAGGGGACAACTTCACCCTGTACGGACACCTCAGGGCTCGCCGGACGGCACCCGGCCAGGGCGAGGTGGCCGTCGCGTGCTGGATCGTCAGCATCGATCTGGCCCGCTTCTTCGGCAGCACCCCTCCGGCCGCGAACGAAACACGCCTGCCGCCGGAGGGGACGGCCAGACCGGACGGCGCCATCACCATCGAGGCGGCCCGCCACCTGGCCACCTACCTGAACGCCCTCGACGGTCCGCGCTCGCCGACCAACGGCGACGGCCATCGCACGATGACCGTTCCCGTCGACGTCCCGGAATGACAGGCAACCGTCAGGCCGCGGCCGTCAGCTCTATGCCGCGTGCCTCCCGCCCCCGCCTCCGCGCCTGCTCCCGCCCCGTGTGCGCTTGGTCGCCGGGACCAGCAGGGCGCCCAGGAGGCCGAGTCCGAGGGCGTAGGGCCACCAGCCGAAACCGGCGCCGCGGGCGGTGTTCTCGGCGTGGGCCTCGGTGATCGTCGTTCCGGACGACGACTTGGGGTCGGCGGTGGGGGAGGAGCCGCTGCTCGCGGTGACGGTGGTCAGGACGACGTCGTTGCCGTCGCCGCCCCGGTAGCTGATCCGGTACGTCGTGTCGCCGAGCATGAGCTTGCTGCCCTCGCGAAGTCCCTTGAAGGAGCCGTTCGTTGGGGCGCCGCCCGTGTGATCGACGATCGTCACGGTCCGCGCGGGATGCGTACCGGCCGCCGAGAGGTCCAGGTCGCCGGCCAGGGCGACCTTGCCCGCCGCCTTCAACGGCTTTGCGCCCAGGACCAGTTCGCCCTTCGCGCTCTGCGTGTAGTTCCCGGTCACGGTGAGGCCGCCGCTCGCGATCACGCCGTCGTTCGTCACCGAACCCTTCACCGTGCCCGAGCCGGTGAGCGTGGTTGCCAACCGCAGCCCCGCCGTCCCCACGTCCAGCCGCGCGCTCGCCGAGGTGAGCCGGATCGCCGTGCTGTGGACGAGAGTTGCCCCCGACCGGAGAGCCAGCGTGCCCTTCGAGACCGTGGTCGTCCCCGTGTACGTGACGGCCGCGCCCGTCAGCGTCGTCGTCGCGGCGCCGGACTGGATCAGGGACCCCTTGCCGGAGAGGTACGACAGTTTCACGGGGAGTGACACGTTCCGCGCGACAAGGGTCCCGTCGTCGACGATCCGGCGCCCCTCCGTGCCGGTCAGCACCCCGCCGTCGCCGCCCCGCTTCCCGGACCCCAGCCGCAGCACCGCCCCCTTCTCCACGGTCGTCGACCCGTCGTAGTACTGCGGCGCCGCGAAGGTCACGTCGTTCCCGCGCGTCCCCGCGACGACGATGTCCCCGGCACCGGGCGCGGCCAGCGTGTCGTGGTACTTGCCGCCGCCGATCGGCGCACCGAGGGTGACCGGACCGTCGTAGTCGAAGGTCAGCCTGGACCGGACCCCGCTCGCCGCGTGAAGGTTGATGTAGACGGTGTCCTTGGTGCCCGGCATGAAGATCTGGTGGGTGGTGCCGTCACCCCACTGGACGTCCGCGCCCTCGATGTTGGTGCCGCGCTTGTTCGACTGGTGGGCGATCGCACGCCAGTCGAGGCCGGGGTCGCTGAGCGACGGATCGGTGTCGCCGCCCTGGTCGCTGTAGCTGTACTGGCCCGTGAGGACGACCTTGCTGCCCGGCCGGGAGTGCACGTTGACGTCGCTGCCGTACTCGCGCTGGTAGAAGTTCTGGCGCAGGGTGATCGTCTGGTACAGCGGGGTGTCGATGATCCAGGAGCCCTGGTTGAGGATCGCGCGGGCGTTGGGCAGCGCGACCGGGTACTCGGGGCGGCCGACCGCCATGCCGGTGCCGTTGTCGATGACCCCTGAAAAAGGGTGGGTTCCGGCGAGGTCGAGCGTGCCCCACATGTTGCGGGGCTGCGTGACCAGGCCGGAGCCGCTGATGGTGCCGATGTTGAAGGTGCGGGTCAGGGAGAGGCGGAGCGTGCCGTCGACCCGGACATTGAGCTGGTTGAGCCGGTAACCCGGGGTGCTGTACGGGAAGTGGCCGATCAGGCCGGTGCCACCACCCGTGCCGTACTGGAGAGTTGTGCCGCGCTCGACCGTGATCGCGGGCGGATCCGGGTTGCTGACGGTCGTGTACGGGTGGTTGCCGCCCCGGGTGGTCACCTTCTGCCGCTGCCGGGCCGCCGGGAGCGTGAAGTCGCTGTCCTTGGTGAGGACCAGCGTCCCGCCGCCGCGCACGGTGAGCGTGCCCTGCCCGCGGAACACCCCGTCGTACGTCGTCGTCCCGGACGGCACGGTGACCACCGTGTCGCCGGTGAGCGTGACATCGCGGTCCGCGAGCACGTCGCCGGTCGCGTCGCGGCTGCCGGCGGCGGAGGCCGGGGAGGCGGCGGTGAGGAGGGCGGCGACCGCGGCTAGGGCGCCGGCGGCTGCTCCTGTCGTGTGGATATGGCTGCGCACGGGAGTGGAGACGGTTCGAGGCACACCGGGATAACAGAAATTCGAGAACAGACGGAAAGCGCTCTCTCTTTGTCTCGTCGGACCCGTTGACCTAGTGGTGGCACACCCTTACCTTTTCGGCGTTCGAAGTCGTTCGTAATGACAGATGGTGTTCGCCACCTCGAACGTTTCCGAGAGGCAGCCGTATGAGCCGCAACGACGAACTGCCCCATGCCCCCAGCCGAAGGCTGATGCTGAAGGGAGCCGCCCTGGCCGCAGGCGCCCTGGCCATCACTCCGGCCCCGGCGACCGCGTCCCCGAAAGCAGCCCCGTTCGTGAATCCGCTCGTCCGCCAACGCGCCGACCCGTACATCCACCGGCACACCGACGGCCACTACTACTTCACCGCCACCGTCCCCGAGTACGACCGCATCATTCTGCGCCGCTCCCGCACCCTCAACGGCCTTGCCACCGCGACCGAGTCGGTGATCTGGACCAAGCACGCGACCGGTGTGATGGGCGCCCACATCTGGGCGCCGGAGATCCATCGCATCGGCGGCAAGTGGTACGTCTACTTCGCCTCCGCGCCCGCCGAGAGCGTCTGGGACATCCGCATCTGGGTCCTGGAGAACGCCAACCCCGATCCCTTCCAGGGCACTTGGGTGGAGAAGGGGCAGATCGGGACGGCCTGGGAGACCTTCTCCCTGGATGCCACCACCTTCACCCACCGGGGCACCCGCTATCTCGCCTGGGCCCAGCACGAGCCCGGCATGGACAACAACACCGCCCTGTGGCTGTCGAGGATGGCGAACCCGTGGACCCTGACGGGCCCTCAAATACGCCTGTCCACACCGGAGTACGACTGGGAGACCGTCGGCTACAAGGTCAACGAGGGCCCGGCCGTCATCGCCCGTCGGGGCCGCCTGTTCCTGTCGTACTCGGCCAGCGCCACCGACTGGCACTACTGCATGGGCCTGCTGAGCGTCGACGCGAACGCCGACCTGATGGACCCGGTGAACTGGTCCAAGTCGCCGACCCCCGTCTTCACCAGCAACGACACCACCGGGCAGTACGGCCCCGGCCACAACTGCTTCACGGTCGCCGAGGACGGCCGCAGCGACGTCCTCGTCTACCACGCGCGCCAGTACAAGGAGATCACCGGCGACCCCCTGAACGACCCCAACCGCCACACCCGGATCCAGCGCCTCGGCTGGCACCCCGACGGCACCCCCGACTTCGGCGTTCCCGTGGCCGACACGGTGAAGGAGAGTGTGTGAGATGAGACGTGCGTACGCCATCCTGCTCGCCCTGGTCTGCGCCCTCGCCGTCGCCCTGGTGACGGCGGGCCCGGCCCAGGCCGCGGCCCAGACCATCACCAACGGCACGCAGTTCACGGACACTTCGGGCAACGCCCTGCACGCGCACGGCGGCGGGGTGATCAAGGTCGGCAGCTACTACTACTGGTTCGGCGAGGACCGCAACGCCGACAACACCTTCAAGTACGTGGACGCCTACCGCTCCACCGACCTGAAGAACTGGGAGTTCCGGGGCCACGTCCTGACCCAGTCCAGCGCCTCCGAGCTGGGCACCGCCTACATCGAGCGGCCGAAGGTCATCTACAACGCGTCCACCGGCCAGTTCGTGATGTGGATGCACAAGGAGAACGGCGTCGACTACAGCGAGGCCAAGGCCGCCGTCGCCGTCTCCTCGACCGTGGACGGCAGTTACACCTACCAGGGCAGCTTCCAGCCGCTCGGCGACAACATGTCCCGGGACATCACGACCTTCGTCGACACCGACGGCACCGCCTACATGGTCTCCGCCGCCAACGAGAACTACGACCTGCACATCTACAGGCTCACCGCCGACTACACCGCCATCGACAGCCTGGTCGCCAACCCCTGGGTCGGCGGACACCGCGAGGCACCGGCCCTGTTCAAGCGCAACGGCGTCTACTTCATGCTGACTTCGGGCGCCACAGGCTGGAGCGCCAACCAGCAGCAGTACGCCACCGCAACCAGCATCACCGGCCCGTGGACGGCCTTCACCAACGTCGGCGACTCGACCGCCTACAACTCGCAGACCGCCTACGTCCTTCCGGTCACGGGGACTTCCGGCACCTCCTACCTCTACATGGGTGACCGCTGGGGCAACTCCTTCGGCGGCACCGTCAACGACTCCCGTTACGTCTGGCTGCCGTTGACCTTCCCGACCACCACCTCGATGTCCATGGCGTCCTGGTACCCGGAGGTGTCGATCGACACGACCGCCGGCACGATCACCGGGACGAGCGCGACCTACAACACGCTCGTCGCCCGCAACAGCGCCAAGTGCGCCGACGTACCGAACCAGTCCCTGTGGCAGGGCATCGCGATCAGCCAGTACACCTGCAACAGCGGCACCAACCAGAAGTGGTGGTTCAAGGACCTCGGCACCGGCTACTACGAACTCATGGGCCGGGGCAGCTCGTTGTGTCTCCAGGAGAACTCCACGAACGTCACCCAGGAGAACTGCACCGGCGCCACCACCCAGCAGTGGAGCCTGACCACGTCCGGCAGCTACGTCCTCGTCAAGGCCAGGACGAGCGGCGAGTGCCTGGACGTGTCGGGCGCGTCCACCGCCAACTCCGCCGCGATCATCACGTACACGTGCAGCGGGGCGACCAACCAGCTGTGGACGCGCGGTAGTTGAAAGACCGATTACCGGACCGGATTCCAGCCGTCCGTGCCCGCCAGATACTTCTGGGCCGTGTAGTTCGCGGCCTGGGAGTCGGTGAGCTGCGGGCGGTTGGAGTTCACCGTGGCGCCCGCGCCGGTGTTCTTGTACTCGAAGAAGCGGGCGTTCTTCCAGGAGTAGCCGCTCATGTCCGTCCAGGGCCCGGCGACCTTCACGGCGGCGGGCAACGAGGTCTGGCGGATCACCAGTTGGCCCACCGCGTCCGCCGTCGGATGCCAGGGGCGGCCCAGGTAGTACGTGTTGGCAGCCGCCGAGCTGGTCACCGAGCTGCTGGTGACGAGGATGCCGTACGTCTTGGCGGAGCTGGTGTTGGGCGCCGACAGGAAGCCGTTGAGACCGCCCGCCGCGGCGCCCGAGTTGCGCAACTGGATGTTGACCCGGTCGTAGACGGCCGTGGCGTTGCCGAAGATGAAGTCCACGTCCCCGGAGATGAACGACGAGTAGAAGTACTGCCGGTACTGACCGGTCGAGGACGGCGACCAGTTGAGGACGGTGTCCTGGCGGCTGATGAACCGGTCGTTGGTGAAGATCTGCCGGTCGCCCTGCGCGGTGATCGCGACGGCCTGGGTGTCCGTGATGTCGGGGTGGGCCGCCTTGTCGAAGGTGTTCTGGACGGTGATCCCGGCGACGGTGAGACCGCTCGCCGAGAACGTCGCGACCGAACTGCCCAGCGTGCCGTACTTGTTGCCACTGGCATCGGTGTAACCGGCGGCCCGGTCATAGGTGATGACGACGTCCTCGGCGTTGCCGGTGGCGCCCTGGATGGTCAACCCCGTTTTCCCGGAAGGGACGTTGACGATCTCGGCGTACGTGCCCTTCGCCACGGAGATGGTGTCGCCGGCGGCCGCCGCGTTCACGGCGGCCTGCACGGTCGTGAAGCGGCCCGAACCGTCCTTGGCGACGGTGATGACGGTGGCGGCCCGTGCCTGGGACGCCAGCGACACGGCGACCAGCCCGAGGGCGGCGGCGGTACCGGTCGCCACGGCGACGGCCCGACGCCGGACGGGGGAGCGGCGGTGCGTGTTCGGCTCAGTCATGCCTACAAGTCGCCGTCCCCCGCCCGGAAGTTGCCGCCTCTAGGCGAGAAGGTCGATCGCGTCGACCGACGTGCCCGCGCTCAGGAACGACGTCGAACCCGAGCCGCTCGCCACATAGATCTTCAGCGTGTTGTACGCGCCGCTGTCCGTCAGCCAGGCGGACGCCGGAACGCTGTACGTGAACGTGTTGTTGTTGCCCCGGTACGAGCCCACGGTCAGCGACCGGGTGCTCGGCTGGGTGGGCGGCGAGGGAACCGCCGAGGTCCAGGCGTCGTTGACGACGACCTGCGGCCGGCCGTTCGCGTACGCCGTCGTCACACCGATGCGCAGGGTGTGCGCGGCGGCGAGCTGAGCGGCCGTCAGCTTGAAGTACACGATGATGCCGCTGTTGACGTCCTTCCAGAGGTAGCAGGGGAACGCCGAGGTCTCCGTCCCGCTGCCGATGACGACGTTGCCGGTCCAGGACGCGGCCCGTACGTCCGAGGGGTGCGCGTAGGTCATCAGGTCCGCGTTCTTGAACCCGCTCGGCGTGCCGTCCCAGTTGCCGATCCGCCAGATCGCGCTCGCGTTGGACGGGTCGTTCGAGGACGGGATCGCGATGCTGTTCAGCGTCGTCGTGCCGCCCGCGGTGACCGCCACCGACCCGGTGTAGACGGCGAGTTCACCCTTGAAGACGGTCAGCGTGTACGTCCCCGGGAGCACTCCCGTGATGGAGAAGTAGCCGTCCGAGGCCCGCGCCGAACCCCAGTACTGGGCGTCCGAGTTGGCGAGCCCGACCGTGTACGCGTACGCCGTGTCGCGCCCGGTGATGCCGACGCCCGCGACCCGGCCCCGACCACTCGCGGCCGTGTACCCGGAGATGCCGAGCGAATCGGCCCACGAGGTCGTGAGGTTGGCGTGGTACAGCGCCGAGGAAGGCGCGCCGCCGTCCGTGAACGCGATGACGTACGGCCCCTGGAGACCGAACCGCTGCGCCTCCGTCTGGTTCTCGCCGTAGTACAGGATCTCGTACAACCCGCCGCCGTCCGCGCTCTGATGGCGCAGCAGGGAACGGTAGAACGGACCGCCGGACGCCTTCTCGTGGTTGCTGCGCACGACCCACAGGGCGACGCTGCCGGTGGTCCAGCCGATGTAGTCGTAGTCGATGACCCGCTTCTTCGAGTAGTGCTTGGAGCGCGTCTGGCCGTCGGACTTCTCGAAGACGTCGGCGGACTCGATGGTGGTGGGCGCGTAAGTGTAGGAATCCGGCTCGTCGTTGAGGAACATGCCGGCCTTCACACGCACGATGTAGCGGGTCGCGCTGACCGAGGTGTCGGCCTTGTTGGTCCACAGGTAGACGTTGTTCTCGCCGCTGCGGGCCGCGTAGTAGTGCTTCAGCGTGCCGTGCGTGACGGAGATCAGGATCGTCGTGCCGGACTGCGCGATCGTCACCGTGGACGCGCCGAGGCCGGACTCGACATGCGAGTTCATGCCGCCGTAGCCCTGGTACTCGGTGCCCTTGTAGACCAGCGAGGTCAGGTCGCCGTTCGTCTTGCTGACCTTGAAGACGAGGCTGGCGCCGGTGTCGACGACGTAGTTCGAGCCGTCGTCGGTGTAGCCGAAGCTCGCGGCGGACGCGGTCTCGGCGAGCGGCCCGGCGAGCGCCGCCGAACCGGCCGCGGCCGCCGTGCCGAGGACGAAGGTGCGGCGACGGACCGGTCTGTTCACAGAGCCGGACATGGGGGTGCCTCCTTCGGGAGGTGGGGGTGCGGGTGCTTTGGAGGGTGACAGTTGAATCGATTTCGCGAAAGGGCTTTCGCAGCGTGGAAGTTGGCGATGACGAGAAATTCGGCACGGGTCTAGAAAGCGCTTGTCCGGAGCGGTACGGTCCACCGCCAGGCCTTGTCGTCGGACGGAGGAGCCACGGATGAGACGTTTCAACATCGCCCTGCTGGCCGCGGTGACCCTGAGCGCCGCACTGTCGGCCGCACCCGCGCAGGCCCACGACCGTACGCCCCCCCTCGGCATCGCCAACTGCACCGCCGGCGCGTGCCACTTCGACGTCCCGCCCGGCACCTACGACGTCACGGTCCGCCTCGGCGGCGAGAGCGCGGCGAGTACGGCCGTCACCGGCGAGACCCGGCGCTCGCTGCTCCCCGAGACGGCCACGGCCGCCGGGCAGACCGTGACCCGCAGCTTCACCGTGAACGTCCGCACCCCCGAGGGCGAACCCACCGGCCCCGACGGCACCCCCGGCCTCGACCTCACCCTCGGCGGCACCGCCCCCGCCCTCACCGACATCCGGGTCACCCCCGCCCACCGTGCCCGTCAGATCATCCTGATCGGCGACTCCACGGTCTGCGACCAACCGGGCGACCCGTATTCGGGCTGGGGCCAACAGCTCCCGCAGTTCCTGCGCAGGGGCGTCTCCGTCGCCAACTACGCCGATTCCGGGGAGAGTACGGTCACCTATCTGGCGAATCCCTTGCTGTGGGGGACGGTTCAGCCGCTGATCAACCCCGGTGACCTCGTCCTGGTCCAGCTCGCCCACAACGACAAGACGACCGACGAGGCGACGTACCGCGCGAATTTGGAAACCCTCGTAGCGGGTATCCGGGAGATGGGCGGTCGTCCGGTTCTGGTGACACCGATCGTCCGACGCTGGTTCAATGCCGACGGCACACTGAACAACAACACCGCACTGCTGGTGAACGGACTCGGCGTAGACCTGCCGGGCGTCGTCCGCTCGGTCGCCGCCGCCGAGGGGGTAACACTGATCGATCTCACGGCGCAGACCAAGGCGCTGGTGGAGTCGCTGGGAGTGGAAGGCTCCAAGGCGATCTATCTCTACAACGAGAAGAAGGACAACACGCACACCTCCGTGCACGGTGCCACGGTGTACGCGGGCCTGGTCCGCGACGCACTCGTCGCCCGGCATCTGCTGCCGGAGGAGCGGGTACGGGTGGGTTGAGACCCGAAAGACCCCTGGGGCGTTCCGACCGGAACCGGAGCGCCCCAGGCTCCACCCGCCGCCTGTGAGAGTGAGCCGATGCAACTGCCCGCCGACGACCGCGAGTCGAGCCCCCGCACCGGTTGGACCCGCGCCCACTGGGAGGCTGCCGCCGACGCCCTCCTCGCCGCCGTGGAGCCCTGCGCCACCGAGGACCGGGCGCTCTACCACCTCCCCGGCACCCACACCAGCTGGTCCGGCAGCCTCTCCGACGGCCTGGAGGGCTACGCCCGCACCCTGCTGCTGGCCGCCTTCCGCCGCGACGAGACGGCACTGGAACGCTACGCCGACGGACTCGCCGCGGGCGTCGCGGGCGTCTGGCCCCGCATCGAGGACCGCAGCCAGCCCCTGGTCGAGGCGGCCTCGATCGCCCTCGCCCTGCGCCTGACGCGCCCCCTCCTCTGGGACCGCCTCGACGAACCGGTACGACAGCGCGCGGCCGCCTGGCTCACCGACGCCCTCACCGCCGAACCCTGGCCCTGCAACTGGGAGTTGTTCCCCGTCACGGTCGGCGGCTTCCTCCAGGAGATCGGCCATGAACCCGAGGCCTCCCGCAAGGCGATCGACCACGGCCTGGAGCGCATCGAGCAGTGGTACGTCGGCGACGGCTGGTACACCGACGGCGACGGCCGCAAGTTCGACTACTACAACGGCTGGGCCATGCACCTCTACCCGGTCCTGCACGCCTGGCTCGCCGACGACCCCCGACTCCTCGACCTGTACGCGGGCCGCCTGGAACGCCATCTCGCCGACTACGCCCGCCTGTTCGGCGGCGACGGCGCCCCGATGCACCAGGGACGGTCCCTGACCTACCGCTTCGCCACGACGTCTCCGCTGTGGCTGGGCGCGCTGACGGGCCGTACGCCCCTGTCGCCGGGCGAGACGCGGCGGCTGGCGTCGGGAGCGCTGAAGTACTTCCTGGACCGGGGCGCGGTGGACGACCGGGGACTGCTGACCCTCGGCTGGCACGGCCCCGACGAGGCCGTCCTGCAAGGCTATTCGGGCCCCGCGTCCCCGTACTGGGCCAGCAAGGGCTTCCTCGGCCTGCTCCTCCCACCGGACCACGAGGTGTGGACGGCCGTCGAGGAACCGGGTCCGGCCGAACGAGCGGACGCGGTCACCGCGATCGCCCCCGCCAACTGGCTGCTCCAGTCGACCAGTTCGGACGGCCTGGTCCGCCTGCACAACCACGGCAGCGAGGACGTCCGCTACGACCCGTACTACACGCGCCTCGCCTACTCCACGGCCACGACGCCGTCGACGTCGTACGACAACAGCGTGTTCGTGGGCGGCGATCCGAGCCGGACGGAGATTGTGCCGTTGGGGGTGGGGGAGGGCCTGGTGGCGTCCCGGCACACGGCGGCTTCCGGTGCCCGGGTGACCAGCGTGGTGATGGCCGAGGGTGCGGTGGAGGTGCGGGCGCATCTGGTGGTGGGCGCGGCTGCGGGCACGCCGGTGCAGGTCACGGGCTGGTCGGCGGAGGACGGGCAGCGCGCCGAACTCGTCTCCCTGCACGGCCTGTTGGACGGTGAGGGTGTCGTCGGTGACGGGCCCACCCTGTTCGTCGCCCTGGTCCGGCTCACCGCGGAGCCGGACCCCCGTCCCCTCGCGGAACTGGTGTCCGTGGAGGTCGACGGGGAGCACGGCGTCTCCGTTCAGTGGGCCGGCGGCCGGCGGACGAACTACCGGTTCACGGAGTCAGCCGGGCTATCCGGAGGCTCGTCGCGGTCGGCGAAGCCCCGTTGAGCGGGCTCGCATAGGTCGGCGTGACCGGTGCGTACGCCCAGGTCAGCGCGCCGCTCTTCAGGACCGCGATGTCGCCGCTGATCCGGGTGCTCACCACCTTGTCCGCGCTCTGGAACTTGCCGTTCCAGTCGATGAGCCGCAGATGGGTACCCGTGAAGGTGCCTGTGCAGGTGCCGGCCGCGCACTTGGCGCCCTTCAGGGACTCCCAGGAGACGAGGAGACGGTCCTTGCCGTAGGGCGCGATGTGCACGTCGACGTTCTCGGTGCCTGCCGCGCTCGTGAGGTAGACCGCCTTGCCGGGGCCGGAGTTGCGGTTCGCCATGAAGGCGACGGCGACCTGGTGGGTGCTCGTCCTCGGGGTCACGGTCCAGCCGCGTCCGCTGGAGTCGGCGGAGTTCTTCTTGGCCGAGGCGGCGCCACGGGAGGCGAAGGCCGTGGCGTACCGTCCGCTCGCCGACTTCACCAGGTCACCGGTGCGGCCGGGGAAGCTACCACCGCAGTACCCTGCCCAGCACTGCTCGCGCTGCACGACCGGCGCGACGTCCGGGGCGCCGATCCCGGTGGAGACGAACAGGCCCGAACGCCAGTCGTCGAAGCACAGCGAGGTGAAGGCGCCGGAGGTCTCCGCGTGCAGCGCGATGCCCTCGTTGTGGCTGCAGCCCCAGCTCCAACCACCGCTCAGCTTCGCGCCCTTGGCGCTGATGTACGCCAGCTTGTCGCCGAAGTGGCCGTCCGCGAAACCGCCCGCGCCGTGCACGACGAAGTACGCGCCGTACTTGGTGCCGTTCCAGGTGAGCTGGCCGTCGAGACCGGGGGAGGTGTCGTTGGAGGCGGTGCCGGTGAGCTTGGTGCGGAAGGTCTGCTTGCCGTTGGTGTAGCGGATGATCGCGGCGGCCGTCTCCTTCCACTTGTTGGTGTCTGCCACCCGGGTGAGCAGCGCGAAGCCGTCGTTGTGCGCGACCAGACCGCCGACCTCCTTGGCGCCCTTGACGACCGTGTCGGCGCCCGAGCGCACTCCGGCGGCGTTCAGCGGGGTCACGTGAACGCCGTCGGCGGCGGGCCAGGCGACGCGCAGGGTGCCGTCGGGGGCCACGGCGGTGGAAGTCCTGGTCCACTGGCGGGTGTTGTTGTAACCGGCGGTCAGATAGGGGAACTTGGCGGCGAGCGGCACCGCGGTGCTGGTCGGGGAGAGCGTGCCGGTCGCGGCCGCGGCGGCAACCGGGGTCTTCGCGACCGCCTTCGGGGTGGTTGACGGGGTGGTCTTCGCGGAGGAGGCCGTCGCGGTCGCCGTGGCGCCGGCGGTGGCGCCCGTGGACTCGGAGGCGGACGTGTTCGCCCCGGCCGCGGTCGAGCTCCCGCTGCCGCTGTCCCGGTCGGCGCTGTCCGTCGCCGCGGTCGCGTACCACGCGCCGCCCAGCAGGGCCGCGACGGCGAGCGAGCCCGCAAGCGGCTTGCGGGCGATACGGCGGCGGTCGCGGTGACGGTGCGAAGTGGTGCGTCTTGCGTTGGTCATGCCCCCAGGTCGCCGCCCGTACGGCGGAGGTTGCCGCGCCACCGGGCGGAATGTTCCGGAGCCGTCCGGAGGTGAGACGGGCTCCGTCCGAAGGCAAGAGCCGCTCCGTCCGGGGGTGAGACCGGCTCCACAGCCCGGGCGGGCCGATCCTGGTACGTTGGATGCCTTCCTGGGTATCAGACCCTTTGGACCCATCTCCGGCGAGGGACCGAGGAACCATGACCATGGACCCCGGCGACAAGCGGCTGGCGGCTGCCGTCGTGATGGACGACGACGGGCGCGTACTTCTGGTGCGCCGCAGCGCGACCGAGAGATTCCTGCCACGGGTGTGGGGCGTTCCCTGCGGGAAGCTGGAGCCCGACGAGCGGTCCGAGGACGGTGCGCTGCGCGAGCTGAAGGAAGAGACCGGGCTCCTCGGCGAGATCGTCCGCAAGATCGGCGAGTCGTCCTTCGTCAGCGAGTATCAGGGCCGCGAGACCAAGAACTGGCAGGACAACTTCCTGATCAGGCCACTGTCGCTGCAGATCACCCTCCCCGAGCCCGACCAGGCGTACCGCTGGCTGCGGCCCTCCGAGCTGGCCTACTCCGGCCTCGACATCGACGCGTACAACCTGGATGTCGTACGACAGGCCCTCACGGACTTCTGAATGCTCCGCCGGGCCCTCATGAGCTTCTGAGCGACTCCGCCAGACCGTTCAACGCGCCCAGATAGTCCTTCACATCGAGCGGCACCTTCGCCACCGCGCCCGGATGCGGGCCCGCGGCCGTGAACACGTCGGTGTGGCGCCGCCGTTCGGCCCCCGTCTCCAGGAACAGTGTCACGGTCGGTACGTCAGTGTCGCACCAGGCCCGGTGCAGGGTCTTCGCCGGCAGGGCGTAGGCGCTGCCCGCTGCGTACTGCCCCACATGCGTCAGCCGCAGCCGCGCCGGACCCGTGGGCCGCAGCGTCCAGTCGGCACTGCGCTCGGCGAGGGACTCCTCGTACCGGTCCGCCGTGATCCCGCCGTCGCCGCGCGCCTCGTACAGCTCCATGGCGAGCCGGCCCCGGACGACGTAGGAGGCAAGCGGGGAACGGTGGTTGTGGATGTCCTCCGCGCCGATCGCCGCCGCGTCGGGATGCCAGAGATGCGCGCGCAGCATGTGGCGGGGGCCGCCGTCGATCAGCAACAGCTTGTCGAAACCCAGTACATGACGGTACGACAGCCCGGCACAGTGCTCGGGATCGCCCTCGCCGGAGGCGAGTTCGGCCACCAGCTCCAACAGCCGCTCGGGAGAGCCCAGTTCGGCGATGACGGCACGGGCCGCGGTCACCGTCCCGTCGTCGGACAGGTCGCCGTCCAGCGCCTCGGTCAGCAGCTGCCGCGCCGCCAGGATCTGCCGACCGCCCATGCACTCACTCTCCAACTCGCCCTCACAGCAGCCTCGTTCGAGTATCCGGCTGATACATCCATACGGCATGTGCGCGCAGCGCCGAAAGCCCTTGATAGGTCATCCAGATCGGCTGGCGCAGTTCCTCCGTCGTCGTGAACATCGACCCGTCCCTGTTCCAGGACCAGATCCCGTCGGTCTGCGCCGCCCACACCGCGCCCGCCGCCCCGTTCAGCCGCTCCTGCCAGGCCTCCTCCAGACCGTCCTGCCGGGCGATCTCCTGGGCGCCCGGGGTGAGCAGGGCGCGCAGGATCCAGGACGCGGTGAAGTGCCGTACGTTCAGCACCTCGTGGTGCGAGGAGTCGTCCGGGTGGCGGCGGCGCACATCCTCCCGCAGGTTCGCCAGATCGGCGCAGGCGTCGTGCGCGGTCGCCGGGCAGGCCAGCAGCCAGCGCACCCCGTCCTCGCGCGCCGCACGCTCCACCGGCCCCTCGCCCAGCACCCGGGCCGCCCGGTCCAGGGCGACAACGGCCTGCGCGGTGTGCACGGCGGAGGGCTGGGCGGGATGACGGACGACGGGCCGGTCCGGATGCGCGGGCCACGGCAGCGCCGACAGCCGGTGGCTCCAGCAGCGGCGGTGCTGGCGCTGCGGGTCGGGGAACGCGCCGTCGACCAGGGCGTCCCGCAGCACGGGAAGTACCGGCGCGTCTGGCGCCGCGCGCAGCAGCCCCCGCATCACGGTGGTCACGACATGGGTCAACGCCCGTCCCGTACTGTCGAGTTCGGGCGTGAAGCCGGCCTCGCAGCGGGCCACCTCGTCCGCCAGCCGCTCCCGGGAGGCTCCTGCCCGGGCCAGCGCGCCCAGCACCATCGCGGTGACCTCCGGGCGGGCCACCGCCCCCTGCGAACGTGCCGACCAGCCGCCGCCCTGCAGCCGCAGCCGCCACAGCGTGTCGATGAGATCGCCGGTGTGCAGCCGTCCGTCCGGCACGCCCAGGTCCAGCACGATGTGCAGGCCGTACGCCGTGGCCAGCGACGTCGGCCGGGCCGGGCCGTCCAGCTCCTGGAGGGAGTGCGGCCAGCCGATGAGACGGCCGCGCACCGGGTCGTCGACTTCGGCGATCTGGGAGACGAGGGTGTCGTAGGCGGAAGCGAACACCTGCGGCAGCGGGCCTGGGACGGCGGGTGCCGGGGGAGCGGGGGCGGTCGGCGGTGCGGGGCCGGACGTGCGGGCCCGGAGCAGGGCCGCGGCCAGCCAGGTCATCCCGGCCGTGGCCAGGCCGCTCAGCCCGGAGATCAGATACTTGGCGGCCGCCCCGTCGATCGAGTCGGGCAGCACCTCGAACAGGAACTGGAACACCGCGTACCCGGCGGCCACACACCCGAACCGGCCGAGCCAGCCCACGAACCGGGCCGGTGGACTCCCGCCCGGCGGTACCGGACCGGGCGCTCCCGGCGCTCTCAAGGGACCACGTCCCAGCTGCTGTTGAGACAAGTCGCGCTCCCTCCCCCCAGGGTGGCACGTGGCATTCGCGAAGCTTCCAGTCTAAGTGGTCAGCGATGCGCCTGGGGCGTGGACCGGAACCACCGTCTCCGTCAGCCGTCCGCGGCTTCCCGCGGCCAGTGCGTCAATGCCACGTGCAACGCGTCGACCGCCCGCTCCCACGACCGTCGCACGTCACGCGGCGCGCCGAAGCCGCCGGTGGACTCCAGGGCGCAGTAGCCGTGGAACGTACTGCGCAACAGGCGTACGGCGTCGGTGAGATCGGGTTCCTCCAGGCCGTAGGCGCGCAGCAGGCCGTAGGTGATCTCGGCGGTGCGGCGCAGGGCGGGGGAGGCGGCGACCAGGGCCTGGTCGATGCGGATCTGGGTGGCCGCGTACCGGCCCGGGTGCTCCAGGGCGTAGGCCCGGTAGGCGCCGGCGAACGCGCCCAGCGCGTCGCGCCCGGAGCGGCCCTCGACCGCCACGGCGATGCGGTCGATCAGCTCGCCGCCCGCGAGGAATGCGACCCGGGTGCGCAGGTCCTGGAGGTTCCTGACGTGCGAGTACAGGCTCGCGTCCTTCACACCGAAGCCGCGGGCCAGCGCGGACAGGCTGACGTTCTCGAAGCCGACCTCGTCGGCGAGGTCGGCCGCCGCCGCCACGACACGGTCGGCGGTGAGTCCCGCACGCGCCACGGTGCACCACCTCTCCTCCGGTCTGCGGCAACTGGAGACACTAGGACAATAGCCAGTAACAAGAGGGGTGCTCCGCGTGTTTCCACACCACCGCCACCGGACTCCGGCACCAGACTTGACCACCATGGACGACGACTCCGGCACCCCCGCCCCCACCGGCCTCCGCGCCACCGCACTCCTGGGCCGCCCCAAGCTGTGGCTCATCCCCACCGTGCTCACCGGCCTCCTCGCGCTGCTGCTCTCCCTGCTCTACATGGGCGGCATCGTCAACCCCAACCGTGAGCTGCACAACCTGCCCATCGCCCTCGTCAACAGCGACACCGGCAAACCGCTCCCCGGCCAGCAGCAGAACCTGGGCACCCAGATCGCCCACGCCATCGTGACGAACACCAGCAGCCGTGCGGCCGGCTGGAGGCAACTCACGAGAGTCCAGGCCCAGCGGGAACTCGACTCCGGCAAGGTCTACGGCGCCCTCGTCGTCCCCGTCGGCTTCACGGACTCCGTCGCAGCTCTGACCACCACGAACGCCACCGCCCGGCCCACGATCACCGTGCTCACCAACCCCGGCAAGGGCAGCCTCGGCTCCTCCCTCGCGAGCAAGATCTCCACGACCGCCGCGCAACAGGCCTCCCTCACCATCGGCAAACAGCTCACGGCGGCAGCCACGAAGGCCGACTCCACGCAGAAGCTGCTGCTGGCCGACCCGGTGCGGATCGCCACCCAGGTCGGCCATCCCATCGGCAACAACAGCGGCATCGGCCTGACCGCCTTCTACTACACGCTGCTGCTGGTCCTGGCCGGCTTCATGGGCGGCAACGTCATCAGCAACGGCGTCGACACGGCCCTCGGCTACGCCGACAACGAGATCGGCCCCTGGCACACCCGCCGTCCCACGGTCCCGATCAACCGCACCCAGACCCTGCTCCTGAAGATGGTCATGACGGCAGGCATCACCCTCCTCAGCGTCTCCCTGATCATGCTGGCGAGCGTCAGCATCCTCGGCATGGACGCGACCCACATCCCGCTCCTGTGGATCTACTCCTACTGCGCGGCCCTCGCCGTCGGCCTCGGCGTGCAGGCCATCAACGCCGCGTTCGGCGGGATCGGCCAGCTGGTCTCCATGTTCGTGTTCATCGTCCTGGGCCTGCCGTCCTCCGGCGCCACCGTCCCCCTCCAGGCGGTCCCCGGCTTCTACCGCTTCCTCTCCCACTTCGAACCCATGCGCCAGCTCAGCGACGGAGTACGGGCGATCCTCTACTTCGACGCACGCGGCGACGCGGGCCTGACCCGCGCCTGGACCATGATCGGGGTCGGTGCGGCCATCGGCCTGCTCTTCGGTTTCGCGATGGTCAGGTACTACGACAAGAAGGGGCACAAGCGCCTGACGCCGCAGCCGGCGGCCTGAGGCTCAACTGTGCGGCCAGATCTGAGAGTTGACTGTCAGACTTTCTGAGAGAACACTCTCGCATCATGGATTCCGGCAATCGCTTCGGCGACATGGAGATATCCGACCCGAAGATCATGCGGGCGCTGGCCCACCCGGTGCGGCTTGCCATCCTCGAACGCCTTCAGCGCCACGGCCCGGCCACCGCCTCCCGGCTCTCGCCGCACGTGGGTGCCACCCCGTCCGTCACCAGCTGGCATCTGCGCCATCTCGCCGGTTTCGGCCTGGTCCGCGACGCCGAGGGCGGGACGGACCGGCGGGAGCGGCGCTGGGCGGCGGTGGCGCGGGGCTTCCGGTTCGAGGCGGCGGAGGACGAGGAGGGCTGGTCGGCCGCGCAGGAGCTGGCCGGGGAGATGTTCGCGCGCAGAGCGGACGTGCCCCTGCGCTGGCTCACCGGGACGGCGCCCGACCTGGAACCGGAGTGGACCAGGCTCGCCGGGGCGGCCGACACGCGGATCATGGTGACGGCGGCGGAACTGGCCGCGCTGAAGGACGCGATGGAGGAACTGATCGCGCCGTACGTCGCCCGCAACCGGGATCGCCGGCCGCCCGACGGCAGGGGCGTCCGCCTGCTGATGTACACCCTGCCGGAGGGCGCCGGCAATGAGGACAGCCCGACGGACATACCCGAATGAAGGGCCGATGGACACCTCGGCCCGCGCCCGGCTCGCTGTGGCGGGACCGCCGGTTCGTACGGTTCTGGTGCGGCCAGACCGTCTCCCAGCTGGGCGACCGCATCTCCGAACTGGCCCTGCCCATCCTGGCGGTCGGCGCACTGCACGCCTCCGTGAACCAGGTCGCCTGGCTGACCGCCCTCGTCTGGATCCCGAACCTCCTCGGCCTGTTCCTGGGCGCCTGGGTCGACCACCGCCCCGGCAAGCGCCAACTCATGCTGCTCGCGGACCTGTTCCGCGCCGCCGTCCTGCTGACCCTCCCGATCGCCTACGCACTCGACACGGTGACGCTCGGCCAGCTCTACGCGGTGGCCCTGCTGACCGGCACGGCGGCGGTCGTGTTCAACACGGCCTACTCGTCCTACTTCGCGCACCTCGTGCCGCAGACGGCGTACGTCGACGCCAACAGCAAGCTCAGCGCGAGCAGATCGGTGTCCTTCATCGCGGGCCCCGCGATCGGCGGCGGTCTGGTGCAGGCGCTGACGGCACCGGTCGCGGTGATCGCCGACGCGCTGTCGTTCGTCACGTCGGCGATCCTCGTCGGACGCACCCGCATCGACGAAGCGGCGGACAGCACCCAGTCGGCCGGCCCCTCGCTGCTGCGGCGGGCGAGAGAGGGCCTGGCCTTCGTGATCCACGAACCCGTCATGCGGGCCGGGCTCCTCTGCGCCACGACCGTCAACTTCTTCACGTTCCTGTCGAGCACGGGGCTGGTGGTGCTGTTCGTCGACCGGATCCTTCAACTGTCGCCCGGGGCAATCGGGTTGGCGTTCGGAGTGGGGGCGACGGGCGGCCTCCTGGGGGCCGTGACGGCTCCCGCGATCACCCGCCGGATCGGCGTGGGCCGCAGCATCGTCGTCGGGGCGGTCCTGTACCCGGCCCCCATCGCCCTCATCGCGGCGGCGACGGGCCCGGGCTGGGCCCGCCTCGGCACCCTGGGCGCGTCCGAGTTCCTCTCCGCCTTCGGCGTCATGCTCCTCGACGTCAACCTCAACTCGCTCCAGACATCGGTCGTTCCGGACGGGTTGCGGAGCCGGGTGGCCGGGGCGTACAACACGGTCAACTACGGGGTCCGGCCGCTGGGCGCCCTGGCGGGAGGCGGGCTCGCCACGCTGGTCGGCCTCAGGGCGACCCTCGTCGTCGCGGCCGTCGGCGGGGCGATGTGCGTGCTGTGGCTGCTGCCCTCGCCGATACCGGGGACACGGGTGCTGGGACACAGGGCGACCACGGAGTCCGTCACCCACCCGGACTGATCCGGGCCGCGGTATTTCGTTTCCCGGCCGCCACTCCCCGCCCCAGGGTTGCCGGAATGGCCCAACCTCTCTGGCGGCAACGGGACTTCGGCACCTTCTGGACAGCCCAGACCCTCTCCGTGCTCGGTGACTCCTTCGCATTGATCGCGCTGCCGCTGCTGGTGCTTCAGGCCACGGGATCGGTCGCGCGGATGGGGCTGCTCACGGCCGTGGGTGGGGCGGCCTCGGTTGTCGCGGCGGTGTTCGCGGGGGTCGTGGTGGACCGGGTCGACCGGCGCACGCTGCTCATCTGGTGCGACCTCGTGCGGATGGTGTTGTACGGGGTCATTCCGCTGGTGTGGTTGTTCGGGCCGAGGCTCTGGCTGTTGTACGTGGTGCTGCCGCTGTGCGAGGCCGTCGGCATGTTGTTCTCCGTCGGCTATGTGACGGTTGTTCGCGGGCTGGTCGGCACCGGGCAACTCACGGAAGCCAACGGGCAGTTGAACGCCAGCGCCGCCGCGGCGGGAGTTCTCGGGCCGCTCGGCGCCGGAATCGTCGCGGCCTGGAGCGGTCCGGCCGCCGCCGTCGGTGTGGACGCGGCCAGCTTCGGGGTGTCGGCCGCCTGTCTGGCGTTCGTACGGTTCCGTGGCCGCCCCGACCCCGAACAGCGCTCGGAGCGGGGCGGGTTGTGGCGGGACCTGCGTATCGGAGTCGCCTTCCTGCGCGGGCACCCGGTACTTCGCGCCCTGACCGCGCTCCTCTTCTGCTTCAGCTTTTTCACCCTCGGCCTCAACGACCTGGTGATCTACCACCTCAAGCACGACCTCGGGCACGACGACGGCACCGTGGGCACGGTCATGGCGGTCGGCGCGCTCGGCACGATCACCGGGGCGCTGCTGGTGGCCAGGGTGCGGCGCCGGTTCGGCTTCGGGGCGAGCTGGATCGGGGCCGTCGCGGTGTGCGGGGCGGCGTTCGCCTCGCTGGGCCGGGCGTACGACGTGCCGACCGTCGCGCTGGCGAGCGCCGCGTTCCTGGGCTGCGATCAGGTGGCCGGTACCTGTTCCATGTCGCTGCGGCAGGAAGTGACGCCGGAGCGGCTGCTGGGCCGGGTCACCTCCGCCTTCTGGACCCTCCACTACGCGGCGGCCCCCATCGGCGCGGCCGTCCTCACCTGGGCCGCCGAACGCCGGGGCACCGCACCGGTCGCCGTCGGGGCGGGCGCGTGCTGCGTACTGATCGCGGTCGTCGCACTGCTGACGCCGATACGGCGGTCCGGCCGGTCCTGAACGGCTCGGGCGCACGCCCAGGACCGGGCCCTCAACCGGTGAACCCGGTCGACTCGGTCAGCCCACGCAGAGCCCTACGTCCACCGTGCTGCCCCTGACCACGATCTTCGGGGCTGTGCGCGGTGCGCCGAGCCGGACGGGACCGCAGTCGCGGTCACCCGTTCACCCCCGTGTAGTTGCTGAGGCTCCACCGCCACAGCAGCCGCGCCCCGAGATACGTCAGCAGGCCCACGAGGGGTGAACTCGCCGCCAGCCAGTACGGCACCCCGATGTCGTGGCCGTGTCCGGTCAGTACGGCTGCCGGGAGGAAGGCGACGAACGCGAGCGGAAGGCCGTAGGTGAGGAAGCCGCCCACCGCGCGGGGCAGGACGTTGAGCGGGTAGTTGCCGAAGGTGCCGAGGAGGTCCTCGACCCAGCGGCTCCAGTAGTCCGCGGACGGGAAGCGGAGGGAGGCGGAGGCCACGGTCGTGAAGAGGGCCGCTTCCAGGAGCATGCCGCCGACCAGCGCGGCGATCAGATACGCGATGCGGCCCGCCGTCCAGTCCAGGTGGCTGCGGCTGAGCGCGCCCACCATGAGGCCGCCCGCCACCGTGAGGTCGCCGATCGCGTTGGTGGGGAAGTACTCCAGCTGTGCCTGGCGGTGGACCGGCATCGGCCGCACCAGATAGATGTCGATACGGCCTTCCTGGATGTACCGGCCGAGACCGTGCATCCGGCCCAGGAACAGCACCATCAGGCCGTGAGCCATCATACGGGTCGCCGGGATCAGCAGCACGTCCGAGCTGTCCCAGCCGCCCATCCCGGCGAACCGGGTGAGCAGCACCGTCGCGAACACGATCACCGACACCTGCCAGATCGCGCCGATTGCGATCATCAGCAGGAACTCGGTGCGATATTCCAGCTGGGCACGGAAGTTGAGCCGTGTGATGCGCCACACGATCCGGACGGCTTTCACAGGCATCAGCCCCCTTGCGAGACGACTCGACGGGCGGCGCGCCGCCACAGGAACCGGGTGAACAGGGACAGGACCGCCACCCAGACGGCCTGCAGGGCGAGTTGGGTGCCCGCGTCGGACAGCGGGATGCGGCCCACGTAGATCGACAGCGGCACGCTCAGGGTCGCCTGGAACGGCAGGAAGCGGCTCATCGTGATGAACCAGTCCGGGAAGAACCACAGCGGCGCGTACACACCGGACAGCAGGTTCTGCGCGAAGATCAGGATGAGCATCGCGGCGCCGTTGCGGAGCGTCCAGAAGCACAACTGGTCGATGACAAGCATGACGTAGTACAGGACGAGCTGCCCCAGCAGCATGCTCAGTGCGAACACCCCTGCCACGGCAGGTGACTTGGGCGCCTCCACCACCCCGGCCGCGAGGCACACGACGTATCCCGTCAGCGCCCAGACCAGCCCGTACATCTGCTCACCGAACGCCCGCAGCGCGTAGTAGCGCCGGGGCGGCAGCGGACGCAGATACCAGTAGATGATCGTGCCGAAGTGCATGTGCTGCAGGACCGTGTCCCGTCCCGCGTACTGGTCCAACTCCCGCAGCCGGGAGGCCAGTACGGCCAGTACGGCGTACGTCACCGCCTGGTCGCCGGTGAGTCCCGCGGTCGTGCCGGTCTGGGAGTACAGGCCGCGCCACAGGGACGCCACCAGCACGATCTGCACCGTCAGCCGGAGCAGGGCGGCGGTGATACGGGGCGGGGCGAGGAGTTCGCCGAGCGGGGTGACGCGGGCGGCGCGCCAGGCGTGCAGGGCGGCCATCTCAGGTCTCCTCGGCGCGCGGGCCGGCCTGGACGTACGCGGCCCGCATCACGTCCTCCAACTCCGCCTCGTCCATGGCGACTTCGGTCACCTCGTACCGTTCGATGACCTGCTTCAGCGCCTGGTGGACGGTCGGCCCCTCGGTCCCCTCCGGGCCGAAGACCACCTGTGGTCCGTCCCGCCGCACCAGCGCGATGCCGGGCAGCGGTACGACCTCGGCGTGCGCGTCGGCCAGCGAAGCGCGGATCTGCCAGGTCGAACCGAACCTGCGGCGGATCTCGCCGAGGGTGCCGTCCAGCACCAGCCGGCCGTGGTTGATGAGGACGACCCGCTCGGCGAGCCGGGCCACCTCGGTCATGTCGTGCGTGGTCAGCAGGACCGTACGGCCGCGCTCCTCCACCTGATGGCGCAGGAACTCGCGGACCTGCTCCTTCACCACCACGTCCATGCCGATGGTCGGCTCGTCGAGGAAGACGACCGGCGGATCGTGCAGCAGCGCGGCGGCCAGGTCGCAGCGGACGCGCTGGCCGAGGGAGAGATGACGGACCCGGGTGTCCCAGAAGCTGGACAGTTCGAGCAGGTCGTCGAACTCCCGCAGCCGGGACGCGTGTTGGGCCTTCGGCACCTCGTAGATGTCCCGCAGGATCGAGAACGACTCGCGCACCGGCAGGTCCCACCACAGCTGGGTGCGCTGCCCGAACACCGCCCCGATGTTGCGGGCGTTGCGCTCCCGCTCCTCGTACGGCACCACGCCCGCGACCCGAGCCTCCCCGGAGGTGGGCGTGAGAATCCCGGTGAGGATCTTGATGGTGGTGGACTTGCCGGCGCCGTTCGGGCCCAGCAGGGCGAGGAGTTCACCCGGGGCGACATCGAACGAGACGTCGGAGACGGCGTACTTGGGCACGCGGTCCGGGTTGACGAGCGAGCGCAGCCCGCCGACGAAACCGGGGCGCCGCACGGTGGTGTGGAAGGTGCGGGACAGCCCCCGGACCTCGATACTGCTCGCGTTCACTCGGCCAGCCTTCGCGTGAGCAGGAACAGGGCCTTCATGATGCGGACCTCCTCGTCAGTCGGATCAGCCGGAGCGTCGCGAGCAGCGACGCGGCCGACAGCGCGGTCAACAGCCAGGGCACGGCGTGGATCCCGGAGGCCTCGATCCCGACACCGAGCAGCGGCGGAGCCGCCACCCCGCCGACATTCGAGGCCGCGATCACCCACGCCCCGGCTCGCTCGGCCTGGGGAAGCGCCCTGGTGAGCCAGGCGAAACCCGTCGGGAAGACCGGTGCGATGAACAAGCCAACACCGGCGTACGCCACCGGTGCCACTCCTTTAACCAGCGTCAACAGCAGACACACCGTCATCCCGGCCGCGCACACCGTGAGGATGCGCTCGGGCGAGTACCGCAGGGTGATCGGTACGACGAGGAAGCGGCCCGCCGTCATCATCAGCCAGTAGACGGAGGTCGCCGACGCGGCCACGGTCGCCGTGTAACCGACCGTCTCCAGATGCGTGGGCTCCCAGCCGCCGACACTCGCCTCGACCGCCACGTTGAGGATGTAGAGGACCAGGAAGCCGACGAGAACCCGGGACAGGCCGAGCCCGCTGCCGTCCGCCGTCGCTGGTGACGCGTCGGATACACGTGTACGTACACCGCTTGAGCCCGCCCACACCAACACCGCCGCCAGTACGGCGCACGCCCCGAACGCGTACGGGTAGTGGTCCGGACCGAGCAGGGCGACCATCGCCGGGCCGAGTACCGCGCCGATGCCGAAGTGCGCGTTGAGCACGTTCAGCATGGCGGTGGAGCGGTCGCCGAAGCCGACGGCGAAGAGCTGGTTCAGGCCGTAGTCGATGCCGCCGAAGCCGAGGCCGCCGAGGAAGGCGGCGGCGAGCGCGAGGGGCCAGTTCGGAGCGAGCGCGAAGCCCGCGCCTCCCGCGGCCATCAGGCCGTAACCCCATGCCAGCAGTGCCCTGTTGCTGATCCGGGAGTGGATCCCGTTGAAGGCGAGGACACCGGCGACCCCGCCGGCGAAGTGCAGACTCAGGCCGAGACCGGCGCCGGACGGGGAGAGCCCGAACTCGTGGCGCAGACCCGGGATCGCGGGGCCGTAGAGGGCCTGGAGCATGCCGATGAGGACGAAGCCGACGCAGGACGCGACCGCGGCCGACCGGCTGAAGAGCCGGTCGGCCGCAGCCGATTTCACGACGGTGCCGGTCAACTGGTCTCCGGGGCTTCCGGGAACGCCGCTTCCGGGAACACGGCTTCCGAGAACACGAAGGAGAACTCGGTGGGTTCGGCGTTGAGGAAGTACTGCGGGAGCGGGCCCGGGCCGCAGGACTGCGAGCCGATCCCGTGCTGCCCGTGGTCGAGGTTCACCCACACGGTGTCGCCGGGCGTGAGGTCCGTGCGGTGGGCGGCGGCGTCCAGCTGTTCCGTCGTCCAGCGGCGGGCCGTGAACCAGAACTCCGGGTCGCCGTCGATCCGCAGCCCGCCCAGCTCCGCCCAGCGGACGTCCGCGCGGGCACCGTTCTCCTGCGGACGGACGTAGGGCGTCTGGAGGCCGTCGACCGTGGACTCCCAACGGCCCAGCCGCGAAGCCGACTTGGTGTCCGGATACCCCTCGCCGGGGCCGCCGCCGAACCACTTCACCCGGTCGGCGCCCGCGTCGAGCCCGAAGCGGACACCGAGCCTCGGCAGCGGTACCGTCCAGTCGCCCTCGGGTGCCACGGACACCGTCAGCCGCAGCCGCGAACCGTCCGAGGTCCAGCGGTACACCGTGGCGAGCCCGATCTCCCAGGCGGCAGGCGCCACCCGGGTGCGTACGGTCAGCGCGTCCTCGCTCAACTCCACGCCGTCCAGCCGGTGTCGCATCCGGTGCAGGCCGAACTTGCGCCAGAGCAGGCCGTGGCGGATGTCCGTCTGCCAGGACGCGCCGTCGTCGTTGTCGGTGGTAGCCCGCCATACGTCCAGGCGGAGACCGGTGACGTCCACCGCGCCGATCGACTTCAACTCGCCCGTACGGGCGTCGAAGGATGCCGGGCCCAGAGTGATCCGCCGCTCGCCGAGGACGGGAGCGGAGGTGGCGGAGACATACGGCAACGGGCGTGCCGTGACCGGGATTTGGCCCCATCCCACCACATGACCGGCTGGAGCCCACGCGGTGTCGGCCGCCAGCGAGGCCCGTACCGTCCAATGGGATTCGGCGCCGTCGGACTCCACGGGCGGTGCGGGCAGCTTCACGTCGGCCGACTCGCCGGGTGCGAGCGGCGGCACCGTCAGCGGGCCCGACTCGACCGTCTCGCCGTCCACTTGGTAGGACCACTGGAAGGCGAATGCGGACAGGTCGGCGAAGTCGTGCTTGTTGGTGACCCGTACGGAGCCGTCGGTGCCGTCGACGGAGACCGGCTCGATGACCTTCTTGAACTCGATCAGGCCGGGGGAGGGCGCGCGGTCGGGGAAAAGCAGTCCGTCGCAGACGAAGTTCCCGTCGTGCAGCTCCTCGCCGAAGTCGCCGCCGTATGCGAAGCCGTGGCGCTCGTCCTTGATGCCGTGGTCGATCCACTCCCAGACGAATCCGCCCTGGAGCCGGTCGTACGACTCGAAGAGGTGCTGGTAGTCGGCGAGTCCGCCGGGGCCGTTGCCCATGGCGTGCCCGTACTCGCAGAGGACGAAGGGGAGTTGACGGCGCTTGTGGGTGCCGCCGTCCAGTTCCCGGCCGATGTGCTCGACCTCGGCGTGGGAGGCGTACATCCGTGAATAGACGTCCGTGTCACGGCAGTTGATGTCGCCCTCGTAGTGGACCAGGCGTGAGCGGTCACGGCCGTGGATCCACTCGGCCATCGCGGTGAGGCCGCGCCCGGTGCCGGCCTCGTTGCCGAGGGACCAGATGACGATCGACGGGTGGTTCTTGTCCCGCTCGACCATCCGGGCGGCGCGGTCCAGCAGGGCCGGTGTCCAGCGGTCGTCGTCAACGGGGTTGTCCCGCCAGGCCTGTTCGGTGAAGCCGTGGGTCTCCAGGTCGCACTCGTCGACGACCCACAGGCCGTACTCGTCGCACAGGTCCAGGAAGGCCGGGTGCGGCGGATAGTGCGAGGTGCGGACCGCGTTGATGTTGTGCCGCTTCATCAGCAGCACGTCCTCGCGCATCGTCTCCAGGTCGAGGGCGCGCCCCTTCTCGGGGTGCCACTCGTGGCGGTTGACGCCCTTGAAGAGGACCGCCTTCCCGTTGACCTTGATCAGGCCGTCGGAGAGTTCGACGGTCCGGAAGCCGATGCGCAGCG
Source organism: Streptomyces sp. NPDC050549 (assembly GCF_040655035.1). Lineage (NCBI taxonomy): Bacteria > Bacillati > Actinomycetota > Actinomycetes > Kitasatosporales > Streptomycetaceae > Streptomyces > Streptomyces sp. NPDC050549. The sequence continues at coordinate 246,582 of NZ_JBFAJD010000007.1, forward strand.
GGACGCGTTCGCCCTCGGTGGTCAGCAACCCGTCGTAGAGGTACGGGGTTTCGGCCGTCCACGGCCGCACCGGCACGGTGACCGACTCACCGGTCGCGACATCGATGTCCAGGGCGGGCACGGTGATCCGGCCGTCGACGTCGGAGTCGACGCGCAGGGTGCCCGCGCCGCTGGTGTGGTCGTAGGAGGCGTGCACGAAGAAGTCGAGGGCGCTGCCCGGCGGGCGGTGCAGCAGGGCGACGTCACGGAAGATGCCGGGCAGCCACCACTGGTCCTGGTCCTCCAGGTAGGAACCCGCCGACCACTGGTGCACGCGGACGGCGAGGACGTTGCCGCTCGGCTTGAGCAGGTGTCCGACCGCGAACTCGTGCGGCAGCCGGGAGCCCTTGAACTCCCCGATGTCCGTGCCGTTGAGCCAGACCCGGGCGCAGGACTCCACGCCGTCGAAGCGCAGCACCGCCCCGCCGTCCGAGGGCCACTCGGACGGCAGGTCGAAGACACGCAGGTGGTCGCCGGTCGGGTTCTCGGTCGGGACGTGCGGCGGGTCGACCGGGAAGGGGTAGAGGTGGTTGGTGTAGATCGGGGAGCCGTGCCCTTGCAGGACCCAGTGGCCGGGGACCGTGACCTCGGCCCAGTCCCCGGCGTCGTAGCCCTCCTCGGTGAACGAGTCGTCCTCGGCGTCGGCCGTCGCCGACACACGGAGGCGCCAACTGCCGTTGAGGGACAGTGACTTCGCGTCCGAGGACGTGTAGCGGGCGCGGGGCGGGAGGGCTCCGGTGCCCGGGGAGACGTCCTCGATGTAGTCGGCGGCGGTGCTGGAAGTCATCGGTCTCCAGGTCGTGAGTTGCGGGTCTCAGCCCTTGATGCCGGTCTGTGCGATTCCCTGGACCAGCCAGCGCTGAAGGAACAGGAACACGAAGACCAGGGGCAGGATGGAAATCGCGGTGGCCATGAAGATGAGATGGAAGTTGACGGTCTGGTTCGTGATGAACGACGACAGAGCGATCTGCACGGTCCAGGAGCTAGGGTCCTGGCCGATGACCAGCGGCCACAGGAAGGCGTTCCAGCCGCTGATGAAGGTGATGGTGGCGATCGCCGCGAAGAAGTTCAGCGAGTTGGGTACGACGATCCGCCAGTACGCGCCCCAGTAGCCGAGTCCGTCCACGCGCGCCGCCTCCTCCAGCTCCTTGGGGAACCCCAGGAAGTACTGCCGGAAGAGGAAGCAGGTGAAACCACTGAAGAGGCCCGGGATGATGAGACCCCGGTAGGTGTCGACCCAGCCGAGTGACGAGACGAGGACGAAGCTCGGTACGAAGGTGACGGCCGTGGGCACCATCAGGGTCGCCAGGACGACGTAGAAGACCTTGTTGGAGTGCTTGTAGGGGATGCGGGCCAGGCCGTAGCCGGCCAGGGAGCAGACCAGGAGTGTGCCTACGGTCGTCAGGACGGCGACGACCGTGGAGTTCCACAGGGCGCGGCCGAACTGGACGGTCTGGTCGTCGAAGAGTTCGGAGATGTTGCCCCACTGGAAGGAGGGGAGCAGCTTCCAGTTCTCGCCGGTGATCTCCAAGTCCGTGGAGAGGGCGTTGCGGAGGATCAGGTAGAAGGGGATCAGGAAGAGCAGGGCGGCGATGCCGACGGCGACGTACAGGCCGGTGTTGCCGAGGATGCCGCCGCGCTTCCTCCGCGTCTTGGTCAACTGCGGTGCGGTGGAGGTCACTTGGACTCCTCCCCCCTTCCGAAGCCCATGATCTTGCCCTGGGCGAGGGTGACGATGCAGATCAGCAGGGACAGGATGACGGCGCCCGCGCTGCCGGCGCCGTAGTCCTGGTTGGTGCCCAGGGCCGCCTTGTAGAGCTCCATGAGCGGGGTCTGCGCCCAGGTCGCCTTGGTGGTGATGAGGTTGTAGAACTCGTCGAACGCCTGGTAGGCGGCGATGAGCAGCAGCAGGATCACCGCGGTCGAGGTGGCCCGCAGTTGGGGCAGGGTGATGTAGCGGAAGGTCTGCCAGCCTCGTTTGGCGCCGTCGATCTCGGCGGCCTCGTACAGCTCGGCCGGGATGTTCTGCAGTGCGGCGAGGAACAGGATCATGTAGAAGCCGGACTGGATCCACAGCCGCAGCGTTACGATGACCACCCAGTACCAGGGCGGGGTCGGGTTGGACAGGTAGGCGATGTTGTCGACGCCGAACCAGCCGAGGACGGTGTTCGCCAGGCCGAAGCGGACGCCGGTGAAGATGGACATCTTCCAGATCAGTGCTGCGGCGACGTACGACACGGCGGTCGGCAGGAAGAACACAGACCGGAAGAACGCCCGCATGAACCGCAGTTGGTTGACCAGCAGGGCCAGGCCCAGTGACAGCGCCCACGTGGTCGGCACGATGAACGCGGCGAACACCGTGAACGTCAGCAGCGAGTCGGGGAAGTTGCTGTTGGTCAGGATCTGCTTGTAGTTGTCGAAGCCGATGAAGTTGCTCGGCGTGACGGTGTAGCGGGCGTCGAAGAAGCTGAGCCAGATGCTCCATCCGATGGGGACGAAGACGAAGATCACCAGGCCGATGAGGAACGGGCCGGTGAAGAGCCAGAAGTTCAGGGTGGCGTTGGACCGCAGCCCCCGCCGCGGCCGGGCCTTCGAGGCCTTGGCCGCGGCGGGCTGGGCGACCCCGCGCGTGGTGGTGGTCGACATCTCGGGTTCCGTCCGCCGGCCTATCCGAACAGCTTCTTGAGCTCGACGTTGACCTTCTTGTCGCAGGCGTCGAGCGCGGCCTCCGGGTTGCCGTTCTTGCGGACAGTGGACGCGATCACGTCGTTGAACGCGGTGATCATCGTCTGGTCGAAGGCGATGTTGTCGAAGTGGCCGTAGTCGGTGAAGAGCTTCACGCCCTCGGCGGGCAGGCCGGACTTGAGTTTGGTGGCCTCGTTGGCGATCGAGGTGCGCGGCGGGATGTGGAAGCCGTAGGACAGCGCCCAGTCCTCCTGGTACTTCTTCTGGTCGATCCACAGCCACTTGACGTACGCCTTGGCCGCTTCGAGGTTCTTGCTCTTGGCGTTGACGAACATCGACCAACCGCCGTTGTAGACCGACTGCTTGCCGCTGGAGCCGATGCTCGGGAAGGGGAAGACGCCCAGGTCGTCGCCGAGCGCCTTCTGCATGGCCGGCATGGACCACATGCCGCCCCACTGGATGGCGCACAGGCCTTGGTTGAGCGAGGACGGGTCCCAGAAGTCCGTCGGGGCGTCCAGGAGGATGTGACCGCTGGTGAACAGCTGGCGGAGCTTCTTGAGGCCCTCGACGACGCCGTCCGTGTGGTAGGCGATTTCGTTCTTCTCGTTGAGCGTGTCGGCACCGGCCGACCAGATCAGGTTGTTCTGAACCGCCGTGAAGTCGTTGCCGAGGTAGGCGCCCTTGACCTTGCCGGTGGTGAGCTTGGCGGCGGCCTCCAGCAACTCGTCGAGGGTGGTGGGGACTTCGACCTTGGCCTTCTCCAGCATCGACTTGCGGTAATAGAAGAACTGCGGGTCGTCGATCATCCGGATCCCGTAGACCTTGCCGTCGACCGTGTGCGACTTGATGTCGGCTGGGTTGAAGTCGTCCTTGACCGGATCGATGATGTCGCTCAGGTCGGCCACCTGGCCGCTCTTGACCAGCTGCAGTTGAGGGTGGAACTCGAAGACGTCCGGTGCCTGCTTGGTGAGCAGGGACGAGAAGAGCTTGGCTTCGAAGTTGGTGCCGGTGATCCAGGTGGTGGACACGTTGGCCTTCGAGTAGGCCTTGGCGTACCGCTTGATGGCCTGTTCCGTGCCCGCCTCGCCGTAAGCGTGGAAGTACTGGACGAGGTTCGTGCCCGAACCGGAGCCCCCGCCCCGCCCGTTGTTGCCGCCGCACGCGGCCAGCGTGCCGGCCGCGGCCATCCCCGCGGCCGCCCGGAATATCGATCGGCGGGAAAGGTTGCTGTTGCTCATTGCCGACATGGTGACGTCCTTGTCTCTCGCGCGGCTGCGGCTCCACGGCTCAGCTGCCCGTGGCTGAAATCGAGTTGCGGTGCGGGACGTTAACCTTCGCCTAAGGCTTCGGCAAGGGGTTGGACGAAGTCTGTTCGAAGCGTTGTGCAAGGTTCGGAATACCGGACGTGACGAAGGTGCGGGCCGCCGCGCAGCCGGCCCGCACCAGGTGTCAGGTGGTCATCAGAGCTTCGACCAGGCCTCGTTGGCGCCGCCGTTGCAGCTGTACAGGATCACCTTGCTGCCGTCGGCGGTCGCCTGACCGCTCACGTCGAGACACTTCCCGGACGCCTCGCCGAGGATCTGCCCGTTGGCGTTCAGCAGCCATCGCTGGCCGGGATCACCCGTGAAGTCGGCCGTGGTCGTCAGCCCCGAACTCCCCACCGTCAGATACCCGTTGGCCCCCTTCAAGCCACCCTTCGCGTCGTACGACCACGTCTGCCCGGCCCCTCCCGTGCAGGTGCCGATCGCGGCCCCCGAGACGTCCGCCGTCAGGCACTTGCCGGACTGCCTGCCCTGGAGGGCGCCGGTGACGGCCGTCGAACTCCCCTGGCCCTTGCGGGGTTTCTGGTCGAGGACGTACGTCGTGATCGAGCGGGCGGCCAGGGTCGCGGAAACCGTGGAGCCGCTCACGTCCGGCTTGGCGACCTTCGCCCAGTTCTCCGTGGCCGAGGTCCGCACCGCCTGCGTGGCCCGCACCGGTACCTTGCTGTTGAAGTGCAGGTTCAGCGAAGTGTCCGTGGTGTTCTGGTTGTTGACCACGACGACCCACTTGCCGTCCCGGTCGTAGGAGGTCACCTCGACACCGCTCGGCGCGCCCGTCACGTTGTGTGCGACCGAGCCCGGTCGCACGAACTTGCTGTACTGGCCGAGCGCGTAGTACCGCTTTGTGAAGTAGAGGGTCTGGTTGCCGTCCGTCGCGTAGTCGGGGTCGTAGTAGATCAGCCCGTCGTTCCAGCCGACGTCGTTGCGCGCGGCGGGGTCCGTGCCGTAGCCGCTGGCGAGGGCCACCCACCACTGGAACGCCGAGTCGTGTGCGCTCGCGAAGTCCTTGTACATGATCCGGGACATCAGCAGGGCGTTGTCGATCGTCGGGTCGTACTCCTGGTTCCAGCCCGTGGTGCCCTTGCCGAAGCAGCAGATCTCGGTGGCCCAGGAGGGCTTGCCGACCGTCTTCGCCGTCTCGTAGACGTTGCCCAACTGGCCGTCGTTCGGGTTGTTGTACGTGTGGTGCGCCAGCTCCGACACGTACTGGGCGGTGTCCGGCTGCGAGATCCACTGCGGGACCTCGGTGCTGAAGCTGACCGTGCTGCTCGACTCGTCGGCGATGATGCTCGTCTTCTGCTTCCGGGCCCGCTGCTCGGCGCCCAACGCCCGCACGATGTCGTCGCGTTGGTCGACGGTGACCTGCATGCCCTCCTGGCCGCAGTCGCCGAAGTTGTTGTTCGGCTCGTTGAAGGGGCTGATGTAGTCGAACCTCGCGCCCTGCTTCGCGAAGTGGGCCGTGACATCGGCGATGTACTTCGCGTAGTCGCCCTCGTTCTCTGCCTTCAACTGGCCGCCGCAGCTCTGCCCGTTGGTCGTCCACTGAGCGGGCGCGCTGTTGACGAAGCCGATCAGGTCCTGCACGCCGTACTTCGCGGCGTACTTGAGGAACGTCTGGCCGCCCTTGTCCTTGCTCCAGTCGTAGCTGCCGTCGGCGTTCAGGAAGTCCTGGGCGGCGCGGGCCGGAGTGGTGACCGCGACGCCACCGCCACCGATGTTGTAGCGGTACGAGGAGAGGTCCAAGCCCTTTTCGGAGAACAGGAGTTGGGCCACCCGGGCCTGCACCTCGGGCTTGAAGTACTGGAGGTCGTTGACCCACCAGGCGCCGGACGCGCCGATGTTGTCGATGGTCTGGGCCGCGTGGGGGGAGACCTCCGCCGGTGCGACGCCGTCGGCGTTCGCGGGCGGAGCGGATATCAGGGCCCCGGTGACGGCGAGCGCGGCTGCCGCTGTCGCGAGGATCGATCTCCTGGGGTGGGGCTGGGTCACTTGCATCCCTTCCGTCGTCATGAAGGTGGCGCGGTACGGCTCCTTGCCTGGGTGGTGCGGTTCTTACCGGTCCTCTGGCCGACCGACTGAAGTGCCCCTTCGAGCGCGAAAGTCGCCGCTCCCAGGCACGCCGGGTCGGTGGGGATGGGAGAGAGGACGATCTCGGTGGCGGCGAACGGCCGCCTGAGCGCGTGCCGTTGGACGGCCTCGCGCACTTCGTGCAGCAGGGGATCGCCGAGCTTGCGGGCGACCCAGCTGCTGAGCACGACCACTTCGGGGTTGAGGACGTTGACCAGGTTGGCGATGCCCGCGCCGATGTAACGGGCGGTCTCCCGTACGACCTTGAGGGCCACCGGGTCGTTCGCGGCCACGGCGCGGGCCAGCGCGTCGATGGTGGCGGTCTGGTCCTCGGGGTGCAGCAGCGGGCTCTGCGGGCTCAACTCCCGCAGATTCAGCATGATCCCGGGCGCGCCGACATAGGCCTCCACACAGCCGTGGTTGCCGCAGCGGCACAGCCGCCCGTCCAGGACGAGCGTGGTGTGACCCCACTCGCCGGCACTGTTGCTCACCCCCCGGTACAGCCCGCCGCCCAGTGCGAGCCCGGCGCCGACCCCGGTCCCGAGGTTGACCACCACCGCGTCCCCGCGCCCGCGCGCCGCCCCGAACCACATCTCGGCGACCGCGCCGGCCCGCAGTGGATTGTCCAGGTAGAGGGGGTAGGCGATGACCTCGGAGAGCAGGTCGAGCAGGGGCACGTCGTGCCAGTCCCAGTTGGGCGCGTACTCCGAGATGCCGGTCTTGCGGTCCACCTGGCCCGGCACGCTCACTCCGACACCGAGGACACGGGCCGCCTCGACACCGGCCTGCGCGACCACCGAGCCGACGGCGGCGGCGACATGACCGACCACCTGCTCCGGACGGCTCTCGCCGGGCCGCATGTCCTCGTCGGCGCGGGCGAGGACGTTCAGCGCCAGGTCGAACAGCTCGACATGGACGTAGGTCTCCGCGATGTCGACACCGATCAACGCGCCCCCCGAGGCGTTGACCGCCACCAGACCCCGGGGGCGGCCCCCCGCCGAGTCCTCGAACCCGACCTCGGTGATCATCCGCAGGTCCAGCAGCTCACCGACGAGCGTGGCCACCGTGGCCAGGCTCAGCCCTGTCGCGGCGGCCAACTCCTGCCGGGAGGTGGGCGACTGGGCGATGATCTGACGCAGCACCTCGTAGCGGTTCGCGGTACGGATGTCGCGTGATGTGCGCTTCACCGGAGGTGCCCCCACCCTTTGTGCCGTCATGCCGGGGCACGACGGCTCCGGCGCGCGGCAAGGCTATGGGCTGCGGGCGACGTTCGACAAGGGGTTAGGAAAGGGGCTATACAAAGTCGCCGCCCGGTGGGTCGCGCCGTCAGCCGCCGAGGACGTCCCGGACAAAGGCGTTGGTGAATTTGCTCTCCGGGTCGAGACCCCGGGCCAGCGCCCTGAAGTCGCCGAGCCGCGGATAGCGCCCGCGCAGCGGCTCCGCCGGGGTGGTGAACACCTTTCCCCAGTGCGGTCGCGCGTCGAAGCCGTCCAGCGCGTCCTCCAGCCGCCGCACCACTGGCAGCACCGCCGCCGTGTCCTCGACCCAGGTGAAGTGCAGCGCCACCGTGTCCCGTCCGTACGAGGGGCTCAGCCACTGCGCGTCGGCTGCGACCGTCCGCACCTCGCAGATCTGCAGTACACCGGCGACCGTCTCCCGGATCCCGTCGACCGCATACAACGCGTCGAGTGCGGCCGACCGCGGCAGCAGATACTCCGACTGAAGCTCCGCCCCGCTGCTCGGGGTGAACTCCGCCCGGAAGTGCGGCAGTCGCTCGTGCCACGGGCCCGGCACCCCGAGCTGCTCGGTGGTGTTGACGGCGGGCATCCCCGGCACCGGGTGCAGCGCCCCCGTGGCGGGCGCGGCCCACGGGAAGTCGACCGGCGCCTGGTCGGTGCGCCGCTTCAGCCACACCTGACGGAAGCCCGGCTCCCGCCAGTCGGTGAACAGACTCACGCTGTACGCCGAGGCCGCCACCGTCTCGAAGTCCAGCCCGGTGAGCGGGAGTTCGGTGAAGACGTGCTGCTCGACCTCGAAGGCCGGCTCCAGGTCGAGGGTGAGGGAGGTGACGACACCGAGCGCGCCGAGCGAGGTGACGGCACCGTCGAAGCGGTCGTCGCCGCGTCCGATCGTCACCGTCGAACCGTTCGCCGTGACGATCTCGACCTCACGCACGGCCGCCGCGAGCGAGCCGTTGCCGACCCCCGATCCATGGGTGCCGGTCGCCACCGAACCGGCCACCGAAATGTGCGGCAGGGACGCCATGTTGGGCAGCGCGAGCCCGTGCTCGGCCACCCGGCGGGCCAGCTCCGCGTACCGGACGCCGCCCGAGACCCGTACCGTCCGGGCCGTCGTGTCCACGTCGAACTCGGCCGGCAGGGCGGCGATCGACAGCAGGGTGCCGTCCGGGCCCGGCTCGGCGATCTCGTTGAAGGAGTGGCCGCTGCCCAGCACCCGTACCCGCGTACTCTCGGCCACGAGGGCCCGGAGCGCGTCGAGTGTGTGCGGGCGGTGGAGTTCCTTCGCCGCGTAGGTGATGTTGCCGGCCCAGTTGGTGACCGTCTCCGTCATCCCTGCCGTCCCTCCGAGAGCGTGCGCCTGTGTGTCCTGCCCCAGGGGTCGGTGCGCCACAGGCGGGCGTGGATCAGCCCGACGAGGAGGACTCCTGCTGCTGCCGCAGCATAAGTCGGCAGCGGATGTGCCTGCGTATCGGCATAGTGCCAGCAGCCGGCCGCGGCGACGATCAGCACCCAGCCGGACAGGACGTTGGCGGTGGCGGAGGGGCGGAACGGGCTTGGGCCGGTGCTCTCTCCCGTGCTGCCCATCACGTAGTAGGGGAGGCCGTTGCCCGCGCAGAAGCCCGCGGCGAAACCGAGGACGAGCGTACCGATCATGGTGCTCAACTCCTTTGGTGTGATGCGGTGTCGAGGCCGCCCAGTACGAGGTCGACCAGTCGGCGCAGGCGATGGCGGAGGGCCTCCGGGGTGCCGTCGGACTGGCCGATGCCGACCGTCGAGGCGAGCAGGAGCTCGGCCGTCTCGCGGGGTTCGGGGACCTCGGAGAGTGCGTCCACCAGTGCGTCCACCAGCCGGTCCTCCGTCGAGGACAGCCCCATCGCCGCGGCCTCCGAGACCAGCTCCTGCCGGAACCGCGCCTCGGCGACGCCGATCGCCGTCTCCAGCTTCACCGACAGCACGCCGTAGACCTGGTCGGCCGGGGTCCCCCCGGCGTCGCGGGCGCGGTGGGCCGCGTCCGTCATGACGTCGGTGACGCGGGCGGCGACGGCGGCGAACACGTCCTGCTTGTTCGCGAAGTGCTGGTACAGCGCGGGCCGGGACACGCCCGCGGCCCGCGCGACGAGTTCCATCGAGGTCTGCCGGAACCCGTATCGGCTGAAGACGTCGACGGCCGCTGTGACGATGTCGTCCCGCTTGCTCATGCTGACAATTCTGACGAGAAACGTCAGCTACGTCAACACGCTGGAAATGCTTCGGATTTCGTCGCTCGATGTGCATATGGATGTGCACATAGACATCTCTATCGCCATTTGAGTGCTGGATCGGTAGTCTCCAGCGTCATGACAGACCGTCTGCCTGACACCGACCTCACCCGCCACCGCCGTCTCCGCGAACAGGGCAGCCTCGACCGTGCCGACCTGGACGCGATCCTCGACGCCGGTTTCGTCTGTCACCTCGGGGTCGTGATCGAGGGGCGGCCGGTCGTCGTGCCCACGGTGTACGGGCGGGAGGGGCGGGAGCTGTATCTCCACGGGTCCGTCGCCAGTCGCAGTCTCGCGGGCGGCACCCCCGTCTGCGTCACCGTCACGCACGTCGACGGGCTGGTCCTCGCCCGGTCGGTCTTCGAGCACGGGGTCAACTACCGCAGCGCGATGATCCACGGGGTGCCGCGCAAGGTCGCCGACCCGGAGGAGAAGCTGGCCGGGCTGCGCCGCCTCACCGAACACGCGACGCCCGGGCAGTGGTCGTACGCCAGGCAGCCGAACCGCAAGGAGCTCGCCGCCACCACCCTGCTCGCGCTCTCCCTGGAGGAGGCCTCGGTCAAGATCCGCACAGGTGCGCCCGACGACGGGGACGGGCCTGACGCCGGGCTGGGTCTGTGGGCGGGGACATTGCCGCTGGCCTCGATCTGGGGCGCGCCCGTGCCGGACCCCGCGCTGCCGGCGGGCATCCCGGTACCGGACCACATCGCGCGCCGAGCGGGGGCCGGCCAGGGGTGACCCGGCAAGAACCTCTGTCCGCCCCCGGGGCGCTCCCGCGCCGGTACGGGGCGGTACGGGGCGGTACGGGGCGGTGACGCCGGGGACGTATCGCCGAGCGGGCTCGACCCGACCGACCCGCGCCACACCGCACCGCACCGCGCCCCCCGCTCCCACCACCGAACCGCCGGGGGCATACCGTGAGGAGTCGTACGTCCGAGCAGGGCGCACGCGCCGGGAGGAGATACGGGATGGGCAGCCGCACCGCACTGGTCGAGGATCTGATGGAGCGTTTTCCGCATGTGCCGCGGGAAGCCGTCTTCAAGGAGGACCTGTTGCGCGGGGGTGTCGCCTTCGATCCGTCCGCGCTGAGCGACAACGAGGGCGGCGAGGTCAAGCCGAAGTCCTACTTCATCTTCTCCTTCGACCACGGCACCCTGCCGGAGCTGGGCGAGGCCGCGCTGCGTCGCCCGCCGGAGGAGATCATCCTCACCGGCGGCCCGTACGACCTGAGGCGGACCGTCGTCTCCGTGCGGGTGAACCCGACGTCGCCGTACCGCGTGGCCTCGGACGAGGACGGTGTCCTCGGGCTCTACCTCGACGGCAAGCGGATCGCGGACGTCGGTGTGCCGCCGATGCCGGAGTACTACCGGCACAAGCTCGCCAACGGGAAGTCCGTCATGGAGGTGGCTCCGACGATCCAGTGGGGCTACCTGATCTACCTGACCGTCTTCCGGGTCTGCCAGTACTTCGGCGCCAAGGAGGAGTGCCAGTACTGCGACATCAACCACAACTGGCGCCAGCACAAGGCCGCCGGTCGACCGTACACAGGAGTCAAGGACGTCGAGGAGGTCCTCGAAGCCCTGGAGATCATCGACCGCTACGACACCGCGAAGGTGTCGACCGCGTACACCCTCACCGGCGGCGCGATCACCAAGACGGTCGCCGGGCGCGACGAGGCCGACTTCTACGGCCACTACGCCAAGGCCATCGAGGAGCGCTTCCCGGGCCGCTGGATCGGCAAGGTCGTCGCCCAGGCGCTGCCGAAGGACGACGTGCAGCGCTTCAAGGACTACGGCGTGCAGATCTACCACCCCAACTACGAGGTGTGGGACGAGTATCTGTTCAAGCTGCACTGCCCGGGCAAGGAGCGCTACGTCGGCCGCGACGAGTGGCACAAGCGCATCCTCGACTCGGCGGACATCTTCGGCGCGCGCAACGTGATCCCCAACTTCGTGGCCGGCGTGGAGATGGCGGAGCCCTTCGGCTTCAAGACGGTCGACGAGGCGATCGCGTCCACCACCGAGGGCCTGCGCTTCTTCATGTCGCACGGCATCACGCCCCGCTTCACCACCTGGTGCCCCGAGCCGACCACCCCGCTGGGCAAGGCCAACCCGCAGGGTGCGCCGCTGGAGTACCACATCCGGCTGCTGGAGGCCTACCGCGCGACGATGGAGGACTTCGGGCTCAAGTCCCCGCCCGGATACGGCGAACCGGGCCCCGGCCGGGCGGTCTTCTCCGTCAGCTCCTTCATGGACAGCCTCCCCGCCGAGGAGCCCGCGCCTTTGTAAGGTAACGGTGTGGACAACTCCTGCGACGGGTGAGACGGGAGAGCCTCGAACACGTACAACTGCACAGAGGCGACTGACGGTTACCGTAATTGAATACCCGGCTTGTCAGTTGTGTGGGACGCGTGAAAGGCTCTGGCCCTGTCACGAGGCAGCCCCCCTCCAACTCGCTTAATGTCAGAGCTAGTTGGCCGTCATTCGTGGATGCAGGAGACCCATGCCCGACCTGCCGACTCCTCAGGACGCCGCTGAGGCCGCGCTGTTCACCGAGTGCTGGGACGCCGTGCTGTCCTACGCCGACCTGTGCACGTCCGGCGCCGCCTCGGCCACCGAGCTGGCGAGCGAGGCCTTCGCACTCGGCATACAGGAGGCCCGTTCCGCCGGGTCCGGTCCGATGCGCGCGCCGACCCGTCGCGTCCTGCCGGTGATACCGCTGCTGCTGACCGCCGTACGGACCACGGCCGCGGAGTGGGAGTTCGCCGGGCGGGGGCACCGGCTCGACCCGGACCTGAGGCTCTGGCTCAACTCGGACAAGGCGGCCCGCTTCCACGGCATGCCGTTGCAGCGCCCGATCGCCCTGCGCGGGCTGCGGGACCTGCAGGAGCCGGACGCGGCACTGCTGTGGCTGGCCGAGGTCGAGGCACTGCCGCTGACCGTCGTGGCCCGCCGCCTCGGACTCGATCCGGCGATCGTGTCCGGTGAACTCGCCCAGGTGCGCGGCCTGTTCAGGGACCGCTGCCACCGCAACCACCTCGACTCGCCGATGGCCGCGGAGTGCCGCAGCTACGCCCGGCTGCTCGACGCCGTCACCCGCTCGCCGTCCGCCGACACCCCCGAGGACCTCTCGCGCCACCTCGCCACCTGCGTGCAGTGCGCGGAGGCCGCCGCCTGTCTGCGACTGCAGGGCGGCGGACTGCCCTCGGCCCTCGCGAGCGGCGTGATCGGCTGGGGCGGGCTCGCCTATCTGGAGCGCCGCCGCCGGGCAGCCGAGGTACGGCTCGGCGCCGGGCGCCCCGTGGCCGAACTCGAGGCCGGGGAACCGAGGGAGGGCGCGAGCAAGGCGCGTCTCGTGCGCAACGGACTGCTCGTCGCCGCCGTCCTCCTCTCGTTCGTGGCGCTCGGGGTGTCGATGATGCCGATGGGCGGCTCCGGCCGCGAGAACACCGCCAGCGACGACGCCGACACCCAGCCGGTGATCGACCCCGGCTCCACCGTCTCCTCCGTCGGCACGCACCCGTCGACCACGCCGTCCGCGTCCGGTCGGCCGACGGCGAGCGACAGCAGGGCGAGTGCCGCGCCCAGCGACAAGAACCCCGACACCGAACCCCAGGGCACCGCCTCGGCCACCGCGAGCGACGCCCCCGCGCCGACCACCGGCGCGCCGGCGCGGCCGCCCGCCGCGGCGAGCTGCGACGTCACCTACGACCTCGTCGGCCAGTGGAACGACGGCTTCCAGGCCACGGTCACCGTCACCACCACCAAGGCCCTCGACAACTGGCGCGTCGCATGGTCCTACCGCGACGGCCAGCAGGTCACACAGATGTGGGACGCGAGCGTCGCCCAGGACGGCTCCCGGGTCACCGCCACCGCCGCCGACTACAACAAGAACGTCGCCGCGAACGGCAGCCTCACCTTCGGCTTCCTCGGCACCTGGAACAACTCCAAGAACTCCGCAGCGTCCGGCTTCACTCTCAACGGGGCGGCCTGCGACTAGTTCTGACGGTGAGTCAGGTAGACCCTTGCGGTCGGCTGCCGTAGCACCGCAGTTTACTAAGGCAGGTTGATAAACTAGCCTTAGTGTATGAGTGACGAAGACCTAGACCCCGAAGAGGTCGCCTCGGCCCTGATGGCGAGTATCGGCGTGCTGCTGCGGCGGGTGCGTCAACTGCCCGTCGAGGGTGGGCTGACTATGCCCGAGCGGGCCGCCCTGGCACAGCTGGACCGTGCCGGCCCCACCACCTCCTCGGCGCTGGCCAGGGACGCGCAGATCACCGCGCAGGCCATGGGGGCCACGCTCGGCTCGCTGCGGACCCAGGGCCTGGTCGAGCGCCGCCCGGACCCGGAGGACGGCCGGCGCGTGGTGCTGACGGTGACCGACGCGGGCCGCCAAGCGCTGCGGAACAAACGCAACGCGCGCGCCGAACTCATCGGCCGAGCCCTGACCGGCGGCACCTTCACCCCGACGGAGCTGAAGCAACTCGCCGCAGCCGCACCGCTGTTGGAGCGACTGGCCCAGAACATCTGACGCCTACGGCCGCGGAGGAAGCAGACGCATGACGAAACCCACCAGGGCTCGCACCCCGCGTCGCACGGCCGGCGAGGACCGCTACAGGTGGACCGCGCTGACCAACACCACCGCCGCGGTCTTCATGTCCGCACTCGACGGCTCCATCGTGCTGATCGCCCTGCCGGCCATCTTCCGTGGTGTGCACCTGGATCCGCTCGCCCCCGGCAACATCGCGTATCTGCTGTGGATGATCATGGGCTACCGGCTGGTCCAGGCCGTCCTGGTGGTCACGGTCGGCCGCCTGGGCGACATGTACGGCCGGGTCCGGATCTACAACTCCGGGTTCGCGGTCTTCACCCTCGCCTCGGTCCTGCTCTCCTTCGACCCCTTCGACGGCGGCCACGGAGCGATGTGGCTGATCGCCTGGCGCGTGCTCCAGGCCGTCGGCGGCTCGATGCTGACCGCGAACTCGGCCGCGATCCTGACCGACGCCTTCCCCGAGGAACAGCGCGGCTTCGCCCTCGGTATCAACCAAGTCGCCGCCCTGGGCGGCATGTTCATCGGTCTCGTCGCCGGCGGTCTGCTGTCGGCCTGGGACTGGCGGGCGGTGTTCTGGGTGAACGTCCCCGTCGGGGTGTTCTTCACGGTGTGGGCCTACCGCACCCTCCGCGAGACCGCCGGACGCGCCGGCGGCCGTATCGACTGGTGGGGCAACATCACCTTCGGCGTCGGCCTCAGCGCCACCCTGATCGCGATCACCTTCGGCCTCCAGCCCTACGGCGGCCACACCATGGGCTGGACCAACCCGCTGGCCGACGCGCTGATCGCCGGGGGACTGCTCCTGCTGGCGGCCTTCGTCGTCATCGAGAAGCGCGTCCAGGCGCCGATGATCCAGCTCGGCCTGTTCCGCCAACGGGCCTTCACCTTCGGCAACTTGGCGGGCCTGGCCATCTCGATCGGCCGCGGGGGGATGCAGTTCGTGCTGATCATCTGGCTGCAGGGCATCTGGCTCCCGCTGCACAGCTACGACTACGCCGACACACCCCTGTGGGCCGGCATCTTCATGCTGCCGCTGACCGCCGGCTTCCTCGTGGCCGGACCCGTCTCCGGCTACCTCTCCGACCGGCTCGGCTCACGGGGCCTGGCAACCGGCGGCGCGCTGCTGTTCGGCGCGAGCTTCCTGGGCCTGATGTGCCTGCCGATCGACTTCGGATACTGGATCTTCGCCGTGCTGATCACCGTCAACGGGATCGCCAGCGGTATGTTCGCCTCCCCCAACTCCTCCTCGATCATGGGCAGTGTGCCCGCGAGCCTGCGCGGTGTCGCCTCGGGAATGCGCGCCACCTTCCAGAACTCCGGCACCGCCGTCTCCATCGGAGTCTTCTTCTCCCTCATGATCGCCGGACTGGCCAGGAGCCTCCCGCACACGCTCACCGCGGGCCTGGAACAGCAGGGCGTACCGGCCCACATCGCCACCCAGGTCGGCGAACTGCCCCCGGTCTCCTCCCTGTTCGCCGCCCAGCTCGGCGTCAACCCGGTCCAGCACCTGCTCCAGCCCAGCGGCGCCCTGCACCACCTCACCGCCGCACAGCAACACGCCCTCACCGGAAGCGAGTTCTTCCCGACCCTGATATCCGGGCCCTTCCACTCCGGCCTCGTCATCGTGTTCGCCTTCGGCGCCGGCCTCGCCCTCCTCGCCGCGATCGCCTCGCTCCTGCGCGGTGCGAACCCGGCCGCCCGCAGGCACCCGGGACCGCGAACATCCGCCACCAAGACCCCAGCACCGCGAACATCCGGCACCGCGACGCCCTCGCCCGCCCGGACGGACAGCCCGACGACCGGGACCACCACAGGAGAGACACCCCCGTGCCAATGACACCGACCGACCCCACGCCCGCCCATCGGCGCGCCGCCGGGCGCGTCCCGCCCGGGCCCGCCGAGACCACGACCGCCGCAGAGGTCGTAGCGAGGACGGAGACGACCCGATGACCCTGCTCGGCCGACTCCTCGACAACCGCAGAGCAGGGGAGACCCACACCGCGTGGAACCTGCCCCACCTGCGCGGCCCCGAGCTCCTGACCCTCACCAGCCAGGACTTCGCCGACGGCGCCACCATGCCGCTGCGGAACTGCGCGAAGCACATCGGCGGCGCCGACGGGTCCCCCCACCTGGCCTGGACCACGCCCCCACCCGGCACCGCCCAGCTCCTGCTGGTCGTGGAGGACATCGACGTACCCCTGGCCAGGCCCGCCGTGCACTGCCTCGCCCTGATCGACCCGGCGGCCGGACACCTGGACCCCGGCACCCTCTCCGCCCGCCACCCCGGCCCCGGGGTGCGGGTACTGCGCTCCACCGTCGGACGCGGCTACCACGGCCCCGCCCCCATCAAGGGCCACGGCCCGCACCGCTACGTCTTCCAGCTGTTCGCCCTGCCGACCGCACTGGACGACACATCCGCCGCCCCATCGGTGGACCGGGTGCGCCCCCGCGCCCTCCTTTCCGCCGTCCCCGCCCCCGTCCTGGGCCGTGCCCGCCTCACCGGTGTCTTCGAACGCTGACTCCGGTACGGCGAATCCGCATACACAGCGAATCTTGGGACACGTTTTACGTGGCATCCGCAACTGAGGCCCCCGGCGTATCCGTCTGACATGAAGTCGGGCCCGTCAGGGCCGAAGCAACGAGAGAGTGGGGCAAACCGTGGGACGGCGCAAGGGCAGCATAGGGATCGCACTTGTCACGGGTGCGGTGCTGGTGGGCGCGAGTGCCTGCGGCGGAGGCGGCAGCGCCAAGGCGGGCGGGGACGACGCCAAGGCGTCGGGCAAGCCCAGCGCCAGTGCCTCGCCGTCGCCGACGAAGCCCGCGGGCCCGCCGATGCTGCTGGACACGATCACGCCGCAGACCGGAACCACGGTCGGCGTGGCCATGCCGGTCTCGGTGATCTTCACCAACCCGGTCGCGGCCAAGGCACACGCCGCGGTCGAGAAGCACATGAAGGTGAGCGCATCGCAGCCGGTGGTCGGCGCCTGGCACTGGATGGGCGACAGGCGCGCCGACTGGCGCCCGAAGACGTACTGGCCCTCCGGTACCACGGTGAAGATCGACGCCGACATGACGGGCGTCAGCAACGGGAACGGCCGCTACGGCGTGCACGACTACACCCACACCTTCAAGATCGGCGACGACGTCCGCGCCGACGTCTCGGTCACCAACCACACCATGAAGGTGACCAAGAACGGCGCGACGGTACGCACCCTGTCGATCAACGCGGGCAGCGCCCAGTACCCGACGTGGGACGGCACGATGGCCGTCATCGACAAGCAGAAGAAGGTCCACATGACCTCCTGCAGCGTCGGCATCAGCTGCGACAAGGGCAGCCCCAACTACTACGACCTGACGCTGCCCTGGGACATCCACCTCACCCAGTCCGGCACCTACGTCCACTACTCGACCGGCGACCCGAACCCGGGCACCGGCAGCGCCCGCGGTTCGCACGGCTGCGTCCACCTCTCCCTCTCGGACGCCGAGTGGTTCTACGGCCAGGTCAAGCAGGGCGACCCCATCACCATCACCGGCTCCCCCCGTGGCAAGGCCCCGGCGGACAACGGCTACGCGGACTTCAACCTGGACTGGAGCCAGTGGCTGGCGGGCAGCGGCTCCGGTGAGGGGACCACTGCGACGCTGTGACGGTGGTGCCGGCCACGGGTTGACATCCCTCGTCCTTCGCCGCATCCGGGTGGCGAAGGACGAGCACGGCGACCCGCATCCCACTGTCGAGACGACAGAGAGGACGTGAGGTGCCCGTGGTTCCGTCGGCGAAGACCTTCTTCGAGGAGGTGCGGGCGGTGTACGCGGAAACAGCGACCGCCCTGGGGCTCTCCGGCCCGATCGAGACCACCTTTGTCCTGCCGGTCTCCAGCTACAAGGGCGGTGGCGTCGAGTACGAATTCTCGCTCGACTTCAGGGAGGGCGGAGTGAACTGCGCTGCCGGCATCGAGGTGAACCCCGTGACCACTCTCATTGTGGACATCGAGCCGCTGGCCATCGCTGCCGGAATCGTGGAGAAGCGCGGGGACATCTCCTACAGCGCCCAGAATCTGAAGCAACTGCGGAAGTCCCTTGTGGGACAGACCGGTTACGTCCAGCGCGTGCACCCGCTCCTGACCGATGCCGCCACGGCCGAGGACCTGATGCGGCGGGCGGGCGCACGCGAGTGGCACGGGCGCCGTTCCACGCCGGAACAGTGACGGGCGATGTGGCTGACGGCCCGGCGGTCCGGAGCTGAAGAACGACTCGGCCGCCTCAGGGGGCATGGCCCAGCCCCGCAGCCGCAAGGGGAGGCGCCTGGCAGGGGCATCCCCCCGACCCACTTCCACAACGCGGAGCCCCTCAAGGGATCAGCCGTTGCGAGGACGGGCTGCGCAGTTCGCGGAACTCGTTCGGCCAGCACGTCGGAAGCCGGGGACCAGACGCTGTTCACGGCCTTCCTTGCAGCCATCGTCGCCGTCCCTGCTGCGGGAAGGGGCGGTGCAGTTGGGTGGTGGCGTCGGCCGAGGCCGGGTCGCAGACGCGGGCCCGACCGCAGCCGAGAACGGGGACGACGATCGTGTTGCGGTACGCGAAGGCGTCCGTGTTCCGACTCGGTGACCGGCCTCGGTGCCGGCCTCAGCACCACGTCGTGGACGGGGTTCGAACGTCGCCGCAATTCCCACCCTCCTCACATCCAGCCTGCAGGGCCAAGTGCTGTACCAAATAGTCCAGCGCCTCCGGCCGGGGCTCCGCATGAACGTCGGCGCAGGACTGGGCACTTCGACCAACACGCGCAGGAGGCGTCGGTGTCCGTCGGGCGTCGACCGTGGGTCCAGTCGGTGTGTAGGACGCTGCGGAAGTCTGGGGGATCCGGGCCGGGACCTTCCCGGTACGCGGACGACGGGGGTGACTGATGACGAGGGACCTGAAGTTCCGGCGGTTCTCCGTGTACGGCTCCGAACACCACGCCTGTCCGGAAGCGGCTGTCGCGCCACCGGCCCTGCTGAGCCACGCCGCGTTGGTGGGGCGCATCCTCGAACTCACCCTGACCGGCGTGCGCGAGGCCGGGACGGCACCCGCGGAGGAGCCGCGGCATCGATCATGAGCAGGGCACCGGCGCGGCGCACCGTGGCCCGTCGGGTGGGGCTCCCCCACCCGACGGGCCACGGGGCTCAGTGGGTCAGCGCGTGAGCGAGCGAGCGGTAGAAGGCGAGCACCCCGGGCTCCTTCGGGCTGAGGTGGCCGCGCGCCGCGTAACGGGACCCCACTGCCCGCTGCACCGCTTCCAGTCCCCGCCGGTCCTCCTCGTTGACCCGCTCCGTGAACTCCGCCAGGGGCGGCCGAATGTTCTCGGCCCCTGCCTGTTCGACGAGCCGGCGCGGCATGACGGCGCCACCGCGCACAACGGTGCGGTCCGCGGACACCGGGATGAAGCTGAGCCAGGCGATCGTCTCGCCGAACGTGGCGACACTCGCGCACGGGAAGACGCGGAAGCTGTAGAGAACCTTGCGCTCGTCCGGGGTCAGCGGCAGGACCAGGGTCTCCATGGGCTGTCCCGCCGGGGTGAGCAGCCTGGTGACCAAGGGGGTGTCGACATGGACGTCCATGTCGATGCCACCGGTCATCAGGGGGCGCACGGTCTCGGGGTGGAATCCGATGGCGTGGTAGTTCTCGTGGGTGTTCTCGACCGCCACCTTCCAGTTGCAGTGCCAGTCCTCGGTCCAGGAGTAGACCTGCACCATGTCGTCGAGGCGGTAGTTGGTCATCTCCTCCTCGACGACCGAGAGGTGCGGCGCGAGCGGTTCGGGGTCGGCGGCCAGACTCACGAAGACGAAACCGTGCCACTCCTCGACCGCGAAGCCGTGCAGCCGGCAGGAGTTGGGGTCGAAGGCGGTGTTGCCGCGCATATGGGTCGCGGCGATGAGCCGGCCGTTGAGGTCGTAGCGCCACAGGTGGTACGGGCAGGTCAGGTCCTGAGTGTGGCCCTCGCCCGGCTCGACCAGCGGCATGAGGCGGTGTCGGCAGACCGGGGACACCGCGTGCAGCAGGTCGTCGCGGCCCCGGGTGACCAGGACCTGTTCGCCCGCGATGTCCAGGGCCAGATAGTCGCCCGGCGAGGCCAGTTGGTCAGTGTGGGCGACCAGGATCCAGCCCTGCCCGAAGATCTTCTCCCGCTCCAGTTCGTACAGCTCGGTGGAGGCGAACGCGCCGGGTGGCAGGCTCAGTTGGGGCGGTGTGGGGGAGAGGTATTCGCACAGCAGGCCGAGCAGGGCGGTGATGTCGGCCGCGGCTCCCGTGGTCGGTGTCATCGCGACCGTCCCAGCTCGCGGCCCTCCTCCGGCGTGATGGCGCCGAGCGCCTTCCACGCCTCGTCGTCCATCCAGGCCGGGATGCTGCTCTCGCCGTTGACTCCCTTTTCCACGAAGGCGATGTTGTGGTACGTGTGAACGCCGATCACCTGTGCCTGGGTGACTGTCCGCGCTCCCTCGGGCTTGGGGTCGAACTCCGCATAGTGCAGGTCGTCCAGGAGCCGCTTCAGCAGGCCGATCGAGGTGTCGGGCGCGGCCTCGGCGCCCGTGGTGCCGCCGAACCGCGGCCAGTAGGCGGTCTGCAGATCCTCTATGACGTAGAGGCCGCCGGGGCGGACGTAGGGGAACAGCGCGTCGAAGGAGATCCGTACGTGCTCGTTCTCGTGGCTGCCGTCGTCGATGACGATGTCGAACGGGCCGTGTTTCTCGGCGAGTTCGCGCAGTGCGTCCGGGTCGCCCTGGTCGCCGGTGAGCGCGGTGAGCCGGGGCTGGTCGAGCGCGGACTTGTCGAACAGGTCGAGCCCGTACACCAGCCCGCGATGGAAGTACCGCTTCCACATCTTCAGCGAGGGACCGCCCAGGTCGCCCGCGTAACCGCCGATGCCGATCTCCAGCACCCGCACGGGCCGGTCCCGGTAGCGGGCGAAGTGGTGCTCGTAGTGCTGGGTGTACCAGTGGAAACTGGCCCATTTGTCGGAGCCGTACGCCACCGACAGCGCGCCGAGGCCGGGGCCCCCGGTCGTGCATCCGGACAGCAGCGTGCCGCCCGCCTGGTGCGTGGCCTGCAGGATCTGCGGCAACTCGGAGAGGTCGGCCGGTCGTTCGGGGAGGAAGACATCGGTGACGTCGCGGCTGTGGGGCTGCTGCGCGGGGCCGTACAGCCTGCGGACCAGGTCCGGGAGGGCGAAGCGGAAGTGCCGTCGGATCACCACCGTCGGATCGTCGGCGTCGAGCACCCGGATCGGCTCGCCCCGCACCATGCGCAGCACCGTGCGGCGCAGTTCGTCCCCGTGGGTCACCTCCAACGCGATGTCGACGGCTGTGGTGTTGACCGGATCCTCACAGCGGAACAGCACCTCGTCCACGAGGATGCCGGTCAGGCGCTGGAGCCCCGCTTCCTTCACGAGGAGGATGATCTCGGAGTCGGGCGCGGTGCCTGTCAGGACGAGCCGCTCGACAAGACTGTCCGGAGTCATGGGTCGGTTACCTTCTCCTCGGTTCGGGTGGGTGCGGGGTGCCGGCGGCGCGGTGTGCGAGAGGGGTGCACGCCGCGTCCGCGGCTCGGCGGATGCGTGCGACCGTAGGGGCCGCGGCTCGAACAGGGGTCAAGCGGTGCTCGGGCTCGCCGCGGCGCGGGGTGGGCCAGTGCGTCGGTGGTGGCCGGGGCGGATCCGGTGCGGGGCGGCGCCCGGCAGGTGGAACATCGCGCAGGCCGAGCCGTACCGGATCGTCGTGCCGGAGACGGCGCCGTGGTGGACGCCGGGCGGCGCCGGGCGCCTGGGGCAGTGTGCGCCGTCGGCGATGACGGGGCGTGCCCGGTCCGATGCCGCTCGGCGGTGTCGGCGCCGGTGTACGGGCCGACGGAGGAGTCGGTCACCCCGGTTCTCTCGACGCCGGCGGTCACCGACTCCAGGACGGTGCGGTTCACCTCCAGCAGGTCGTCGACGCTGCCGGTGTCCTTCCAGCAGCCGGGGATCTCCACGGACCGGACGTCGTGCCCGTGGTCGATCAGCCACTGGATCGCGTCGGTGATCTCCAGTTCGCCGCGAGGCGAGGGGCTGACGGCCGCGACGGCGTCGTGCACCGCGGGGCCGAAGAGGCAGACACCGACGAGCGGCAGATCGCCGCGGCGGTGGGCCGGCCTCTCCTCCGACCTCATGACCCGGCCGTCGGGGCCGAGTTCGGCCGCCCCGAAGGCCGAGGGATCCTTCACCCTGGTCAGCATGATCTGCGCGTCGGGCCGACCGGCCCGGAATCCGGCCACGAGCCGGTCGAAGCCGCCGAGCACGAAGTTGTTCCCAAGCCCGAGGGGGCACTTCTGGGGGACGCAGGTCGCGCACGGTCCGAACCGGCTGCCGTCGCCGGCCGCGGCGCGGATCTCCGCAGCGGTGTCGCCGACCAGGACGGCCACGTCCTCGACGCCGGCCGAGTCGATGGCCTCCAGGCCGTAGAACAGCACGGGTTCGGCGGCCACGGGCACGCGCCGCGTGGCGGAGGTGTGGATGACGGGCCGGAGGCGGGAGCCGACGCCCCCGGCGAGCACCAGTGCCTTCACGGGATCCCTTGCTCGGTCGCCGACTGCCGCGGTGCTCGCATCGGACGTGGTCTCCTTCCGGGGATCACTGCACGGACAGGGCGCCGTCCACGGCGAGCACGGTGCCGTTGGCGTACCCCGCGAGCGGGTCGGTGAGCCGGGCCACCCACCAGGCGATCTCCTCGGGGCTGCCGACGCGGCCGGAGGGGATGCGGGGGCGGATGTCGTCGAGGAACGCCGCGTACTGCTCCGCGCTAGCGCCGTTGCGCGTGGCCATGCCGGTGTCGATGACACCCGGTGCCACGGCCACCACCCGGATTCCGCGGGGCGCGAGTTCCACCGCCCAGGTCCTGGTCAGGAAGTCCAGGGCGGTCTTGGTGGCGCCGTAGACCGACATCCCGGGCCAGGCCCGGCGGCCGAGGGAGCCCGCGGTACTGAGGTTGACGATCGTGCCGGAGCTCTTCTCCAGGGCAGTGAGCGCGCGGCGGGTCAGCAACATCGGGGCGCGCAGATTGGTGGCGAGCTGGGCGTCGAGACCGGCGGGGTCGAGGGTGTCCAGGGTCCCGCCGATGCCGAGGGCGGCGTTGTTCACCAGCACGTCGAGCCGGCCGAAGTGCTCCAGCGCCGTCTCGACGACCGTGTCCGGTCCGTCGGGCGCGGTGATGTCCGTGGCGAGCGTTCTGATCCGGGGATGTTCCCGGGCGGTTTCGCGCAGGGTGCCGGGGGTGCGGCCCACGACGAGGACCCGTGCGCCCTCTTCCGCGAACCGGTGGGCGACAGCGCGCCCGATGCCGGTGCCGCCGCCGGTGACGACGACGGCCTTGCCCTCCGGGGACGTCGCGAGGACGTCCGTGGGCGGGGATCCTGTGGTCTCTGCGGTGTTGTCGGTCACACCGCCGGACCGTACGGGCGGCCGCTCGAACCCCGCTCGACGCGGCGGCACTCCTGCCGGGTTCCAGCCGGGTTCGAGGCGGACGCTGTGGGGTGGCCGGGCAACAGCCGACCGGCCCGCAGGGCCGCAGAGTGCGAAGAGGGTGTGAGATGGCCGACGGCGCACGCCGCTGCCCGCCGGTGGGGCCGGTGCGGGTCACCCCGGAGGATGCCCGGTACGAGGATCTGATCAGAGGGGTCAACCACCGGTTCGCCGGCAGCCCGCAGGAGATACGCGTCGTCGGCACGGCCGAGCAGACCGTGGCGGCGGTGCAGGACGCCGTCGGCGCGGGGCTGCGGCTCGCGGTCCGCAGCGGCGGACACTGTCTCGACGACCTGGTGGACGGTCCGGACACCGCCTTCCTGATCGACCTGTCCGAACTGAACCAGGTGTACTACGACCCGGACATGGGCGCCTTCGCGGTGGAACCGGGGGCCCGGCTGGGCGACGTCTACCGCACCCTCTACAAGGGGTGGGGGGTGACCGTGCCCGGCGGTGCGTCCCCCACCGTCGCCGCGGGTGGACACTTCGTCGGCGGCGGGTACGGCATGCTGACCCGCCGGTACGGATGCGTGGTCGACTTTCTCCAGGCGGTCGAGGTCGTCGTGGTCGACGCGTCGGGGAGGGCCCGGCTGGTGGTGGCGACCCGGGACGACGAGGGGGAGCTCGGCGATCTGTGGTGGGCGCACACGGGCGGTGGCGGCGGCACGTTCGGGGTGGTCACCCGGTACTGGCTGCGGACCGCCGACGCGTCCGGCACCGACCCCTCCGGTCTGCTGCCGCGGCCTCCGGCGGCGGTCCTGGACAGCCTGGTGACCTGGTCGTGGCAGGACATGAGCGAGGAGCGGTTCAGTCGGCTGATGCGCAACCACGCCGAGTGGCACGAGCGCAACAGCGCGCCCGACTCGCCCTACGCCTCCCTGTTCAGTGTGCTCGGCGTGATGCACCGCGCCTCCGGGGTGCTGCTGATGAGCACACAGATGGACGCCACGGTCCCGGACGCGCAGGGCCTGCTGCAGGCGTACGTGGACGCGCTCGACGAGGGGGTGGGGCTGCGCCCCGCGCACACGGTGCGCTCCCGGCCGTGGCTGGAGACGACGCTCCGGCCGACACTGCCCGACACCGTCACCGGCATGCGCTCCAAGGGCAAGGCCGCGTATCTGCTCAAGGGGTACACGGACCGGCAGTTGGCCGCCCTGTACGAGGGCCTGACTGGTGACGGGTACGCGAACCCGGGCGCCGGCGTGCTGTTCATGTCCTACGGCGGCGCGGTCCGTGCCGTGGCGCCGGACGCCACCGCCACGGCTCAGCGGAGTGCCGTACTGAAGGCGCTGTTCGTGACGCTGTGGCGGGAGGCGGGCGAGGACGCCCGGCACCTGGACTGGATCCGGCGTCTGTACCGGGAGGTGTACGCCCACAGTGGCGGGGTGCCCGTGCCGGACGGGACGAGTGACGGCACGTACGTCAACTACCCGGACACCGATCTCGCCGACCCGGAGTGGAACACCTCCGGGGTGCCTTGGTACACGCTCTGCTACAAGAACAACTACCCACGGTTGCAGCGTGCGAAGGCCCGCTGGGACCCGAAGGGAATCTTCCGGCACGCCCTGTCGGTGGAACCGGCGCGGGAACAGGGGGCCTGACGTGGGTGGTGGGGCGGGGACTGTGCTTCCGCCCCACCACCGGTGCGTTCAGTCGGCGTAGCGGGTGGAGTGGAAGGCGCCGGGTTCGGCGAGCGGGATCACCTCGAAGGTGAGATGGGGGCTCAACGGGTTGTCGTAGAGGTGGCCGAGGAGTTCCTCGTGCGACTCGACCTCGTAGACGAGCAGGCCGCCCGCCGCGCCGACACGGACCCAGTTGTGTTTGATCACGCCCTTGTCCACCAAGGACTTGGTGTAGGCGAATCCCCGGGGGAGCCGGGCGCGGAACTCGTCTCCGCTGATGCCTCGCGGAGCCTGTGTGGCCAGAACGGCGAACAGTGCCATGACGGTGTCTCTCCTCCTGAGTGCGGTACGGGCTAGCCGACTGGTCGCGCGGCGAGTCGCTCCAGTTCGGGGACGACGGCGGCCGGGCTCGGCTGGGCGGCCATCGCGTGCCGGAGTCGCTCGGCGCCGTCGGCGTAGGCGGGCTTCGTCAGCAGGTGCTCCACCGCGTCGCGCAGCGCAGTGGGGGTCAGCCGGGCGGGTGGCAGGAACAGGCCCGCGCCCAACTCCTGGGTGCGCACGGCGCGGTAGACGTTGTCCCACATGGAGGCCAGCATCAGCTGGGGTACTCCGTGGACCGCGGCGGTCGACCAGGTGCCGGCGCCGCCGTGGTGCACGATTGCCGCGCAGGTGGGCAGCAGCACGTCCAGCGGTGTGAAGTCGACCACCCGGGTGTTGGGGGGCACCGATGTGAGCTGCTCCCGGTCGGCCGCGTCCAGGATGGCGACCACTTCCGCGTCGAGATCGGCGACCGCCTCGAAGAAGTCGCCCACGGTCACCGCCCGTCCGTCGGGCGAGTCGATGGTGCGTACGCTCAGCCCCTTGGTCAGACAGACCCGTGGCCGCTCGGGATCCTGTCGCAGCCACGGCGGGACCACGGCGGGAACCGGCCCGTTGTACGGCACGTGGCGCAGGGGGACGGTGTGCTGCCCGGGGGCCAGCCGCAGTTCGGGCGGCATCTGCTCGATGCGCCACAGTCCTCGGGCCACCTTCTCGGTGAAGTCCCGTCCGTGGCGGTTGAGTTGACGGGTCAGCCAGTCCCGCAGCGGATCGGCCCCCGGCGCGCTGCCGGGATCCGTCCCCGCGTGCCGGAGGTGGTCGAGGAGGGCGTCCCGCATGTGCGCGAAGAGGTCGGGCCCCCACAGCAGCCGGGCGTGGGGTACGCCGGTGACGTGCGCGGCGACGGCCCCGGCGAAGGTGAACGTCTCCCAGACGACGAGGTCCGGACGCCAGGTGCGGCACAGCGCGACGAGGTCGTCGACGGTGCGGTCGCTGCCGACGCGGGAGTAGAAGGCGTCGGTGAGCAGCGCGCTGCTGGTGCGCAAGAACTCCAGGCCGTCGGGTCCGGTGGCGTCCCGGCGCAGGTCCCGGCCCTCGTGGTGGGCGTAGATCAGCGGCCCCTGCCGGGCCATGACGCGAGCGAGGTCGGGGTCGTCGCCCACCGGCACGGCGGTGAGCCCCGCGGCGGTGACGCCGCCGATCAGGGATGGTTGTGCGGCCACCCGCACCTCGTGGCCCGCGGTCCGCAGAGCCCACGCCAGCGGCACGCAGCCGTTGAAGTGCGCATCGAGTGGCGGCACGGTGATCAGAACGCGCATCGGGTCCCTCTTCGCCGGTGTTCCGGAAACCCGTCCAGACTCGCCGGGGGCACTTGAGCGCGCCTGGATTCCCGGCAGGGCCGATGCCCGTACACCGATTTCCCGTTCATTTCACATGTCTTCGCGACCGTTCGGATTTGACAGCCGCAATTAATTCTGTTCTCGGAATGGATAACTCGCACCGGCTTGACTTTTTGTAAAAACCTGCTCCGGGTCGCCCCGCGGAATAACCGGGCACATTGTCCGGATCTTTTCGGTCGTCGAGCTGCACTCGAGCCGCCCTCCCTAACGTCGCCGCCGCCCCATGGCGGGGCCGACCACCCGAACGACGAAGGAGCACCCGTGCCGACGGACGCCACCACCGCCCTGGAGACCACCCTCATCCGCCTGTCGGAGCGCTCGGACGCGGACATCGCCGCCGGCCTCGCCGAACTCGGCGTGGCCCGCTGCGCCGAGACACTGCTGCGTGAGACCGCCGACCGGGCCCGTCTCTTCCCCGAGCCCGCGGCGAAGACCCCGGTGGCGGTACGGCTTCGGCTGGGCGAGGAGCAGTCGGCGTACACGATCACGCTGGGCGGCGGCACCGGGGAGGTGGCGCAGGGAGCGGACGAGGCGGTGCGGGCTCGGCTCACCCAGGACCTGGTCGAGTTCCTGCGCGCCGTCTACGGGACACCGGGCCGGCACGACGCCACCCGTGAGCTGCTCGTCACCGAGCCCGACCGACCCGTGCTCGACCCGGCCGACCCCGACCACGCGGAACGCGCCGCCGCCGTGACGGCTCTGTACCAGCTGGTCGGCGCACTCTCCCGGCCGCACCGCTCGCTGAACGAGCTCGCCGTGCGCTTCCGGTCCGACAAGTGGGGCGGGCACTGGTACACACCCCACTACGACCGCTACTTCGCGCCGCTGCGGGACCAGGCCGTCAACCTCCTGGAGATCGGTATCGGCGGCTACGACGATCCCGACCAGGGCGGGGCCTCGCTGCGTATGTGGAAGCACTACTTCCCGCGCGGCACGGTGCACGGCCTGGACGTCTACGAGAAGCGCGGCATCGCCGAGCCCCGGCTGGAGCCGCTGCTCGGTGACCAGTCCGACGCCTCGTATCTGGCGGCCCTGGCCCTGGAGCGGGGCCCCTTCGACATCGTCATCGACGACGGCAGCCACCTCAACGACCATGTGCTGACCTCCTTCCGCGCGCTGTTTCCACAGGTGCGGCCCGGCGGTCTGTACGTGATCGAGGACACCCAGACCGCGTACTGGCCGGGGTGGGGCGGCAACGAACGGGACCTGAACGACCCGGCCACCTCCATGGGGTTCGTCAAGGCGCTGGTCGACGGGCTCAACCACCAGGAGCGCACCCCGGTGGGCGACGCGGGCCCTTCCCCCGCCGCGCACTGGGAACGGAGCATCGGCGCGGTGCACGTCCACCACAACCTGGTCGTCGTGGAGAAGGGCGTGAACACCGAGCAGGGCGCCCCCTCCTGGGTTCCGCGCGATGTCGACCCGCGCAGCTGGTACACGGCGCCGGAACGCGGCGAATAATTTCGGCCATGGACCGCCGCCGATGTATATTCCGGCGGCGGTTCCGTCATGTCGACCACTCCGGCGTGTTTATCCTGGATTCCCGTGTGCACTGCGCGTCGGCCCGTCGGCGTCTCGTATTCCGAAAGACAGGACCACCGGATGGATGTATTGGAAACCCCCGGATTTCCCGGCCTTTTGCAGGCGACGTTCGTACCGGACGCCGAGCTGCCGGGGCAGGGGCGCATGGCCTTCTGGGGTACGGCGGACCCGGCGGCGGACGGCGTGGCGGCGGGTCTGCTCGGCCGGGCGGACGACACACGGGCCCTCGACCGGCTGCCCACACTGCTGCCCCGTGACGGCCGGCTGGTCGACGCGGACGTGCCCGCACTGCTGGTGCCGCTGAGCGAGGTACTGCGCACGCTGGCCCACCTCGTGCCGGGGGAGGACGACGCCCGGCTCGGCCGGTCGGTGTACGCCTGGTCGGTGGCCGCGCGCTGGGCCCTGGAACACGTGGTCGCCGGGCACACGATTCCCTTCCTCCGCCCGGCGGCGGATGCGCGGACCCTGGCGCACTGGCGTGTCGAACCGTCCGGCGACCCCCGTCTGGACACGCTCGCCGAGGCATTGCCGGGGGCGGCGCACGCGCTGCGGCTGACGGGACCGTCCGACGCCGGAGCCGTCGTCACCGACTGTCCCGTCGGTGACCGGGTCTGGTCGGCGCGGGCACTGCTGGGTGCCTTCGGCGACGCCGTGGCCGACGCATGTGTACGGGCGGCTGCCCCGGCGGCCGTGGCCCGGACCCCGGAGGCCGGTGGCGCCCGTGCGTGGATCGCCGCGTTGACCGGGGACCGGGCGGAGACAGCGCATCCCGGTTCTTCCTCCGTCGATGCCGTCGGACGGTGGGTGGCCGCCGCCGCGGGTGAGCGCGTCGTGGGCCGGCTGTGTCTGCGGCTGGGGCTGCCGGACGGGCCGGACGCGCCCTGGCCGTTGACCCTCCATCTGCAGGCCGCGGACGAGCCCGCGCTGTTGCTGCCCGCGCAGCGGGTGTGGAGCAGCCGGGCCTCGGCGATACCGCTCGGCGACCGCCTCCTGGACCATCCGCAGGAGACACTGACCGCGTCGCTCGCTGTCGCCGCCCGCTGGTTCCGGCCCGTGGCCGTCTGCCTCGGCGAGGCGCGGCCCGCCCAGGTGCGGCTCACCCCCGTGGAGGCCGCCGACCTGTTCGGCGACGCCGGCAACGACCTCCGCAACGCGGGGATCGAGGTGATCGTCCCGCGGGAACTGGCCGACGGTGACCGTTTGCTCGGGCCCCGGCTGCGCGTCGGGTCCCGTCGTGGCGGCAGGCGTGGGGACACCGCCGGGACCCGGCACCGTACCGTCACCTACCGCTGGGAGGCGGTGGTGGGCGACGAGGTCGTGACCGCGGACGAGGTGGCCGAACTGGCCGCGCGCGGGGAACCGTTCGCGCTGTGGCGCGGTTCGTGGGTACGGGTCGACTGCGAGCGCGTTGCCGAACTGGCCGCCCTGGTGGGTCGGACCGGACGGCTGTCCACGGCTGAGGCCCTGTCCGTCGCCTTGTGCGGCCGGCACCGTACGGAGGAGTTCGGCGACGTGTCCGCGCTGGCCGAGGGTTCGGTCGCCGAGCTGGTCGGCCGCCTGCGCGAGGCGATCGCGAACGAGGAGCCCCGACTCGCCGGTGTGCACGCCGACCTGCGCGACTACCAGAAGCGCGGCGTCGCCTGGCTCCAGTCGCTGACCGAGCTGGGTTTCGGTGCCCTGCTCGCCGACGACATGGGCCTCGGCAAGACCCTCCAGACCATCGGCCTGCTCGCCGGACGGCCCCGCGAACGGCCCCAACTCGTCGTCTGTCCCACCTCGGTGGTCAGCAACTGGTGCCGCGAGGCGGCTCGTTTCGCCCCGGACCTCGATGTCGTACGGCATCACGGGCCCCAACGGGCCACCCGCCCAGAGGAGTTCACCCCCGGCACGGTCCATGTGACCAGTTACGCGCTGTTGCGTCTGGACGCCGAGCTGCTGACCTCGGTCGACTGGGATCTGGTCGTGCTCGATGAGGCCCAGCAGATCAAGAACCAGGCGGCACAGACCGCACGCACCGCGTACCGGCTGACGGCGCAGGCTCGGGTGGCCCTGACGGGCACCCCGGTCGAGAACCGGCTCTCCGAGCTGTGGTCGATCATGCACTTCGCCAACCCGGGCCTGCTCGGCTCGCACCACCGCTTCAAGGAGCAGCTCGCCGTACCCATCGAGCGCGACGGCGACACCCGCTCCGCCGAGCGGCTGCGCACCGTCACCGCGCCGTTCATGCTGCGGCGGATGAAGAGCACGGTCGTCGACGAACTGCCCGCCAAGCTGGAGTCCACGGTGTCGTGCGACCTGACCGCAGAGCAGACGGACCTGTACCGGGCCGCGGTGGACGAGGCGTTCGGCACGGGCGAGGAGGGGTTGGGCACCGGCATCCAGCGGCGGGGCAACGTTCTGCGGCTGCTCACCCACCTCAAGCAGATCTGCAACCATCCGGCCCAGTACCTCGGCGCACAGGACACCGGCGCAGGGCAGCTCGCCGGGCGTTCCGGCAAGCTGGAGCGGGCCACCGACATGCTCGGCGAGGTGGTGGCGGCGGGCGAGCGGGCGCTGGTGTTCACCCAGTACCGGGTGATGGGCGACCTGCTGGCGAGCCACCTGTCGGCGCAACTCGGCCTGGACCGCGTCCCGTTCCTGCACGGCGGGACCTCGCCGGAGCAGCGGGACCGGATGGTGCACGCCTTCCAGGAGGACGACGGCGCACCGCCGTTGCTGCTCATCAGCCTCAAGGCGGGCGGCTTCGGCCTGAACCTGACCCGCGCCTCACATGTGATGCACTACGACAGGTGGTGGAACCCTGCCGTCGAGGACCAGGCCACGGACCGCGCCCACCGCATCGGCCAGACCAAGACCGTGCTGGTGCACAAGCTGGTCACCGCCGACACGTTCGAGGAGCGCATCGACGCGCTTCTGCGGAGCAAGCGTTCGCTGGCCGACGCCGTCGTCGGCACCGGCGAGACCTGGCTGACCGAGCTGGACGACGAGGCGCTGCGCGCTCTGGTCCGGCTCGCCGACTCGGGAGACAACGTATGAGCCCGGCCACCGGCCGCAGCACGATCACCCGCGAGCGACAGCAGACCTTTGGCGCGACCTGGTCGAGCAGGCGCTGGATCCGGGCCCTGGAGTCGCTCGGTGCCACCTACCCCAACACCCGTCTGCCCCGCGGCCGTTCGCTGGCCCGCAACGGCGCCGTGCAGGGCTTGCAGGTCAGCCCGGGCGAGGTGACCGCGAGGGTCGGGCAGGGAGGGCGCACCTACCGGGTGACGCTCAACCTGCCCGTGTTCACCGACGAGGAGTGGGAGGCGGCGGTGCGTGCCCTCGCGGGTCAGCTCCAGCACGCGGCCGGTCTGCTCCAGGGCCGGATGCCGGAGAGCATCGACGAGACCTTCGGGCAGGTGGGGCTCACCCTGTTCCCCCGGCGCGGTGAGTTCTCGTCGGAGTGCGGGTGCCGCGACACCGGTGTTCCGTGCGTCCACGGTGCGGCCGTGCACTACACGTTCGCCGGTGCCCTTGAGGACAACCCCTTCCTGCTGCCCGCACTGCGCGGCCGCAACCGGGAGGAACTGCTCGCCGGGCTCCGTGCGGCACGCAGCGCACCGTTCGGCGAAACACCGGCCGGCCCCGCCGAACTCTCCGCCGACGAGGGCTTCTTCGCCGGTGGTGACCTGACCGGGGTGGCACTGCACCCGCTGCCGCCCGTCGCCCCGGACCGGATGGTGCGCAGACTCGGTCCGCCACCGGACGGCGACGAGGCCGACACCGAGGCGCTCGCCGAACTGGTGCGGCGGGCCGCCGGGTACGCCTGGGGAATCCTGAGCGGCGACGAGGAGCAGCGGGCGGAGGGCGGCTGACCTGCCGGGACGGGCCGGGCTTTCGAGCCCCGGTCGAGCCGACGGGGCGACGATGGCACCTGCGGATCCCGCCCACGCCCAGGAGGAGGCAACCCCCAGGTGATCACCTTTGTCAACCGCTTCGATGTGCACGGCTCCACGGTGGAGTTCGAGCGCGTCTTCGACGAGACCTCGCGGTTCTTCAGCGCCCGGCCCGGCTTTCTGCGGCACCGTCTGCTGCGCCATGCGGACCGGCCCGGCACGTACGTCAACATCGCCGAGTGGGCGAGCCGGGAACACTTCCAACAGGCCGTTTCCCACCCGGAGTTCGCCCCGCACGCGCGGGCCCTGCGGGAACTGAGCACCAGCGACCCCAACCTGTACGTCGGCGTTCTGGAGCGCACCATGGCGGACCGGACGCAGACATGACGGAACCGCTGTCCGGCCGGCCGGTACCGGCCGGCCGGACAGCGGTGTGGCACGGTCGTCAGCCTGCGAGCAGCGGGCTGGGGCGGCCGGGATCGCCGGTCTCCGACTCCCCGTTCAGGATGGACTGGTGCAGCCGCTGGAGCCGGGCGCCCGGTTCGATGCCGAGCTCCTCGCCCACACTGCGGCGCAACCTGCGGAACTCCTCCAGCGCCCGCCAGGTGCTGCCCGCCCGGTGGAAGGCCGTCATGAGCTGGGCGCTGAGGTTCTCGTTCAGCGGGTGGCGGGCTGTGAGCACCCGCAGTTCCGGGATGAGCAACGCCTGTCGGCCCAACCGGAGTTCTGCCGTGATGCGCTGCTCCAGCACCTGCATCCGGGTCTCCTCCATGCCGATGGCCTCCAGCTCCAGGACCGTGCCCCGGGGCACGTCCTCCAGCGCGGGTCCGCGCCAGATGTCCAGGGCCCGGGCCAGTAGGTCCGCGGCCACCGGCGGATCTCCGGCCTCCAGCGCGACGGCGCCGCGCAGGGCCAGGTCCTCGAAGTCGTTCAGGTCGTGCTCCTCGACGACGGCAGCGAGCCGGTAGCCCCCGAAGGACATGCCGAGGACGTCCTTCGGGGACGCCGCGCAGTCTTCGGGCAGCGCTCTGGCGATGGCTCGCCGCAGGTGGAGTATGTACGTCTGAAGGGTGGTCGAGGCGCTGCGGGGCGGGGAGTCCGCCCACAACTCCTCCATCAGGGTCGCCACCGGCACGGCACGTCCCGCCCGCAGCGCCAGGAGGGCGAGGACCTGCCGGGGCTTTCCGGCCGTGGGGACGATCGAGCAGCCGCCCAGTTCGGCGTGGAGCGGGCCGAGGACACCGAGTTGCATCCGCATGAGTGGACCCTTCGTGTCGTCTCGTAATCACAGACGATCGGAGCGTGTCATCCGGGGCACGGGCGTTGAAGGGCGTACCGCATCAATGCCCCCGTGAATCCTGCATGGTCGCCCTGGGCATTCGTCTCCGCCTTCCGCATGAGCGCCACCCGCCGTGAAGAGCACTCGAACTGTGCTCGACGAGCTGTTGAGCGGGAGTCGAGTGCGCGCTGTGAGCATCTGCCGGGCGGACGTGCCCAGCCGGCACCGTCGATCCTTAGGAGCACCGGCGATGAGTGACCTGACAGTTGAGACGTCATCCGGACCGGTTCACGGATTTCTGGACCGAGATGTGCCGAACTGGCGCGGTGTGCCGTACGGAAGGATCGAGCGGCGGTTCCGCCCCGCGGTCCCGGCGCCGCCGGGTGGCCCCGGCGAGACGACCAGGTGGGGGCCCATCAGTTGGCAGGTGCCGATCTTCTCGGGCATGTCGTGGCAGGTCGTGTACGAGGACGCGGTCGAGCAGGAGGACTGCCTCAACCTGAACATCTGGTCGCCGGCCGCCGACGGCCAGGCCCGGCCGGTTCTGGTGTGGCTGCACGCCGGTGGCCACGTGTACGGCAGCGGCAGTTCGCCGTCCATGGACGCGTGGGTCTACGCGGCCCGTCATGATGCGGTCGTCATCACCGCGAACTACCGGCTGGGGCCGTGGGGTTGGCTGTATCTCGGAGACCTCGACCCGGGCTTCGGCGACAGTGCCAACCTGCCCGTCCTCGACCAGATCCTGTTGCTGCAGTGGATCCGTGACAATGTCGGCCGCTTCGGCGGCGACCCCGACAACGTGTGCGTCTTCGGTGTGTCCTCGGGCGGATCGGACGTGGGCACGCTGTTGGGCGCTCCCGCCGCCCGGGGCCTGTTCCACAAGGCCGCCCTCTACAGCGGGAACGCCGAGTCTCTCGTGACGAGGTCCGAGGCGGTACGCCGTGCCGAGCGGTTCATGGCCGGGGCGGAGTCGTTGGCGGCCACTCCGTCGGCGCTCGCCGCCGTGCCGAACGTGGCGCTCCGGCACATCCATCGGCGGCTCCTCAAGAGCGACGGGCGAGTGCACTACGGGCCCTTCGTCGACGGGACGGTGGTGCCCCGGCCGCCGCTCGAGTCCGTCGCCGACGGGCTCATGGCCGACGTCCCCACGCTGGTCTCGGTCACCGCGGACGAAGCCAGGGCGTACGACATCTACTCGTCGGACATGGTCGATCAGATGTACGCGGCCCGGTCCGGTCCGGATCCCGCCGCGGACCACGACGAGAAGATCGAGTTCCTCACCGAGAAGGTGTACTACGAGCCGGCCGAACGTCTGCTCACGGCGGCGCACCGGGCCGGCGGCCGGGGCTGGTGGCAGACGTTCGACTACAGCCCCACCGTCTCGCCGATCGCCCAGAACCCGCTCTTCGCCGGAAAGGCGGTGCACGGCGTCGATCTGCCCACGCTGTTCATCGATCCACACGGCTCGGAAGGCACCGATGTCGACCGCGCGGTGGGCGCCGAGCAGCAGGCCGCGCTGATGGGACTGGCGAGGAACGAACAGCCGGGTTGGGCACCCTGGTCCCCCGCACAGCCCACTCGGCACCGGATCGAGCCGTAGGCGGGGCTCGGTTCAGTAGATGCCCTCGATCACGCGCTCGCCGCCGAACGTGTCGACGGGCTTCGGGCCGGCCACCGAGTCACCGA
Organism: Streptomyces sp. NPDC050549; assembly: GCF_040655035.1. Lineage (NCBI taxonomy): Bacteria > Bacillati > Actinomycetota > Actinomycetes > Kitasatosporales > Streptomycetaceae > Streptomyces > Streptomyces sp. NPDC050549. The sequence continues at coordinate 281,990 of NZ_JBFAJD010000007.1, forward strand.
TCTGACCGGGCCGGCCCGGAACCCGGACGGCGCTGTCCCGTTCGAGGTTGTTGGGCAGGAACATGCCCTTGCTGATGTGGTTCATCACGACCTGCCCGCGCTCGCCGTACGCGACGGGCCGCCGGGTCCCGGGGTCGACCACGCGGAAGGTCACCACGGGGCTGCGCGGGTCGTAGGTGATGTCCGTGTCGGCACCGAGCCCGTCACGTTCCCTGGCTCCCTCCAGGATCAGTGCGCTGTTGTACCTGCTGATCAGCCTGACGTCCGGGAAGTACTCATGGGCGAGCTGGAACCGCTCGTCCACGGTCATGTGGGCGCCGCCCCAGAACACCACATCGATCTTGGAGTTGATCAGCTCGGCGAGCCGGGGGCGACCCGCGCACGCCCGCAGCAGCGGTGGAGTGGTCACCAGCATGCCGACGTGCTGGCTCTCCAATACGTGCCCGATCTGGTCCAGCACATGCTCGACGTACGCCTTGACCTCGTCGTTCTTGCCCTGGCTGATCAGCTTCTTGACCCATCGCGGGTCGATGTCGATCGCGAACTTGAGCGTGTTCTGCCGCGCGACGACCCAGTCGTACTGGGAACCGATCTTGTGCGGCCCGGTCGGTGCCGCCACCAGGATGTTGGTCGGCTCCCGTCCGGCGAACACCGGGCCGGCGAGCATCCGGTCGAGTGCCGCCTCGATCCAGTCCGGCATCAGGATGACCCGCTTCGGCGCGCCGGTGGTGCCGCCTGTCTCGAAGACCTTCGGCATCGGCGGGTTGGGTCCGTAGCCGCGGGGGATCAGATCCTCGACGGCGATGTGCCGCAACTCGTCGACGACGTTGGGGAACAGCGCCAGGTCCTCGTAGCCGCGCACGTCGTGCAGCGGGTCGAAGTCGAGCTTCTCGGCCCGCCTCAGCCAGAAGGGGGACCCGGTCTCGGCGCCGAAGTGCCATGCGAGGGCGACCCTGAGGTAGTCGTCGGGGTCGGTCGGATGGATCGCGGGGTCCAGTGCCGCCCATTTCGGGTCCGCGCTGAGTCCGGTCACGGAGTACCTCCTAGCAGTTGCATGGTCGGTCGGACATCCGGGGCCCCGGCCAGTCGACGGATCTCGTGGCTGATCGACGCCGCGGTCGCTGGGTCGTAACGGGTCCGGGCGTTGAGCGAGAACTTCAGGTCCAGCTCACCGTCGGTCAGCGGCCGACCCGGTCCGCCCCGATTGCTGAGGCAGGCCACCTGCTCGGTCCGGCCGTCCGCGAGGTGCGCGGTCACCCTGGCCGGCAGCTGGTCGGGGAAGATCCTGGTGCACTCCGGGTCGGCGTGGCACCGCACTTTTCGGGCCAGGTCGAGCACGTCGGGACGACGGACCGCCAGGTCGGTGAAGTCGCCGACGTAGGCACCGAGACCGCCGCCGCCGACCAGTGCGGCGGCGAGGGCGTACGGGCCGGAGAACGCCGCCGCGTAGCCGGTCGTGGGGGCGGCCTTGTCGGCCGCCGGTTCGGCGATCGTGCGCAACACCGGTTCCGCCACGCCGAGTTCGATGGCGAGCACGTCGCCGGGCTTGACGCCCCGGCGCCGCAGCTCGATCGCGGCGTCGATGGCGGTGTGGATGAAGTGGTTGCACGGATAGGGTTTGACGTGCACCTGGTCGGCGTGCCAGCGGTCGCCGAGTTCGGCGGTGACCCGCTCCGGTCGTGCGCGCCCGCCGCAGAACGCCCGGAAGAAGCCGAAGCGTCCTTCGAGTACCGTGGGCGGCCCGGTGAGCCCGGCGACCGCCAGTTGGCCCGCGGTGACCCCGCAGTGCGCCGCCCACCCGGTCTGTATCCGTTTGACCGTACCGCCGGTCCGGTTGGCCTCGATCAACCCGCTGGACATGCTGGCCGCGATGCCTCCGGCGGCTGCGATCGTGGCGGCGTCACCGGCCAGCAGCATCGCCGCCGCCACGCCCGACCCCACTGCGCCGCAGATGCTGGTCGCGTGCTGGCCCCGGTCGAAGAAGATCGAGTTCCGCCGCTCCTCGTCGTATCCGGCCATGCCCAGCCGGATGCACACCTCGGTGCCCACCGCGACGGCGTCCAGCAGACGCGGGCCATCGGCTCCGGTGGCCTCGGCGACGGCCAGCGCGGTGGGGACGATCGACGCGCTGGGATGCAGCACCGACGGCAGGTGCGTGTCGTCGTAGTCCATGCAGTGCGCCAGCGTGCCGTTGACGAAGGCGGCCGAGGCGCTGGGCATGCGCTCGTCGTGTCCGATCACGGTGGACTCGGGCAGCACCCCCCATCGGCGGGTCACGGCGAGCACCGTGTGCAGGACGGGCTGCGCCGAGCCCAGGACCATGACGCCCACGGTGTCCAGCACGGCCCGCACGGCCACCTCCCGCCGCCTCGCCGGCAGGCCCTCTCGCGCCGCGTGCTCGGCGAAGTCGGCCACGTCGTCGATGAGTCCCCGGATCCCGCTCATCGGTCGCCGCTCACCAGGGCGAGCGGGCGCAGCGGCGAGCCGGTCGCGCCCACGATGTTCAACGGTGCCAGGACGAACGCGAACTCCGCCACACCGCGGTCCGCGAGTTCGCCGAGCCGGAGGTGCTCGATGATGTGCGTGCCGTGCTCGACGAGCAGGATCCGGTGCACCGGCAGGGTGGCGTGACCCCGGCCAGGATGCACCTGTTCGAACGCCGAGGTGTCCGCGCCGGCCGCCAGGATTCCGTGCCGGACCAGCCACTCCGCGGCGTCCGGGGTGATGCCGGGCACGCCGGACTCGATCCCGAGGTAGCGCCGGGGGTCCGACCACAGGGTGCTCCAGCCGGTGTTGACCAGGCAGACCCCGCCCCGCCGCGGACGCACCGCCGCCTGTTCCGCGGCCGCGGTCAGATCGTCCGCCGTGATCCCGTAGCCGCCGGGAAGGCGCTCCACGCCGTGCAGTCCCGCCACGTCCAGCAGCACACCGTGGCACAGCCCGGGCCGGATCGCGTCGACACCGTGGACCGTGAACGAGCCCCCGGTCTGGGCCGACGCGGCGTCCACGCCGCCGTGCACCATGCCGTCCTGGGACACATGGGCGAGCGCGTCGATGTGCGTGCCGACGTGACCGCCGGTCACGATCACCTCGTTGGCCGCGGATCCGCCGTCCTCCCGGACCATGTCCCCGTGACGCCGCGACAGCACCATGCGAAATCCCGGGTGGTTGGGCGAGCAGGGCATGCCGTCGGCCAGCGGCTGGGCGAGGTCGATCGTCTCGACACCGGCCGCCAGCGCGGCCAGCAGCGGGTCGGTCCGCTCCGAAGTGGCTGTCACGTCGCATTCCCCACCAGGTCCAGGGCGTTGGCCAGCCGAAGGGTCTGCCGTGCGCTGGCGACCGCGGGCGGGCCCACCATCTTCCCCTTGCTGTTGATCACGATCGACCGGTTCTGTTCCTTGGCGAGCGCGGCTGCGGCGCAGATCTCCATCGCCTCCTCGATCTCGTGCTGCTGCGGGGTGTACACGTGGTGGATGATCGGCACCTGCGAAGGGTGGACGGCCATACGCCCGATGAAGCCGAGCCGCTTGCCGTGGATGCTCGTGGCGAGCAGTCCTTCCGGGTTGCGCGGGTCGGGGAAGACGCTCTGCAGCGGGTTCGGCAGGCCGACGGCCCGGGAGACGATGATCACCCGAGTCCGGGTGGCGTCCATGGTGGCGCCGTCCATGTCGGCGTACAGATCCGCCCGGAGGTCGGACTCGCCAAGCCCCAGCATGCCGACCGACGGTGAGGCGGTGGCGAGCTGGTAGGCGTTCTCCAGCCCCCTGGCCGTCTCGACGAGCACGTGGATGACGGCCGGGCTGTCCGCCTCCCGCAGCAGCTCCGCCACCTGCCGGATCTCGCCGGGCCACTCGGTCTTCGCCAGTCGCACACCGGTGAGACCGACCCCCGCCACGGCCGCCACGTCCTGCTCGCACAGCGTGGAGCGCATCGAGTTCAGGCGTACGAAGGTCGGTTTGGGGGTGGGCACCGACGTGATGGCTGCGGCCGTTTCCCGGGCCAGGGGCTTCTGCAGGACCGGAACGGCGTCTTCGAGATCGATGATCACGGCGTCCGCCTCGGACTCGTACGCCCGCGCGATCCGGTCCGGCTGATGGCCCGGCACATACAGACAGCTCCGGTAGACAGGGTGCGTCACCTGCGCGTCGCTCATTTGCTCGCCGCCTCCTTCCATGGGTGCGGTAGCAGTTCCTCGGTGTGTTCGCCGAGGCGGGGGCCGGCCCACCTGATGCTTCCGGGTGTCCGCGACAGCCGGAACGGCACCGTCGGCATGGCCACCGTGCCCAGATCGGCGTCGGGCACCCGGGCCACCAGCGACCGCGCCTGGAACTGCGGGTCCTCGGCGATGTCGTCGACCTCGTAGATGGGCGCCACCGCCGCCTGGGCCCGCTCGAACTCGGCCAGTACGGCGTCGCGGTCGTGCACCGAGACCCAGAGCTGAACCGCCTCGTCGATGGTCTCGCGGTGCTCGGCGCGGCCGGAGCCCTGTGCGAACCACGGCTCGTCGCACAGCTCGGGCCGGCCCACCAGGCGCATGACCCGCTCGGCCACCGACACCGCCGGTGCCGACACCGCCACCCACCGGCCGTCCCGGCACCGGTACACGCCACGCGGCGCGTTGTTGTTCGACCGGTTGCCCAACCGGGCGGGCTTGACGCCGAGTTGGTCGTACTCGGTGAGCTGGGCGCCCAGGGAGCTGATCAGGGTCTCGGTGATCGCGACGTCCGCGGTCTGTCCATGGCCCAGCAGGTCACGGGCGCGCAGTGCGATCAGAGTCGCGCAGGCGGCGTGCAGGCCGGCGATGGCGTCGCCCAGCGGGAACGGGGGAAGCAGGGGCGGTCCGTCCGGTTCGCCGGACATGGCCGCCAGGCCGCTCATCGCCTCGGCGAGCGTGCCGAAACCCGGCCGGTCCCGGTACGGCCCGTCCTGGCCGAACGCGGTGACCCGGGTGAGGACCAACCGCGGGTTGGTCTCGGTGAGCAACTCCGGGCCCAGCCCCCACCGTTCCAGCGTGCCGGGCCGGAAACTCTCGATGACGACATCGGCACCGGCCGCCAACTCCAGGAACTGTGCCGCGTCTTCGCTGTCGGCGAGGTCGAGCACCACACTTTTCTTGTTGCGATTGAAAACCTTCCACCACAGCGGGACGCCGTCCCGCGACCGGCCGAACCTGCGGAACGGGTCGCCCGACGGGTGCTCGACCTTGATCACCTCGGCACCGAAGTCGGCCAGCAGCCGGGCGGCAAAAGGCCCGGCGAGCAGAGTGGACACGTCGAGGACTTTGATTTCGGCCAACGGAAGTCGCGTATCCGTCACAGGGCACCCTCTCGACCTGGCGAAGGACATGGTCCAGTGGGCCCGATCCTCGCCATGCCGACTATGGCTGGGCTCGAGGATGCGTCGAGCGCGGGTAAAGCCGCCGGTTGGGGCGGCCCGACGGGAGCGCGCGACGTGCTCGATCGTTTGCTCACGGCAACACCCTGGCAATCGATATGCCCGTTATCTGCCTGTGCGAGTCATCGCGGTTCCGGTGTATAAGAATCCAGGCCGGTCACGGCGTCCCGTCGGGAATCGGCGGCACCGTCCTGGTATCTGGGGGTATCACACATGTTGGGCGATGGCGACCTGGTCGCCTGTGAGTTGAGGATCGGCGGGAGGTACCGCCGCTTCACGATCCGGCTGCCGCACACGGCGTCGGAGGACCGGCCGATGTCGCTGGTGCTCGTGCTGCACGGCAACCAGTGGAACGTCACCGGCCAGGTCATGCGCGAGTGGACGACGTTCGACAGGCAGTCCGACGTGTGGGGTTTCGCGGTCGTCTACCCGGACGGTCTCGGTGGGGGCTGGGCCGACGGCCGCGGTGTCACGGGGTCCGACGCGACGGGTGTGGACGACGTGGCCTTCCTCCGAACGATCATCGACTGGTCGGCCGACCGGTACGGCACCCCGGCCGATCGGGCGGTGGTGGCGGGAATGTCCAACGGCGCGTTCATGGCCCACCGGTTGGCGCTGGAGGCGGGCGACCGGGTGGCGGTCGTGGCGGCCATAGCCGGGGGGCTGCCCGCGGCCCTGCTCGACACTCGGCCGACGCACGCCGTGTCCGCGTTGCTGATCCACGGCACGGCGGACCTGATCTCACCGATCGGCCCCGGACACTCCCGACGCCGCGGACCCAGGGGCCGCCTGCGCGGCCGAACACTGTCGCTCCACGAAACGGCCGAGCACTGTCGCTCCACGAAACGGCCGAGCACTGGCGGGCCACGAACCGGTGCCTGCCCGAAGCGGCCGAGACCCGAACCACGGAGCTCTCCAGCCGCGCCCTCGCCGAGGGCGGTGTCGGGGGCACCCAGGTCGTCGCCTGGACCGTGTTCGGCGGCGGCCACAACTGGCCGGGGGCGCCCATCAGATCCGAGTGGGACGAACCGACCACCCAGGAGTTCGACGGCGCCGAGGAGATCTGCCGTTTCGCCGAACCCCTGCTCGCCTCCGCCGCCGCCCGGCGGCTCTGACCCCACCTGGCAATCGTCACGAACAAGAGAGAAACACATGGCAGTCATGGGCAAATTACTGAAGAACAAGCGAGCGGGGCAGGACGGCCTCGCCTGGAACTCACCGAACCTGGCAAGCAGGAAAACGTTCGCGCTGAGCAGTCCCGACTTCGCGAACGAGGCGACGATCCCGACCGTCCACGCCGGGAAGCGGCTGGGCGGCAAGGATCTGTCACCGGCTCTGACGTGGGACGCGGTCCCCGCCGGCACGGCACAGCTGCTGCTGGTCATCGAGGATCCCGATGCGCCGACGGCCTTGCCGTACAACCACGGCATCGCCTTGCTCGACCCCTCGGTGACCGGACTCGCCCAGGGTGATCTCGCCGCCGAGAACCCCGTCGACGGTGTGCGTCTGCTGAGTTCCGGCTCGCGCCGCGGCTACCTCGGGCCGGCACCGATCAAGGGCCACGGCCCGCACCGTTACGTCTTCCAACTCTTCGCGCTGGCCGCCCCGTTGAAGGTCGGAAAGAGCAACACCGTGCCGGACTCCGCCAAGCCGCGCGACGTGCTGGCCGCCGCCGTCGACGTACTCGCACGCGGTCGCCTCGACGGCTTCTACGAGCGCGTCTGACCCGACGCCGGATCCGCTCCCTCTTCTGGAGGAGCGGATCCGGCGTCGATCTCCGGGGCCGGGAGCCGCCCCGGCACCGGTGAAGCAAACGGATGCTCCTCGGATGCCGGATGCCGGATGCCGGATGCCGGATGCCGGATGCCGGAGGGGAGCGGGACTGGCCACGCCGACCGCCGACTGCGCGCAGTCGACCGGGATCGCCGGCGGCCGACTCACACAGTCCAACCGCGCTCGACCTGAAGAGAGTTGCACCATGGCTGACCGCACCGCCGTCCAGAACTCCGAGTCACAACCGGCCGCGTTGACCCATCGGCAGATCCTGTACATCGTGTCCGGCCTGCTCATGGGCATCTTCCTGATCGCGATGGAACAGACGGTCGTCGCGACCTCGATCCGCGTCATCGCCGACGACTTCGGGGGCTACTCGCAGCAGGCATGGGTCACCACCGCATATCTGGTCACCTCGACGATTGTCACGCCGTTCTACGGCAAGCTGTCCGGCGTCTTCGGGCGCAAGCCGTCCTATCTGTTCGCCGTCTCGGTCTTCATGGCCGGCTCGGTCGCCTGCGCGTGTGCGACGTCGATGTACCAACTCGCGGTCTTCCGGGCCGTGCAGGGCATAGGCGCGGGTGGACTGAGCGTGCTGGCGTTCACCATCCTCGGAGAGATCGTCGCACCCCGGGAACGCGCCCGGTACCAGGGCTACTTCCTGGCCGTGTTCACCGGCTCGAGTGTCCTCGGACCGCTCATCGGTGGTTTCCTCTCGAACTCGCACACCATCGCCGGCATCACCGGCTGGCGCTGGGCCTTCCTGATCAACGTGCCGCTCGGTCTCGTGGCCATGGCCGTGGTGTACAAGGTCCTGAACATCCAGCAGGCGCGCCGCGACGGCGTGCGCATCGACTGGACCGGCGGCATGGTCCTCACCGTCACATTGGCCCCGGCACTCGTCGTCGCCCAGTTCGGCCAGGAGTGGGGCTGGGGATCAGTCCGGTCCGTCACCTGCTTCCTGGTGTTCGGCGTGGGCACCCTCGCCTTCCTCTGGATCGAGAAGCGGATGACCGAGAACGCGTTGCTGCCGCTGCGCATCTTCCGGAATCCACGGTTCTCCCAGGGCACCGTTCTCGCCTTCATCCTCGGCGCGCTGGTGCTCGCCCCGTTCAGCCTGGTGCCGCAGTACTTCCAGGTGGTGCTCGGCGCCGGACCGACCCGGGCCGGCGTCCTGCTCCTGCCGATGATCACCGGTACCATCGCGGGCGCGCTGACGTCGGGTCAGATCATCTCCCGCACCGGTCAGTACCGTGTGCATTCGCTTGTCTCCGCGATCGTCACGATGCTCAGCATGTTTCTCCTGTACGCCGTCGCAGGGACGGAGAACCTGCTGGTGCTGCTGCCGGTGACCTTCGCGTTCGGGCTCGGCATCGGCTGCTTCAGCCAGCCGATCACCCTGGTGATGCAGAACATCCTTCCGGCCCGGGACCTGGGCGTCTCCACGGCGGCTGCCACGTTCTTCCGGCAGATCGGGGGCACCGCAGGCGTGGCGGTGCTGCTCTCGATCTGGTTCGCCCTCGCACCGACGGCCATCGCGCACCGTGTGAACTCCGCAGTCCAGCACCCTGCCTTCCGTCAGGAACTGGCCCGGGCCGCGAACGAGACGACCGACCGCTCGGCCCGGCAGCTCGTCACGGCGCTGAACTCCGGGAACACCGGCGCGGCGCAGGACGTGGTGCACAACACCTCCGTACTGCAGACGCTGCCTGATTCCGTCTCCTACCCGCTCAGGCAGGCATTCGCCGAATCGATGGGCACTGTCTTCCTCGTCGCGGCGGGTCTCGCCGCAATCGGTCTCGTCGTCCTGGCCTGCTGGAAGCCGGTGCCGCTGCGCGCGAAGGCCGGTGCACAGGAGGCCGCCAAGGAACGAGCGGCAGCCGAGGGCTAGAGGGTGGGCGCGACCCTCGGCCGCATCGGCGACCCGCCGTCGGCCAACCGCGTTTCCCGGCCAAGCTGTCGGGTCCGGTTCGGCTTCCTTTCGCACCGGCCGTGCAACGCCTCCCGGATCGGAAGGACGGCGACCTGTCGCCGGCGAAGTCCACATCAGACGCGACGGAGATCCTCGCAATGAGAATGCAATATCAGTAGGTCACGACCGCCCGTGAATGGAGACTTTGGGACTCTCGCCCTGGACCCCAAACGGAAGCGCGTATTTCTACCCCCACGACCGCCACCGGAAACTGCCCGTCCTTCACGGCCTGACAAAATCCCCGGTGAGCCCTCTCTCCGGGTCACCACGGGATTTGGCCATGGGGTGTATGTACGCGGCACTGACAACTCGTTCAATATTGTCCGTAACGGTGATGGACGTATGGACGGGGAGACTTGTGCAAGGCTTGGACGCGGAATCCGCAGCCGTATGGAAGGCGGTACTCGTCACCGCTGCACTGCAGTGCGGAGTGGTCCTGATCGGCCTGTCCGCACTGCTCGGCACGACTGCCCCGGTCACCGCGCTGGTGGCCTGGGCCGCGTTCCGGCCACCGGCGACGACCCTGCAGGCCCTCCACACGCTGCACAGCTCCGCAGAGGTGTGGCGGCGCTGGTGCTGGACCGGGCTGACCGCGCAGGCGGCTCTTTCCTGTCTGCCCGTGCTGGCCTGGGGCGTCGAGTGGCCCGCCGTGGCCGGATTCGCGGCCGGGTCGGCCGCGATGATCGGCGGTTCCGCCCTCACCGCGGCGTTCACCGTGCTCAGGACGGCCACCTGGCCGACGTTGCCGCACGGCGGGCCGACGCTCTACCAGGCCGCCTCCGTCGCCGTGGCGACCGGCGCCGTGGCCCTCGGGGCGATGGCGTTCCTGCGCATGGCCCGGCGGCTGCGGCGGATGGACCGTGCGCGAGACATCGAGGTGCGGGCCGCCACCCACCAGGAGCGGATGCGCATCGCGCGCGACCTGCACGACCTGGTGGCGAGCCGACTCACCATGGCCACCCTGCGCGGCGAGCTTGCCGTGCGGCGCCTGGACGGGCGGGACGAGCGCGCCCACGCCGAGCTGCGTGACGCCATCGCACTCACCCGGGACGCCCTGACCGATCTCCGGTCGCTGGCCCACCGGATCCAGGCGCTGTCGCTCTCCGACGAGCTGGAGCAGGTCCACGCCGCGTTGGCCGCGGTGGGTGTGGAAGTGACGATCCGCCGGGAGCGGTGCCGGCTGCCGGTCGAGGTCGAGAACGTGCTCGCGTCGGTGCTGCGGGAAGCGGTGACGAACCTGCTGCGGCACAGCAGGGCGGAGCACTGCCGGATCTCGGTGCGCCGCGAGAACGGCTACGTGGTCCTGGACGTGGCCAACAACGGCGTGCCGCGGGAGCGCCCGGTGTCCTCGCGGCGGCGGGGACTGAGCAATCTCTCCGTCCGGGCGAACACCGTCGGCGGATCATGTACGACGGCCGTGACGCCCGAGGGCTGGTTCCTGCTCAGCGTGGTGTGCCCGGTGGACCGGCACGCCACGGCTCTCACAGCAGCCAGCCCGCTTCCCGGGCGATGCGAACCGCATCGAGACGGCTGCGTGCCCCGAGCTTCGTGATGATGCTGCTCAGGTGGTTGCGGACGGTGCCGGGCGACAACCGCGCCGCGTCGGCGACGTCCCGCACGCTGCGCCCCTCGGAAGCCCAGTGGAGGATCTCCGTCTCCCGGTGCGTGAGCGGGTTGGAGCGGCTCTCCCAGGCGGCCATCATCAGTTCGGGTGCGATGACCCGCTGGCCGCCGGCCACCTTGCGGATCGCGTCGGCGAGCTCGCCGGGCGGGGCGTCCTTCAGCAGATAGCCCTCGATCCGGTGCTCCATCGCCTGCCGCACCGTACCGGGCATGCCGAGGCTGGTGAGCAGCAGGATCCGGCAGGACGGGAGGTGTTCCCGCAGTTGTTCGGCCGCGTCCAGGCCGGTCATGTCCGGCAGCATCACGTCCAGTACGGCGACGTCGGGACGGTGTTCGAGCGACAGGGGCAGCACCGCGCTCCCTCTCCCGGTGTCCGCGACGACGCCGAGTCCGACCTCCGCACTCAACAGGGCCCTCAGGGCTCCCCGTATCAGGTGCTCATCATCGGCGAGCAATACCCGTATCATGTACTTCCCCCAATGCGACAGGAACCGAGATTCAGGTACGTGGGACCGAGTGCATTCATGCGGCCGCGCGAATTTTCCAGAAATTGGTCAATTTTGCGGAACCGATACCTCGAAGGGATTCTCGGACGACTGGATCGAAAAATACGTCGAGGCCGTGACGGGAGCCTTTCGATTTCCCGGAACGCTTACCGTCATCGATCATCCTCCGGGTGCCATTCCCCTGTGGCGTACGGGTTCTCCTGGCCCTCCCTGAGCACGCCCACGAAGGGCTCGCCCTCACCGGTGAACGTGTAGGCACCGCCCTCCATCCGCTCGATCAGGCCCCGGCACCACACGGCCTCCGATTCCGCCGAGCACAGCCACAGGTTCATCACCTCGCCGATATGACCCAGCACGGCGGGACCCTCCTCGGGCATGTAGCGGGCCATGACGGTGGCGTGCCACTTCTCAAGACCGTGCAGCCGCTCCCTGAGCAGGCCGACCGCCTCCTCGCGCGGCAGCTCGACGAGGAAGCCGAGGGCGGCCGTGAGGACGTCCGGCCGCCGGTCGTACGCCCGCAAAGAGGCGCGCAGCAGGGACAGGAACTCCTCGGCGCCCCGCCGCGTGATCTCGTACTCGGTGCGCGGCGGGCCGCCCGCGGTGGACGCCGCGGTCTCGTGCGCGTGCAGCAGTCCCTGCCGGGCCATCTGCTTCAGAGCGTGGTAGACGGACCCGGGCTTGGCGTTGGACCACTCGTGGGCGCCCCAGTACTCGAGGTCGCCCCGCACCTGGTAGCCGTGTGCGCGGCCGTGCTGCCGTACGGCACCCAGGACGAGGAGCCGGATCGCCGACATCGACTGGTTCCCCTCCCGGTTGTCGTACTTCGACACTCAAGTAATCAACCTTGACTAGGTTACGCACTTCCGACGGTCGACCGCCGCTCAATAAAGAGCACGTCCGCCTCGATCCGGGTTCGAGGCCGGTGGCGCACAGTGACGGCGACATGGTCCGCCCGCCGGGCGGGCCCCTCCTCTGTCAGACCGGAGAGCACCGTGCGCATCATCGACCTGTCCTCCCCGATCGACGCCGACGGGTGGGAACCCGACCCCGTCCGCCACGAGATCATGTCCCCCGCCGAGGGCGCCCGCCACATGAGCGAGGAGATGAAACAGCACTTCGGGCTCGACTTCGACCCGACCGACCTGCCCGACGGCGAACTGCTCTCCCTGGACACGCTGACCCTGACCAGCCACACCGGCACCCACGTCGACGCGCCCTCGCACTACGGCTCGAAGGCGACGTACGGGATCCCCCGGCACATCGACCGGATGCCGCTGGAGTGGTTCCTGCGGCCGGGCATGCTCCTCGACGTCTCCGACGTAGGCACGGGCGTGATCGGCTGCGACCGGATCAAGGCCGAACTCGACCGCGTCGGCCGCGAGCCCGAGCCGCTGGACATAGTGCTGCTGCGCACCGGCGCCGCGCGGCACGCCGGAACCCTCAGCTACTTCACCGAGTTCGCCGGCCTCGACGGGCCCGCCACCGAGTTCCTGCTGGACCTCGGCGTCCGGGTCATCGGTACCGACGCCTGGAGTCTCGACGCGCCCTTCACCGACATGATCCGCCGCTATCAGGAGAGCGGCGACACCTCCGTCCTGTGGCCGGCGCACTTCGCCGGACGGCGCACCGAGTACTGCCAGATCGAGCGGCTGGCCCATCTGGAGGACCTGCCGGGGCCGACCGGCTTCCAGGTCTGCTGCTTCCCCGTGAAGATCAGGAACGCGGGTGCCGGCTGGGCCCGCGCGGTGGCACTCGTGGACGAGTGAGCCGCGCGGGCCGGACTCCGCCGCGGGTCGAGCGGGGTTTGAGGGCACCGGCTCATGGTCGGGTGACAGCAGGGCGCCGGCGGTAGGGGCGCCGAGGTCGCAGGAACGACCCAGCAGAGAGGACGTACCGTGCACACACAGCGCTCCCGCCACTCCCGTCCGGAGACCCGCCGTGCGGCGGGAGGGGTGGGCGGCCCCCGATGAGCAGGCGTGTGGCAGTCACCGGAATCGGGGTCGTCGCCCCCGGCGGGAGCGGCGGGACCAAGCCGTTCTGGTCACTGATGACCGAGGGGCGCACGGCCACCCGCGCCATCTCGCTGTTCGACGCGTCCTCGTTCCGCTCCCGGGTGGCCGCCGAGGTCGACTTCGACCCGGTCGCCTCCGGCCTGCGACCCCAGGAGATCCGGCGCATGGACCGCGCCGCGCAGTTCGCCGTCGTTGCCGCCCGCGAGGCGGTGGCGGACAGCGGACTGGAGCCCGCCCAGCGGGACCCGCACCGCACCGGCGTCACGATCGGCAGCGCCGTCGGTGCCACCATGGGCCTGGACAAGGAATACGCGGTGGTCAGCAACGGGGGTACCGGCTGGCTGGTCGACCACTCCTACGCCGTTCCCCACCTGTTCGACTACTTCGTGCCGAGTTCCTTCGCCAGGGAGGTGGCCTGGGCGGTCGACGCGCAGGGCCCCACCGCCCTGGTCTCCACCGGCTGCACCTCCGGGCTCGACTCGGTGGGGCACGCGGTGGAGATCATCAGGGAGGGCAGCGCGGACGTCATGGTGGCCGGGGCCACGGACGCTCCCATCTCACCCATCTCCGTCGCCTGCTTCGACGCGATCAAGGCGACCACACCGCGCAACGACGACGCGGCCCATGCCTCGCGCCCCTTCGACCGGACCCGCAACGGATTCGTACTGGGCGAGGGCGCGGCCGTGTTCGTCCTGGAGGAGCTCGGGCAGGCCCGGGCCCGCGGGGCCCATGTGTACGCCGAGATAGCCGGGTTCGCCTCGCGCAGCAACGCATATCACATGACGGGGCTGCGCGCGGACGGCGCCGAGATGGCGGAGGCGATCCGCGCCGCCCTCGACGACGCCCGGACCACCCCCACCGACATCGGCTACGTCAACGCCCACGGCTCGGGCACCAAGCAGAACGACCGGCACGAGACCGCCGCGTTCAAGCGCAGCCTGGGCGAGCACGCGCACGACGTTCCGATCAGCTCCGTGAAGTCGATGATCGGTCATTCGCTGGGCGCCATCGGTGCCCTGGAGATCGCCGCCTGCGCCCTGGCCATCGAGCACGGCGTGATCCCCCCGACCGCGAACCTGCACGAGCCGGATCCGGAGTGCGACCTGGACTACACGCCCCTGACGGCGCGTGAGGCGCGGGTCGACACGGTCCTCACGACCGGCAGCGGTTTCGGCGGATTCCAGAGCGCCATGGTGCTCACCCGGCCGGATCGGAGGACCGTATGAGCAGCCCTGCGGCCCCCGTCTTCACCGGCATCGGTGTCACGGCGCCCAACGGGCTGGGCACCGCCGCATGGTGGCGGGCCACGCTGGCGGGTGAGCACGGTATCCGCCCGGTGTCCCGCTTCGACGCCTCGGGCTATGCGGCGACGCTCGCCGGCGAGGTGCCCCGCTACGAGCCCGAGCAGCACCTCCCCAACAGGCTGCTGCCGCAGACCGACCACATGACCCGGCTCGCCCTGACCGCCGCCGACGAGGCGCTGGCCGACGCCGAGGTGGACCCGGGCCAACTGCCGGAGTTCGCCGCCGGCGTGGTCACAGCGGCGTCGGCCGGCGGGTTCGAGTTCGGCCAGCGGGAGCTGCAGGCGCTGTGGAGCAAGGGCGGTCAGTTCGTCAGCGCCTATCAGTCGTTCGCCTGGTTCTACGCCGTCAACACCGGCCAGATCTCCATCCGCAACGGTCTGCGCGGGCCCAGCGGAGTTCTGGTCACCGAGCAGGCGGGTGGTCTCGACGTGGTGGCCCAGGCCCGCCGCCAACTGCGCAGGGGCAGCCTGCTGATGGTGACGGGCGGAGTGGACGGGGCCGTGTGTCCCTGGGGCTGGATGGGGCACCTGGCGAGCGGCCGGATGAGCACCGCCGACGAACCGGAGCACGCGTACCTCCCGTTCGCCGGTGCCGCCCGCGGGCATGTGGCCGGTGAAGGCGGGGCGATCCTGATCCTGGAGGACGCCGCGGCGGCCAGTGCGCGAGGCGCCCGGGTGTACGGCGAACTCGCCGGGTACGCCACCACGTTCGACCCGGCTCCGGACGCGGACGGCGAGCCCGGACTGCGCCGCGCGGTCGAACTCGCCCTGGACGACGCCGGGCTCGGCCCCGGCGACATCGACGTGGTGTTCGCCGACGGCGCCGGGGTGCGGGACCTCGACCGGCAGGAGGCCGACGCGCTGTCCCGCGTCTTCGGGCCGCGGGGCGTTCCGGTGACCGTCCCGAAGACGATGACCGGCCGACTGCTGGCGGGCGGAGCGGCCCTGGACCTGGCGGCGGCGCTGCTGTCGGTCCACGAGGGACTGATCCCACCGACGGTGCATGTGGAGCGGCCCGCCGAGGACTGTCCCGTCGACCTGGTCACCGCCCCACGTCCCGGCCGGGTGCGCGCCGCCCTCGTACTCGCCCGCGGCCACGGCGGGTTCAACGCCGCGACGGTGGTGACCGGGGAGGGCCAGAGCACCCCCGCCCAACACGGCTGACGGCCTCGGCGCAGCCTGCCCGCCGACCTGTGCAGCATCCGAACCACCCCGAAGCACTTCGACCTTGGAGAGGTGTCCCATGGCAGAGATATCCCTTGAGCAGCTGACCGCGCTGCTGCGCGAGTGCGCCGGCGAGGCGGAGGGGGTGAACCTGGACAGCGACGTCCTGGACCTCACCTTCACCGACCTCGGCTACGACTCCCTCGCAATGCTGGAGGTCTCCGGACGCATAGAGCAGGAGTACGGCATCTCACTGCCGGACGAGGTCGTCACCGACGCCCCGACACCGCGCCAGTTCCTGTCGTACGTCAACGAGGGCCTGGGCACGGCGGCCCCGAGACCGGAAAGGCGCGGCTGTACGTCAACGGCCACGAGGCCGGGACCGCGGCCGACGCGACTCCCGCCGAGGCGGCCGGCGCTTTCCAGA